>CAYLVR010000217.1:0-6072 GCA_964387165.1 uncultured Chitinophagaceae bacterium | reverse complement strand
ACCATAGTGAGAATAGTGTACGTCACGAACCTCGAAGCCTGCTCTCTCACGAGATAAACCGCCGGGTCCGAGCGCTGAAATACGACGTTTGTGCGTTATTTCACTTAATGGGTTTGTCTGATCAAGGAATTGCGATAACTGTGATGTTCCGAAGAATGAATTGATCACTGAAGAAAGCGTTCTTGCATTGATCAGGTCCACCGGTGTGAACACCTCGTTATCCCTTACGTTCATTCTTTCCCTGATAGTTCTTGCCATACGTGCAAGACCCACACCAAACTGTGCATACAATTGTTCTCCAACTGTACGAACACGACGGTTGCTCAGGTGATCGATATCATCAATTTCCGCTTTACCATTTGTTAGGCGAACGAGATATTTAATGATCTCGATGATATCTGGTTTGGTTAATGTTTTTTGTTCGATAGGATAATTCAGGTTCAGCTTGCGATTGATCTTGTAACGTCCTACTTCACCAAGATCATAACGTTTATCGCTGAAGAATAATTTATCGATGATACCGCGTGCAGTCTCGTTATCGGGAGCATCTGCACCGCGCAGCTGGCGATAGATATGCTGAACCGCTTCGAGTTCTGAGTTGGAAGTATCTTTATTTAAAGTGTTGTAGATAATTGCATAATCACCGCCCACATCTTCTTTCTGGATGAATACGCTCTTTACATCCATTTCGGCGATCATGTCCACTGCTTCTTCATCGAGAACAGTGTCACGTTCAAGAACGATTTCGTTACGCTCGATAGAAACAACCTCACCGGTATCTTCATCCACAAAATCTTCTACCCATGTTCTGAGAACACGTGCAGCGAGTCTTTTTCCGAGGAACTTAGTAAGCGATTTTTTATCGGTTTTTACTTCATCGGCCATTCCGAATAATTCAAGAATGTCTTTGTCGGTTTCATAGCCGATAGAACGTAAAAGCGTGGTAACCGGGAATTTCTTCTTACGATCGATGTACGCATACATTACGTTGTTGATATCTGTAGCAAACTCCATCCATGCCCCTTTGAAAGGAATCACACGGGCGGAATAGATCTTTGTTCCGTTGGGGTGAACCGACTGCCCAAAGAATACACCTGGTGAACGGTGAAGCTGTGAAACCACAACACGTTCTGCACCGTTGATCACAAATGTACCGCGTGGGGTCATGTAAGGGATGTTTCCGAGGAATACATCCTGTACGATGGTCTGGAAATCCACGTGCTCCTCATCGTTACAGCTAAGCCTGAGCTTTGCCTTGAGAGGAACCGCATAAGTGAGACCACGTTCCATACACTCTTCGATAGTATAACGGGGCGGATCAATAAAATAGTCAAGAAATTCCAGCATGAAGATGTTCCTGGTATCTGTAATAGGGAAGTTTTCCTTGAACACCCTGAATAACCCTTCGATGTTACGTTTATCGGGAGTTGTTTCTAGCTGGAAAAATTCTTTAAATGATTGGATCTGAACTTCAAGGAGATCGGGAGCATCAGACAAGTTCTTGGTTTTCCCGAAGTTGACCCTGTTTTGAATTTTTGTTGAAGACATATATTTTAAACCCGGTTTAATTAGTACTTCTAAAATTTTCCCTTCGACCGCCGAAGCCTGGTACAAGTGTCCAAAACTTTAGCGTACGCGGTTAGCGAAGGCTTTACCCCCTATTTCACATATAATATAAAGACAAAAATATCACAGGGGAACCATTATCTAATTCCCTGTAATACAATAAGGTAAGCTATGTTATTTCGTTCGTTGATAACTTACGTCTATAATTTTTTTGTGAAATTTGGATCGCAAAGGTATGAAATTATTGGTTCTCAACAAAAAACCCCGGAGTTTTTCCGGGGTTTAACGTTTCTGACGCGGGCCCTCGGCCCTTGCCTATAATCTCTTACTGAATTTCTACATCAGCACCAGCTTCTTTCAGCTTAGCTACCAGCGCATCAGCGTCGGCCTTGCTAACACCTTCTTTTACTGGTTTTGGAGCGCCATCAACCAGGTCTTTTGCTTCTTTCAGTCCTAAACCTGTAAGATCTTTAACGATCTTAACAACGTTCAGTTTGTTAGCGCCACCGCTTTTCAGGATAACGTTGAAAGAAGTTTTTTCTTCTGCAGCAGGGGCACCAGCAGCAGCAGGGCCGGCAACAGCAACTGCAGCAGCAGCTGGTTCAATTCCGTATTCGTCTTTCAGGATTTTTGCTAATTCGTTTACTTCTTTAACAGTCAGTCCTACTAACTGTTCTGCGAATGCTTTTAAGTCTGCCATTTTGTTTTGAATTTTTTCCTCCTTCACTGCTTATGGCTCCGGAGGATGGTTTAAAAAAATTGCCCGGTTTAACAGCTCCCGGGCGGAGCGGGTATAAAAGTTAAAACTTAAAAGTAAAAAGTGGGGACACTTGTATTCAGTTTTAAGTTTTTAATTTTTAGTTTAATTCTGGGCGTTTCGATCTTCAAGCGCTTTGATCAATCCTGCAAGTTTATTACCAGCATTTAAGCCGCTGATAACATTTTTAGCAGGCGACTGTAACAACCCGATGATTTCACCAATAAGATCCTGTTTGCTTTTCAGGGTTGTCAGCACTTTCAGCTGGTTATCACCTGCAAACACATCACCATCGATGAATGCCGCTTTTAATACTGGTTTTTCACCATTAGCCGGTGTTCTGCGAAAATCGCTGAGAATTATTGCAGGATCCTTTGCATTTTCTGAGAACAGTAATGCAGTCACCCCGTTGAGTGAATCGTACACATCAGAAAAACGTTCGTTATTAATAGATTCGAGCGCTTTTTTAATCAGTGTATTTTTTGCCACTTTCATTTCAACGTTTTTGCTGAAACAAATGCCGCGTAATTTATTGATCTGCGCTACGGAGAGTGCTTCTGTATTTGTAATATAGAAATTGTTATACTGTTCGAATTTTCCTTTCAGTACATCAATCACTTCATTTTTTTCTTGTTTGGTCATGACGATAAGTTTGATCAGTTCATTAATGATTTGGTATCAACTGCGATTCCGGGGCTCATGCTACTTGCCATGAATATGCTTCTCAGGTAAGTACCTTTTGAAGAAGACGGCTTGGCTTTAATAATAGCATTGATCAGTTCATTACTGTTCTCGGTAATCTTTTCGGGGCTGAAACTTACGCGACCGATGGAAGCGTGAATGATGCCAGCCTTATCAACTTTAAACGCGATCTTACCACCTTTAACCTCGTTAACTGCGGCTGCCACATCATTTGTAACGGTACCGGTTTTAGGGTTAGGCATTAAGTTACGCGGGCCGAGGATCTTACCCAGTTTACCAATTTTAGGCATCACAGATGGTGTTGCGATGATCACATCAATATCTGTCCATCCGCCTTCGATCTTTGTTACAAATTCATCAAGACCAACAAAGTCGGCGCCTGCTTCTTTTGCCGCAGCTTCTTTATCTGGTGTGCAAAGCACTAATACTTTTTTAGTTTTACCTGTTCCGTGAGGAAGGCTTACTGTTCCCCTGATAGCCTGGTCGGCTTTTTTAGGGTCAACGCCAAGGCGTATATGCAGGTCCACAGATGCATCGAACTTAGTAGTATTTACATCTTTAACAAGCAATGATGCTTCTTTAAGAGAATACATTTTGTTTTTATCAACTTTGGAGTCTACTGCTTTTCTTTTTTTTGCAATTCCCATTGTCATTCAATTTTATCCGTTACAATTAATTTTTGTCCCATGGTGCATCACCATCTACGGTAATACCCATACTGCGAGCGGTACCTGCAACCATTTTCATGGCGCTGTCCAGGGTGAAACAATTAAGATCAGCCATTTTATCTTTAGCGATCTCTTCCACCTGTTGCCAGTTTACTTTACCCACTTTGCTGCGGTTAGGTTCTTTTGAACCACTCTGCAGTTTAGTAGCTTCGAGCAACTGGATAGCTGCGGGTGCAGTTTTAATGATAAAATCGAAAGACTTGTCGGAATAAACGGTAATAAGAACAGGAAGTACTTTACCGGGTTTGTCCTGGGTGCGGGCATTGAACTGTTTACAGAATTCCATAATGTTCACACCTTTCGAACCAAGAGCAGGACCTACGGGAGGTGCCGGATTTGCCTGGCCACCTTTTACCTGCAGCTTTACAAAGCCACTGATTTCTTTTGCCATATTTTAATTTTTTTTGGTAATAGCGTGGCGTTTTTACGGCCACTCCCAAACTCAATAAGAACTTATTTCTTATTTGGGGTCGCAAAGATAGTAAAAATAATTTATGAGTTTTTTATTTTTTAAATTATTCTACGTAGCTTTTACTTAAGTTTACAACTTACTAATATCAATTAAATTTAAATAAGTCATGGCCAAAGCAAAGAAAAAGTCCGCGAAAAAAGCTGCTCCGAAGAAAAAATCAGCCCCTAAAAAAGGCGCTAAGAAAGGAGCCAGGAAAGCGGCACCTAAGAAAGCCGGAAAGAAAAAAGCAGCAAAAAAAGCGGCGCCGAAAAAGGCGGCCAAAAAAGGGGCAAGGAAAGCAGCTCCTAAAAAGAAAGCAGCTTCCAAAAAAACAGCAAAAAAAGCAGCAAAAAAAACCGCTAAAAAAGCAGTAAAAAAAGTAGCTGGAAAAGTGGCTAAAAAAACAGCTCCAAAGAAAGCTTCTAAAAAATCCAAACCTGCTCCCAAAAAAGCAGCGCCTAAAAAGGCAGCTAAAAAATCTCCTTCTAAAAAACGCGCGGTAAAAAAAGTAGCAGCGCCGGTACCGGCAGAAGAAATTATTTTACCAATACCAGCGGGTGAACCAGCAACACTGGATTTTCCAATTGAGGAGCCAGGTTCAACAAACAACGAAGATTAATTTATTCTTCTTTATAGAAATAAAAGGCTTTCTAACCGGAGGCCTTTTTTAGTTGATACTACTTTGTAATTAGTACGTCCTGCATAAAAAGAGGGTGTATCAAGATCTGATACACCCTCTTTTTATTGAAGTTTGGAAATCCCCGTTTTGCTTTCGAGTGCGCAAAAACAAAACTTACCTCTTTTTCAAAAGGGGGAGAATGTCCCTGAATATTTAAAATGCTTATTATTTAGCGAGCCCGCTCTCCCCCTTTTGAAAAAGAGGGTCGCAGTGGCAGGTGCAAATGGAAAAACTAAAGGGAATTACGCCAGTTTTTCAACCTGCATATAATTCAGCTCCACAGGTGTGGAACGGCCGAATATCTTTACAGTTACTTTTAATTTTTTCTTCTCATCGTTCACCTCTTCAATAATACCATTGAAATCATTGAATGGTCCCTCAATGATCTTGATAGTTTCACCAACAATGAAGGGCTCAACCATACTCACTCCGCCAGCCTCAGCCATCTCGTCCATTTTACCCAGCATTTTATTCACTTCGGCCTTACGTAAAGCGATAGGATCTTCTTTACCCAGGAAATGAATAACATTTGTTGTATTTTTTACTGCATCGCGAAGGTCGTCGGATAGTTTTCCTTCAGTTACCTCGATCATTACATAACCGGGGTAATAGTTTCTTTCGCGAACAACTTTTTTACCGTTCTGTACTTTGTAAACTTTTTCTACGGGAAGAAAAACCTGCTGCACTACTTCTCCCCAACCACCGCGGGATATTTCTTTATCAAGATATTCTTTTACTTTTCTTTCTTTTCCGCTCACCACTCTAAGCACATACCATTTGGTTTCTTTCTGTGGTACTGCCTGCTCCTGTTGTATTGTTTGATTTTCCATTATGCAAAAAATGAATAGATGAATTTCAGTCCGGATTGTGCAACAAGATCCATTCCCCAAACAACTCCGGTGATCACTAATGTGGCAACCAGAACAACCAGGGTTGACTGCTGTAACTGTGGCCATGTGGGCCAGGTAACTTTTTCAAGTAATTCTTTATAAGATTCCCTGAAGTATGTGATTACTTTATACATAAAATAAATTAAAGAACAGCTTCTCCCCGGAATGCGCAGAGATACTGAAAGGTATTTCTAATTATTAACGTTCAGCTATAAAGCTTCTGTTAATATATTTAAAAGAACGCTGCACGGGCACAAGGATTCGAACCCTGATCAAAGGTTTTGGAGACCTCTATTCTA
>CAYLVR010000216.1:0-6079 GCA_964387165.1 uncultured Chitinophagaceae bacterium | reverse complement strand
AAAGAGAGGAAGAAAACGTTCTTCTATCCTGTTAGGATAGAAGAACGTTTTCTTCCTCTCTTTACAGAACATAATCAACGTTACTTTAAAGAAGCGGATATGACAATTGCGCCGATGGTAATTGATTTTGATCAGCCCTCAGCATCAGTAAAGGATGCTTTCGTTCCTTTTTCACCGGGAGGTTTGGGATCTGTGGTGTACGATACACATAATAACGGTGGGCGGGCTCCCGACCCCCATGTCTGGAAAGGAATGCCCGTATTTGAAATGATCAACGATGCATCTGCAAGCTATAAAAAAGGATTTATTTTTATCGGTGCTGATAGTTTGTCGGATATTATCTCCAATACAATTACAGTAAGATCTAATACGCAGACAGGATTCTATTTCTACAGAATTACCTGGCTCACTCCAACGAATATAGAAGAAACAATAAAAGCTTTAAAAACCAAACGACCTGATCTGGATATTGAACTGGTAGATCCGCACACTTTCCTGGATCTGTTTAAAAAACAATATACCTCTTTATCTCAGCAGCCAAATAATTACCGATGGATCACTTCATTTAATGATACTGCTAACCATTTAAAAACAGCTTCAATAAGATTCACCAGTAATTCCAGAAACATCGTTTATAGATTTATGGAGAATAAGTCTTCCTGTTCTCCAGCCGATACCATGCCTGTATTATGGGGCAGGGATCCCGATGGCGAGTGGAGAGCAATCAATGGGCGTCGTGTGCCAGGTGATACGGTTCAATATATTTTTAATGGATTAAATGATAATCAATATCCTGACAGCAGAAGCTTCGAATACTGGTTTAGTTGTAAAGAGACCTCAAAAAACAGCCGGTGGGATATTGGAGTACCGGATAGTTCAATGCTTAAACTAATATACCCGGGACTGGAGAAACCTTTATTAGTATACGCTGATAAGAAAAATAATGTTTGCGACGAGACCAGGCTATGGCAACAAGTTGCAGAGCTCGAAAAAGAATTGGATAGACCGGTATTGATAACGTCCGATAAAAATATGCCCGCCATCGAAACTGTCGATCTGAAAGAAATTCGTTCATTATTGAAAGAGGAAAACGGCAGCTTTTCGACCCAGGTATCAAAAGTACAAAGCAGGGAAGCTGCGGGGTACAACTGGTATCAAAGACACCAGGATATCCTTGCACTCAATCGAAAAATACCGCCGCGTTTAGTACTGCTCGGGAACTCAATTATAAATTATTGGGGAGGGCCGCCTGCTGCCCGGTTTGCAAGAGGACAGGATTCGTGGAATCAATCGCTATCGCCAATGGGTGCAGCAAATATGGGGTTTGGATGGGATCGTATAGAAAATGTGCTTTGGAGAGTGTATCATGATGAACTGGATGGATATACCGCCCGGCAAATTGTTATTGCAATTGGTACCAATAATCTGCAGGTGAACAATGACCAGGAAATTGTGGCGGGGTTAAAACATCTTGCTGCGGCTGTTCGTGCAAGACAACCTAAAGCACAGATATTTTTATCGGCCATTTTACCGAGACAGGGAATGGAGGAAAGAATAAAAAAAATAAATATCTCTATTGGAACCATGTGCAAAGAAATTAAAATGGCATACGCCGATTTTGGTCCTGTGTTACTGAAGGCGGATGGCCGAATTAATGAGCAACTGTTTACAGATGGGATCCACCCTAATTCAGATGGATATAGGGAAATTGCGAAATTACTTGTGAAAACACTTAATAAGTGAGTTCTTTTAAAAAGATGAGTATGACGTTCGGGGTCTCTTTCTTTTTATTATGTTTGCTTTCTGAAACAACTTGTTTTTTTGAAAGAACATGGCTTATACGACAATGAATATTTAACGATGCGTTTGATTGAGGGTGATGAAAATGCTTTCTCAGAATTATTCCACAAGTACCACCCTTCGATTTACACCATGGTATTGCGAATTAGTGGCTCACACCAAATGGCTGAAGATATTTGCCAGGATTGTTTTTTAAAAGTCTGGCTACAACGTGATACATTACAGGGAGTGCAAAATTTGGGGGGCTGGCTAAATACAGTAGCGGCCAATTTAACCTACGATGCTTTGCGCAAGCAAAAAGCCGACGCCAAAAGAGAGGTTAATTATGAAATTGATCGTGTATCTTCTACATATACTTCAACAGAAACTCTTTTATTGGAAAAACAGTATGAAGAGTTAATTAATGATGCATTAAATACACTTCCTCAAAAACAAAAAGAAGCTTTCATATTAATCAGGCAACAACATTTGACTCGCGAAGAAGCAGCCTTAATTATGGGAGTAAGCCAGGAGACGGTGAAATCGAATCTGCAAATCGCCGTACATAAAGTCAGAGCATATTGTATTTCAAGAATAGGAATAATCAGTCTTATTCTTTTTTCTATTTCTTATAGATAAAATCTTTCTGACAGTACCCCCTTTTCACAAATTGGCTTCGTCAATATAATAATCATTTAATAAGTAAAGTGCTTATGCACCTGCTTGTTATTGTCTTCACATTATTTCGAAAGTATTATCAAAATGTTCATGCTTCATTTCGACTGATTAACCAAAAAACAAACTGCTATTATGAATATGCCCTTAGTAATAAGCCTGGACAAAGTGAGGATGAGAGATATTAAAACTGTTGGAGGAAAATGCGCTTCGCTCGGAGAAATGATCTGCAACCTGTCATCTATTGGTGTATCAGTTCCACAAGGATTTGCTATCACCACAGAAGTGTACCGGAGATTTTTAAGAACGAATAACCTTGAAGTGTTTATAGCCGATGAAATGAACAATATCGATTATAATAATGTTGAATCACTTCGCCGCGGTGGTCTTAAAATAAGGCAGGCGATCCGCAATGCAAAATTTCCGCAGGACCTGGGAGCTGAAATCATCGGTGCGTACTCGACACTTTCACAAAATAATCTTCAGCAGTACACTGATGTGGCTGTTCGCTCATCAGCAACGGCGGAGGATCTCCCGGATGCATCATTTGCGGGACAACAGGAAAGCTATCTTAATGTGAGAGGTCCCTCCGCGCTTATTGATGCGGTAAGAAATTGTTTTGCTTCCTTATTCACTGATAGAGCAATCAGCTATAGGAACACGTTTAATTTCGATATTGCTCAAATAGGTTTATCTGTTTGTGTGCAACGCATGGTGCGTTCCGATTTAGCCAGCTCAGGAGTAGCATTTTCTATTGATACCGAAAGTGGGTTTAAAGATGTGGTGTTAATTAATGGTTCTTACGGATTAGGAGAAATGGTGGTACAGGGTGCAGTGTCTCCCGATGAATTCCTGGTGTTCAAGCCCACACTCAAAGCTGGCTTTCCGGCAATCATTGAGAAAAAAATCGGAATTAAAGATAAGATCATGGTTTATGGAGAGGATCCCGATGAACGTACTAAAATAATTCCGGCAGAAAAATTACAGCAGCAAAGATTTTGTCTCGAAGATGCACAAATATTACAACTTGCCGATTGGGTTTGTAAAATAGAAGATCATTATTCTTTATTAAATAAACGCTGGTGCCCGGTGGATGTAGAATGGGCCGTAGATGGTATAACGCATGAATTATATATAGTGCAGGCACGCCCGGAAACTATTCACTCAAGAAAAGATAACAACGTATTTACTGAATACCAGATGGAAGAGGATTCCCCGGATATCCCTTCAATTCTCAAAGGAATTGCGGTTGGAGATGGAATAGCATCCGGAAAAGTGAATATTCTTTATTCTCTCGATAAAAGAGTTACTGAAGGAAATGAATTTGCTGCGGGAGATGTATTGGTAACCGACATGACTGACCCCGACTGGGAGCCGATTATGAAAATCGCATCTGCGATTATTACCAACAAAGGTGGCAGAACCTGCCATGCTGCTATCGTTGCGCGCGAATTAGGAGTGCCGGCAATTGTAGGTTGTCAACATGCAACAGAAATATTAAAAGTTGGTGAAGAGGTCACTGCATCATGTGCGGAAGGAGATATTGGATTTGTTTACAAAGGAAAAAGACAATTTAAAAAAATTACCACGCAACGCAGCGACATAGCAAATGTAAGCACCTCTATGATGCTGAACGTCGCTAATCCTTCCATTGCCTTCCAGTTTGCTGCCCTCCCACATAAAGGAGTAGGTCTCGCAAGAGAAGAATTTATTATTAATAATTATATACAGGTCCATCCCATGGCTTTGCTTAAACACCGTGAAATCGGTGACAAACAACTGTCGATGGAAATAGAGAAAAAGATAACCGGTTTTGAGAACGAGGAACAATTCTTTATAAAAAAACTTGCCTATGGTATAGCAAAAATTGCATCAGCATTTTATCCTGAGAAAGTAATTGTGCGGTTCTCCGATTTTAAGAGTAATGAATATAGGGGAATGCTCGGTGGTGAATACTTTGAGCCCATAGAAGAAAATCCGATGATAGGATGGAGAGGAGCTTCCAGGTATTATTCCGAAAAATATGAAGAAGCTTTTGTTATGGAGTGTAAGGCGATTCAAAAAGTGCGTAACGAGTATGGATTGAATAATGTAACGGTAATGATTCCATTTTGCCGAACAGTAGGGGAGCTTAAGAAGGTAAAGGAGGTGATGAAAAAAAATGGGCTGGTACGCGGTGTTGATGGATTGGAGTTATACCTGATGGCGGAGCTTCCCTCCAATATTATAGTCGCTGAGGATTTCGCTAAATATATTGATGGGTTTTCTATTGGCTCAAATGATCTTACACAATTGACGCTTGGTTTGGACCGGGATTCATCTTTGGTTGCATATTTATATGACGAACGAAACGAAGCGGTCAAACAAATGATACGACTACTAATTATGCAGGCCAAAAAATGCAAGGTGAAAGTAGGCATATGCGGTCAGGGACCTTCAGATTTTCCTGACTTTGCACAATTCCTGGTAGAGCAAGGAATTGATAGCATTTCGGTAACACCTGATTCGTTCCTGAAAACAGCTCGTGCAATATCATCGATTGAAAAACAAATGAATGAAAGCGATAAAAAAGTATTGTATCGTTAATGAACTGCATATTTTTTGATATGATCAACATATAACCACGTGATTTTACAAACCTCTATATCGGTACTGGCTAATGATTATCTCTATATTGAGAGCCAGCCGGAAATAAAAACTTTTCCCTGGGAAAAGAGAGTCGGATTTCGTATGCACCCCGAAATAATTCTCACGTTTGTACATGAAGGCAAGGCAAAATTAATTCTTGCTGAAAAAACAGTACTGTGTCAAAAAGGAGATATGTTCTTAATAGGCACAAACGTGCCCTATATGCTTGTGCCAATGTCGGGGGAAGAAAGATTGAAAAAAACAACTTACAGGTCAACAAGCATGTATTTTAATCCTGTTAATTTCTATACGGTATTTCAATACCAGGAAGAATATAAAGAGATAAATAATTTGCTTAATGTGGCTCGTCGTGGAATTACAATACAAGGACCTACCAGGGATCTAGTATCAGAACAACTTTTGCAGATGGAGTCAAAAGTGGGATACCAAAGAATACAAAGTCTCCTATGGATATTACATTTAATTTCAATTTCTAAAAATATTGGTTTTATATCGGACGAGTGTTCGTTGGTAGGCGAGGACCGGTTTTATAAAGACAAATTAGTAAGTGTATTGGAATTAATAAATGAACGCTATACCGAGAATATTAGTTTACGTTTTGCTTCCTGGAAAGTAGGGCTGGATGAGCATTACCTGTGCCGTCTTTTCAAAACACGACTTCGAACTACTTTTACCCGTTATCTCAACTATAAGCGAATGCAGGCTGCAGTTAAATGGCTGGAAGAAACTGACAAAAGCATTAAGGAGATTGCGAACGCCTGCGGATTCAGGTATAGCGCCCGGTTTTGTATGTTATTTAAGAAATTTTCAGGGTATAGTCCTGCTCAGTACAGAATTAACTTAAATAAAAAATACAGGCACGGACATAAGGGTCATCTTAAAATAGTTTAGGATGTAATTATATCAACATTCGCAATTCCTTATCACTATTTTGTAATTACGCTTGCTGCCTTTTTTGTTCAATATTGGGAAGAAA
>CAYLVR010000215.1:0-6123 GCA_964387165.1 uncultured Chitinophagaceae bacterium | reverse complement strand
ACCCTATGGCTCCAAAAAATTGACATGACAAGATTTACCCAGGACTGGAGCTTAACACCCAAGGCATATTTAGCATTGGAGAAAAATCCATTAAGAATTGCCGGTAAGAAATATAAGAATGGGTTAGCGACACGCACAGAAGGCCTGCTTCGATTTACACTCAATGGAAATGCTCAAAAATTTTATGCATTATTCGGGCTGGACGATGCATCAAACAAAAAATCCAGTGTTACGCTTACTATTTTAGCGGACGACAAGGAAGTTTTTAAAAGCCCCGTTATGAAACGCGGATCAAAACCTGTTGAGATCAATATAGATTTAAATGAAGTAAAACAACTTTCACTTGTAATTGACGATAATGGCAACGGATTATATAATGACAAAGCAGATCTGGCAAATGCTTTTATTTCATACCAGGGATCAACACCCGATGCTTTCAATTTTAATTACATCAATAAACGGCATATCCTCACTCCTCCCGAATCGCCCGAACCTAAAATAAATGGAGCAAAAGTTTTTGGTGTTCGTCCTGGTCATCCATTTATGTTTACAATTGCCGCGACCGGGAAAAGGCCTATGAGTTTTAATGCTGAAAACCTTCCAAATGGTCTTTCCCTAGATACTAAAACAGGAATGCTCACAGGTATCATTAACGAGAAAGGCGAAACATTAGTTAAACTGACAGCAAAAAATGAATTAGGAACGGCTACCCGTCAATTGAAAATTGTTGTGGGTGATAAAATTGCTTTAACTCCTCCAATGGGATGGAACGGCTACAATCGCTATGGTGATTCAATTAACGATGTTACAGTAAGACAAACAGTGGATGCTATGGTCAGCTCAGGATTAATTAATCATGGATGGACCTATATTAATATTGATGATGGCTGGTCAATTAAAAATGAATCCAAAGATCCTCTGCATCATGGCGAACCCCGCGACGCACAAGGAATGATCAATGCAAATAAAAAATTCCCCGATATGAAGGGACTAACAGATTATATCCATACTAAAGGTTTCAAAGCCGGAATATATTCTTCTCCAAGTACGGTTACCTGTAGCCGTTATACTGCGTCTTACCAGTTTGAAGAACAGGATGCACGTCGCTGGGCCGATTGGGGATTCGATTATTTAAAACACGACTATTGTAGTTATAGTGAAGTTGTTAACAGCAAAACGCTTGAAACACTGAAGAAGCCTTACATAGTGATGCGCGAAGCTTTGGATAAAGTAGATCGTGATATCGTTTTTAGTTTATCACAGTATGGAATGGGAGATTCCTGGAAATGGGTTGACTCTATCGGTGGAAATAGCTGGAGAACGACCGGCGACCTGATTGATACATGGGGTAGTTTATCCGAAACAGGTTTTACCCAGGCAGGATTGGAAAAATATGCCGGCCCTGGCCATTGGAACGATCCCGATATGCTTGTTGTTGGCCTGGTTGGCTGGGGTGAAACTCAATATCCATCACGTTTAACCGCTGATGAACAATATACACATGTTTCGTTATGGTCGTTGCTTGCATCACCTTTACTTATAGGCTGCGATATAGTGGCAATGGATGAATTTACCAGAAGTCTTTTGACTAATGATGAAGTAATTGAAATAAACCAGGACCCCTTAGGAAAACAGGCCGCAAGGGTATTTGAGAAAGATGGACTGGAGATCTGGATCAAAGAACTTGAAGATGGCACGAGAGCTGTTGGATTATTCAACAGGAATTCAGATACAAAAAAAATTAAAGCCAACTGGAATGTTTTGGGATTAAACGGAAAACAAATTGTACGTGATGTATGGCGACAAAAAGACGAAGGTGTTTTCTCTAATTCATTTTCTGCAGCTGTTCCTGCACACGGGGTAAAATTAATTACACTACGGAAAGTAAAATAAGGGTAAAAATAATATGGCTGCAATGTGTGATTACATTGCAGCCATATACATGAATAATTTAAGAAAGCGGCTCTGGTCGTGGTCCACCTGCGGGCTTCGATTTATCATCTGGCAATGGAATAAATTCATGGTTATCATTTGGTGGTAATATTATTCGTCCCTGTTTCCAGTCTTCCTTGGCCTGCTCGATACGCTCTTTACGGGAAGAAACAAAATTCCACCAGATATAACGTTCGCTTAATGGCTCACCACCTAACAACATAATTGTTGATGCTTCTTTAGCAATAATTAAAGGATCAACACCTTTCGTGAAAACCAGTAATTGTCCTGGCCCATAAAAAGTTCCATTAACTTCAATTTTTCCTTTTGCGATATACATTCCACGCTCCTGGTGTTCTTTTGGTAAACCGAAGCGTGTATTTGGCTCGAGAGTAATATGTAAATAAAAAAGTGGGGAATGTGTTTTCACATCATTACGTAATCCATAAGCGTTCCCTGCAATTAAACGCATCCATATTCCCTTTTCGGTATAAACTGGTAATTGTTCGGGTTGGTAGTTATTAAAACTGGGAGAAGATTCTTCATCCTTTTCAGGAAGGGCCACCCATGTCTGGATCATCTCTAACTGTCCACCTTTCAGTACAGACGGGTCTTCAAATCTTTCTGAATGGGCTATACCGCTGCCTGCGGTCATCCAGTTTACTTCACCGGGTCGAATAATTTGTTCTACACCAAGGCTGTCGCGGTGCGTCACCTGGCCACCAAAAAGGTAACTGACCGTCGACAATCCAATATGCGGATGAGGTAATACATCGAGCGATGATACCTGCGAAGGAACTTCACTCACGGGTCCTGCATGATCCATGAATATGAAAGGTCCTACCATACGGCGCAACCGGAATGGTAATATCCGCTTCACTTTTATAGCTTCGCTGATCGCGGCTTCCCTGGCTTCAATTACGATATCGAGCATATTGTTTATAGATAAAATACAACAGTCTTACCGCAAGATAAGTCATCTAATATTATCAACGCACATCGTGCAAAAATCATCAGTAAACCCCAGCCATTGTTGTTTATTAATTAACTACAATCGCTTTTTTACAATAATTAATATTCCATAATTTATAACGCTGTTGCTGTGCGCTCATCTTTTTGCTGAACTTGTTCCAGTTACGGCTTTCCTTCCCCGACCACAACACTTCACTCAATGCACTGATACGCGGGAACACCTGGTACTCCAACTTTGAAGTGTTAGTGATATATTCTGTCCAAACGTTTGCCTGCGCGCCAAGAATAAATTTTTCATTTTCACCCGTGATTACTTTGGGAACAGGTTCGTAAGAATATACTTTTTCGAATGGGGTAAACCCACCGAAGGTTAACGAGTCATCATTTTTAATTTGTGAATGGTCAAAATACACATGACTACCCGGGGTCATAATTACGTCATGTTGTTGTTTTGCTGCGGCAATACCGCCCTTCTCGCCGCGCCAGCTCATTACTGTCGCATTCGGAGCCAATCCGCCTTCGAGAATTTCATCCCAACCTATCACCATCCTTCCTTTGCTATTAAGATATTTCTCTATACGCTGGATAAAATAACTCTGCAATGCATGTTCATCTTTCAAATGTTCATCTTTGATTCTCTGTTGACATTTTTCGCATCTTTTCCAGTTTTCTTTTGGCGACTCGTCGCCACCAATATGAATATATGCCGATGGAAATAATTCAAGCACTTCGTCCAGCACTCCTTCTAAAAAAATAAAAATGGAATCTTTGCCAGCACACAATACGTCATCAAAAATACCCCACGTTTCCTGTACCACTTTTCCTTTTGATTGTTTAGCAACAATTGATGGATGGTGGGGAATCACTGTTTTTTCATCAGGGAAACAACTTAACCAGTTATAGGCGGCAATTGCTGCCGAAGAATGTCCTGGCATTTCAATTTCAGGTATAACAGTAATATACCGGGTTGATGCGTATTCTACAACCTCCCTGATTTCCTCCTGAGAATAAAATCCGCCGTAAGATTTATTATCATTCGCTGTTCCTGGAAAATGTCCAACAATAGTTCCATTTCTATAACCACCAATTTTGGTTAGTTCGGGATATTTTTTTATTTCAATTCTCCACCCCTGGTCATCAGTAAGATGCCAATGAAAAAAATTCATTTTATGCAACGCCAGGTAATCAATATATTTTTTAACGTAGTCAATAGGAAAAAAATGCCTGCTTACATCGAGGTGCATACCCCTGTATTTGAATCGGGGTTGGTCGGAAATCTTAACGTAAGAAACCGACAGGGGCAATGATTTTTTAAATGGGAGCATCTGAATCAGGGTTTGAACAGCATAAAAAGATTCCTGCCCACTCATCGCTTTTATTACAACTCCTTTATTATTAACAACAAGTGTATATCCATTTTTGGGTGCATTCGCACTGTCAATAATAATTTGAATTGAACCGTCACTATTACCACCCTGACTGTCTTTTAATTCAAGGTCGTAATTAGTTTTGAGGTATTGTTGTAAATACTCAATAGTGTTTTTAGCCCGTTCATCTGTGAAACTAATCATTGTTGACTGTTCGATCTTAAATGACCCATTATCGATTTTTATTTCAGCAGGCTCGGGAATGATACTTAGCTGTGCATTCAAATTACACACCATCAATACCAAAGCAAGTGCGTTAAGTATTCTTGCAACCATATTAATAAATTTTAAGCTGACAATATTGAAATTATTTTGTAATTCTTTACTCTCGGGGATAAAAAGCGATGCAGATATGATTTATCCATAAAATTAATTTCCGGATAAATTCAATTCTGCAATGATCATTTTGTCACCTTTAATTAGTTTGGTAGCTGAGAATTTGAAGAATCTCAATTTCGCAGGGGTGTTAAAAACTATTGACTGATTGATCGGGTTAGCGGCAATATTTGCGAACTCCCCCTCCTGTATCAGAAAATAACTTTTGTCATCTTCGCTTCCATACACTGCAAAATGGCTTACCAATCCGTTGCTATTTTGCGCTGTAGCGGGAACATATGTAAATCCGTTTATATTGTGTACGGATTGCAGGTCAATAACTAGTGATGGTTTTGTAGAATTTATGGCTGGTATAGTTGAAAATGTATTTACATCATTGTCAATAGCTTTTAAGGAAGAAGATGTTCCTTTTACAACTTTCCATCCTTCTTTACTTATTGTCTTTAATTCGCCCATCTGTGGTTTTCCTTCTTCAGACAATAAGTCTTCGCTAAATCTAAAAAGTGCAAAATCGCTAAGCGCGATACAAACCGGCGATGAGTCTATTTTTAATCTTAATTTATTTGTAGTAATTAATTGTGGTAATGCTATCAACCTGTTTGCACCAATACTTGTTGCAGTTGCTATATCCTGCCAGTTACCATTAATAAAAGCATGAACAGATACCTTTTCAATTCGCTGCCCAAGCTTTATATTTTCTCTTAACCTGATTAAGTTGAAGGATCTAACCTCAGGCAGTTCAATTTCGAGTTGGGGATCAGTAATATTATCATTAGTGGCCCAATATGAATATCTATCGTTATCAAGGAGGTTTTCAGGCGCATATTGTTTATTATCCGAACGTACATCAGATGCTTTTAATGTTGCTCCATCTGCCAGGTTATTTAAAAAAGTTTGCTGTAATATGTCTCCGAATTCTTTCAGTGTTGCAGCATCTTCATCAGGTAAGGACCCAGACTTATCGGGTGATAACCCGAGATCAAGCGCTGCCCCACGTCCTACGCTCTTCAAATATAGATTGAATAATTGCTTTGGCGTTTTTTGTTGATGATCCTGGGATTCGTGATAGAACCACCCCGGACGTAATGGAACATCGCATTCAGCGGGCATCCAGTATTTCCCATTGCGGGTGCCTTCCGTACCTAAATAATCCTTCACAAAACCATTGGCGGGTTTGAGTCCGTTTTCAGGGGCTTCGGGAGTATATGTTGCCCAGCACGTTTCACCGGCAAAACCTTTCTCATTACCTACCCATCTTACATCGGGTCCAACGTCGCCAAAAATATTTGCCGCAGATTGTAATTGCCTGATCAGGCTCCACGTACTATCCCATCCATAATAATTTGAACGGTCAATTTGCCTCACTTCATTGGCGCCCCCATAATATCCATCGCCACCGTTCGCACCATCGTGCCACGACATAAACAATGGGCCATAAGATGTGTACAGCTCCATT
>CAYLVR010000214.1:0-6151 GCA_964387165.1 uncultured Chitinophagaceae bacterium | reverse complement strand
TTAATTTCATCCGTTTGAGCGAACATTTTAGGTATATTTTGTTCGTTCAAAAAGATTGTTTAAAAATCATCAAATTTTAACCTCTCCATTCCGGAAAACATGCCTTTTACCGTTATGCCGCCGGGAGGCGGAGTTCATGGCCTATGTGGTTATCATGCGGCAAAACATGTATTGAAGGATATGACATAAACGTTACGTTGATTCAACTCAGCTGGCCATACTTCAATTGTACAGTTTTCATTTGATTGAATTTTTATTACGTTTTCGCAAGGGTCCGATGCAGGGCGATTTCTTTCTGGTTTCGCAAAATAATCTAATGAATGGCAGTAAAATAATCCATCATTCCGAAGTACTTCTAAATGATTTATTTCCTCCAACTTAATAAAAGCCCAGGTGTTTTAATCATATAATTTCCATTCCATTATTTATTTTACCTCAACGATTAGGCAGATAAATGTTCCGAAATCTTTAGGTGAAGGGGGTACTGAAAATGCTCATCAATACAGAACACAGTAGTGCTGGCCACTATTATTGACTACCTGGGTTACTTTTGCATTTTTTATTTGGTACGCACTGCGTTTTGGTGAACCTGATTCTCTGTTAATTGTTCGTGTCCACTATCTTGAAAGGTGTGGTCATATATCCTTCGGTGGCGCGCTGCCGGCCAATGGCGTCATATACTGAAGATTCTGATGGTGCCCATGTACCCAATCCATCCACATATCGGTTGAACATACAAAAGGCAGCAGCTATGAGTACCGTATCGTGTATTTCCTTCTCAGACGCACCCTGTGCTTTTGCGTTTTCAATATCCTGCGGCTGTACGCTTCTGCCATCTTTTTGCACTTTGGCGGCGATCTTCAGCAGGCCTTTAAGTTTATCAGAAATGTTAGCCTCATCCGGATCCTGCCTTACCTGGCGCACTATGTCTGGTTGATTACCGAGCTGGTACTGCGCAATTGCTCCATGGGTGTTGGCACAATAAACACATTCGTTTAAGCCTGAAGTATAGGTGGCGATCAATTCGCGCTCGCCGGGTGTAAGGGTAGATGTGGCCGGGTCATACAGCAGGGTCTGTACCAGGTGATTGAGCGGTAGCGCGGTTGCAGGGCTATACATAAACAGGCTGCGGATACCCGGATAACCTTCGGGCAAAGTAATGTGTGGCATATTGTTGATTTAAAGATAAAGATAGAAAAGCCTGGGGATATTGCGGGGAACGTTCATTGCTTACAACTTGCCGGACCTCATCCGTTTTACTTTTACAAAAGGACTTTTTAATAAATACCAAAATTGCTGTTTGTTCGGCTCATCAAATTCTTTCAGGCCAAGTTTGATTTCATCAACAGGTTTGTATTTAAATGTGCCAAATATTTTATCCCAGATGATGAAGATGTCAGAATAATTTGAATCAGTATAATACTGATCCTGTTCATGGTGAACTTTATGAATGTTGGGAGTGGTAAAAATCAATCCGAACGTTTTATCGAGCCAACTGGGAAAGCGCAGATTAGAATGTTCGAGAAAGGCAATGAAGATAAAAACGCCTTTCGCTTGCCCAGGCCTTAAGGAGCAACTTATTGATGAAATATACATAACTCCACATTATATTTGCCCCTAAATTTATAATATACATGCGTTCGATTAATCTTGTTTGTAGTATGATAATGGTCCTGATTCTGACAGGATGTAGTAATAAGAATAAAAATGAAGGATGTACTACAGTAATAGAAGATGATGCCAAAATGCAGGATTATATTAGTGCAAATGCCATTGCAGCTACAAAACATGCAAGTGGGATGTATTACCAGATCATTGAGGAGGGCGACGGTGCAGCTCCTACAATTAATTCGACTGTGAAAGCAAATTATACAGGCAAATTTATCAACAACACGTCCTTCGATGGAGGAGTAGCAAGTTTTCCGATGAATGGTGTAATTGATGGCTGGCAAATAGGAATTCCGCTTATTAAGCAGGGAGGAAAGGTAAAATTGATCATCCCGCCTTACCTGGGTTATGGATGTAATGATTACATGAGTATTCCAGGCAATTCCATATTGGTATTTGATGTTGAATTACTGGAAGTCCAGTAAGCCAGCGGGGGAGACTAACCCCTTCTTAAACTGCTCAACTAACTGATGAACAAGCGGTTGCCATACTGGATTTTTTATACTTAATAGCGAAGAATACAATGCCACGTTCAGAAACAATTATTGTTAATAGATTAAGTCCTTCATAGCTCATTCCTTCTATGTAATGTATGCTAAATAAAAAAGGAGATGATCGAAATTGACCATCTCCTTAAGTGGAGTCGGCGGGAATCGAACCCGCGTCCAAACATATTCGCCGAAAGCTTTCTACATGCTTATTTCTTTATTAATTGTCGGTGATACACAGGAAAAGAACGAACCAATATATCACTTAGCTGAATGGTCTTAAGCAACCGTCACAGCCTTCGGTTGCAGCATCCTGTATTTTTTTTAAGTCGGCGGCGGGGCTTGGTAACAGAACTAACCTGCCCGGCGGCCCTAATGACTATCTAATCACTGATTAGGCAGCCATGGCATACTGTGTATTGCCATTTGAGTTTTGAATATTCAGATTAACGTGCTAATTATCCAACGCACGACATGCTTACACTTTCAAAGATCTATGCTGTCAAAACCAGGCGACCCCCGATTTTTACTGAACTTGTAAATTTACAAAAAGTTATTGATTTTTTCGAGAGAGATACTTCCTTAAAAAATCCTTCTTGGAATCATGATAGGAAGACACCATTCCTAACTTATAACCGAGGAAAACATATATCCAGGCTAAATCTAACTGGTAAGGCAAAAAACCAGCCCTTGCACTACCAGGATATAAATGATGATTATTATGCCACTCGCCCGAAAATAACCCCGGCCTTGTTTGATTAATAGATAAATTACTGCGATCAAAATCTATCCCATCTACATGTTTTTCATGACCTCCACCATGCCCTGTATAGTTAAAAGCCCTTACCAGTACAAACCAGAACATCGCCGCACCAAAGAGTGCTGTAGCAAGTCCATGACCCCCTATAAAATAAAATATAGTGTACCATAATATCCAGTTGCAAAACCAAAGCGCCACTGTATAATAGGGAGAAGCTACAGATCCCCATTTTTGATACGCTGCATAAGTATTCATTTTAACACCGGAATGTTTCATGAAATGAGCGGCCTTATTATAATAATTTTCATTCAGATCTTTTGATATGCTCTGGTGATTTACATCAGATAACATACAATACATGATCCCCGCTTTTGAATTATAAGGATCACCAGGCTCGTCAGATTTAACATGATGCACGTGATGCGAGATCACATATATTTCTTCAGGAAATGTTTTGATCACTAAATTCTGAGTAATTATCCGCCATATAGGGTGACTAAAAGTGTAAGCTTTATGTGTGCAATAACGATGAAACCAAATAGTACCATGTGTACTCATAATAATCATCGCATACACTATAAAAGCTATAACAAGAGGAATAGAAATATATTTTATAATAAATACAAGGAAGAATGGAACAAGACAGGCAGCCATGATCCAACTGATAGAAGATATCCAGTTGCGTTTCGACTTAAAGATATTCACTCTCGAAAATGCTTCTTTGTAAAGTTGTTTTAAAGTTGGAACGATAAGTTCTCCCTGCTCGTTTTTCCACCCGTATGATGGGGTTTGCAAAACTTCGTCGATAAATGCCATAGTTTAATTTAAAAGTAAAATGTTGAGCAGGATGTAATGGTGTTTTCAGACAAGATACCTTAATAAAGCCACCTGACCTAATTTAAGACGATTTGGTAGTGAGCTATTTTGAGGTGAGACACTGTGTTTACACCCCCTTTTTTCAAAGGAGGAGGGCTGGATCCCTGTTCTGATGTTTTATCAATCAAAAAAATCCTCGAGCGAACCGAAATAATTGATGTTCCAACCTTCTACTATATCCTCATAATCGTCGTCGGGAATACCTGTGTGCCTGAGTTCCAGCGAAGTACCACCTTTGTCTTTGTGTAATATGATCGTAACAACCGAAGGCTCAGGCTGCTCGCCGAAGTACCATTCCTGCACGATCTTTTTATCAGGAATAAATTCGAGGTTTTTACCCACAATGCTGTCGTTCCATAACGAAAATTCAGAACCGGGCTCTGTGCTCATTATGGCCGGTTCACCACTCCATAGCTGGATCGTTGCTGCATTGGTGAGTGTGGCATATACCTGCTCGGGCGGTGCATTAAACGAATAGTATTTTTTGAAGGTTTTCAAACAATTGGTTTAACCGTCAAGATAATAAAAACAATTAATTATCGTCCTGCTTCTTATGAATGGGCAGTTCGTGGCAATACTCTGTAAAATCAATGATTATCTTTTCCAGCTCTGCGGATCTTACTGGTTTGGTGATATAAGTCTTGGCACCATATTCGAGCGCCCTGTTAATGTCTTTTAACTCATTACTGGTAGAGAACATCACAACCGGGATATCTGCCAGGCTGTTTTCAGCTTTTAATAGGCGCAGGGTCTTTATACCATCATATCGGGGCATGTTCATGTCCAGTAATATAAAACATGGAAGAACGGCTTCTTTGGGAAGTTGTCTAAGATATTCAACCATTTCAATTCCGCCGGTAAAAGTAATCAGGCCCAGAGAGGGATCTATTTGCTGGATCATTTCCTGCATTATCTCAATATCATCTATATCATCATCTGCGTAGATAAGGTATTTTTTGACGGTAGTCTCTTTCACTAGAACTAAATTTGATGATAAGCCACGAAAATATTCCATTACAGAAATTAATGGTGATCAATTTGCGGTAAATAAATAAAAACATCTATCAATACTTAGTAGTAGTCAGTAAAATCAGGTAACCGGTACAACTATCTTAAATCCAAACCGGTAGCTGAAGATAAATGGCAGGAGAAATGGAGGAGAGAAAAGTTTTTATCTCTTGTTTGACAGAAGCTACAAATATTAATTACAGATTAATTTTTTGTTCTTTTTTTTCTACAATATTTTTTGGCATCATTTTGGTTTGCGTCTTTGCTGTCAATCCTATTTAAACTATAAGGTTAAAAACACTGATTTATGCGGACCAAAAAACTGCTGCCATTTATGGCGCTAGGCATCTCTTTGTATTTAAGTGGCTGTAAGAAAGATGCTATCTTAGAAGATTCTTCTCTTAACTCCGAAACCATTTCCAGCGAAGCAACTATTGACAACACAATTGAAACGGCTCCCCCGGTGTGGACGAGTGTGATAACGAACGTTAATTCAAACGTTGCCGGCTTCTACCAGGGTGTTCCAGCTTTGTACAGTCAAACAACTAAAAAATATCCACTGCTTGTTTTTATTCACGGTATTGGTGAGTTGGGCACTGGTGTAACCAGGTTGAATTGCTGCGGATTGCCTTATCATATGAACAATAAAACCTTTCCTGCGAATTTTAATGTAAATGGATCTAATTTTTCTTTTGTTACGATCGCACCACAATTTAAAGTGCGTCCAACTGCGGCACAGGTGCAATCGGTAATTGATTATGCAAAAAGTCGCTGGCGTATTGATCCTTCAAGAATTTATGTGACAGGATTAAGTATGGGTGGTGGATCTGTGTGGGATTGGTCTGCTGTATATGGACAAAATGCTGCAGCGATCGTTCCTGTGTGTGGTGGTACAGCTCCAACAACTTCTCTTGCTCAACAGATCGCATCAAAAAATTTACCTATATGGGGATTGTATTCAACTAAGGATGCAGCGGTGCCTTCTTCATGGGGAACGAATTTTTTCAATTGGATAGATCAATACAACAGCGCATACGCTGCTAAAACAAAATTGACTATATGGACAGATGTTGATCATAATTCAACCTGGGCCAGGGCATTTAACCCCAACACAAAAATTGATGGTTATAATATCTATCAATGGATGTTGTTGTACACTCGTGGCGGTACTTCCGGTGCTACACCAACAAATCCGAAAGCCGGCAATATTCCCCCTGTTGCAAGATCGGGTGGTGATCAAACTATACCAGCATCCTGGAATTATCTGCGCCTGAACGGAGGGGCTTCTACTGACGCAGATGGCTGGATTGTTTCTGTTAGGTGGACACAGCTTTCTGGTCCAAACACACTG
>CAYLVR010000213.1:4640-6327 GCA_964387165.1 uncultured Chitinophagaceae bacterium | reverse complement strand
CCCAGCCTGTTGCGCTCGCCACAAATCGTGCATGCGAATAAGCGGTAGTATTACTAAATGTAAATTCCTGCCAGCTACCGGTACCATTTGCGCTGAATGTATAGAGATCCGTCCAGTTAGAACCATCATTTGACCCCTGGATTTTTGCACCCGGTAACCTGTCCATACAACAATCATCCGGACTTCTGAATATTAACCGCACTTTGTTTACGGCACATTCCACGCTGGAAGCGCTTTTCGTTATTGCAGACTTCACATTCGCTTCTTTCACCACTGGTGAAAATTTTGCTTTCAGAATATATTTATTCAGATCTTTTGATCCCCTGGTACCTCTTATCAATCTGAATTCAGATTTTGAGGGCTTGTACAGAAATTTACCCTCCACCCGGTATTGTATTGTGGGAGTAGTATTCGAAAGTTGACCCCCAATAAAATCATAATAATTTCCTCCTGTTTGAGTAAACCCTTCAGGAAAAATGAGTTTAATATTAAAATCCATATCCAGTCCTACAGATTTTGCCGGGGCAGCGAAATAGGTATTTCTGTAAGCAGTGATAATTATTGTAAATGTTTCCCCGACAGATATTTCTTTTTTGGAGGATTCCATTTTGAGCAGAACCGGATCTATAGACCTGTCGTCATGTCTTGTGGAGTCGTAACCATAGGTTGCCGACGAAATCCACATTAACAAAAAGCACAAGGCATAAATTGCCTTGAAGTAGATTTTTTTCATAGCAAGCTTTTAATCGTTAATGTATAATATATGTCAAACCTGTTTGTCAGATTTTATCTTTTGGCAACTCATGATGGGCCCTTCCAGGTAATAAATATGTACCTCACCCGCATCACAAGCAATACGGACCCCGGCAATAATCTATAACAACCGAGTGAAAAAAAAGGGTGAAAAAGGGCGAGTATTTTTTAGTGGAGGATTCGTATTTGTATAGTATTACGCGTTCAATGCCCGGCCTGCCATTACTTCAAAGCGAGGGCAAATGCTACCTCTTTTAGTATAAAAGTGTAAATTTATCATATTCACAAAAATTAATAAACTATCAAACATGGCAATTCCTGAATTCCCCAATGGATTTGAATCCTGGCAAAAGACACACTTTGAAGTAGTGGAAGTACTGGTCCATAAGAGAGGTCTTGAGGAAAACAAAAAGACTGAAGGATTTTATGAAGCTTTGGACCAATCCGCCACTGATGAGATGTATGCTCTTGCCCTCAATCTTACGAACAAATATGAGGAGCAGACTAAAGGAAAAGAAAGAAAACGAAGCCTCTTTGATGACATAGAAGAATTTGTTTGGAATGAATTGAAGAATTTATAAGATACTGTCGCGCCAGGTAAAAGATGGTGAATATATATTCTATTATTCTGTGGGGTCAGAAATTTTAAAATATTCCGTCCCGGTTTATTAATTCCCGGGAAGAAGGGTGTCTTTTAAAATTGCCTCCGCATAATTGATATATTTTTAAATCTTTGACTAAAGCGTCCCGCCCGGGATGCGATTGAAAAACGAATCTCACTGCACAACAAGGGTGAAACACTGCTTAATGAAGTATTACTGGCAAATATTCAATTAACGCATAATCATTTAATTGAAGTCATTTTTTGATGATTTCAATTTGACCTATATTCTAAACAAAACATAGTCACTTTGTTGTAGATCTAAATCATTAA
>CAYLVR010000213.1:0-4540 GCA_964387165.1 uncultured Chitinophagaceae bacterium | reverse complement strand
TTTGATGATTTCAATTTGACCTATATTCTAAACAAAACATAGTCACTTTGTTGTAAATCTAACTCATTAAAAAAATCGAAAAAATAACTTCCTGTCTAATTTTCACTTTCACTTGATTGACCGCTGTAACGACTGTGCCACCACCACGAGACACCGCTAACAGTAGCCAATATAATACCAATAGTTTTTTAAATTTTTAAAGGCATTGGCGACGCGGCACGTTGAATTATTTAAGCTACCTAATTTCTGCTGGTTAAGAATACTGTTTTTATAAATTACGTTTTCAATTAATTAACCCGGATTGCCGGTTATTGGAGAAAAGAAGTAAGCATAGATAAAGAAAGTATTAAAGGTATTTTGAAGGATATAAAAATCGCGTAAACGAAAACTTTCTCCATTAGATACCCGAATAAAAAGAGGGTGTATCAAAGTCTGATACACCCTTCTCGGATTAGCTCAGCACTAATTCCATCATACCTTCATTACCAGGAAGATCAACAGCAGTTGCTGTGATTTTGGTTCCTGAAATGTTGGCATTGGCTGTTGTTACCGAATAATTCCAGCTCTGTTTTTTCCCCTCAATGGCTGCACCTTCTTCAATTAATTCTCCAACGGAATTACGAATAGATACTTTTACTGCCATTACCTTAAAATCATCCTGTGCCTGGATAACAATAACATCACCAGCGAGGCCCTTATATCCTATTGCATTGACATCAAAAACCTCAGGAGGATAAAAGGCATCGAGTACGGCAATATTATGTGCCGACTGATAGCTCTTTGCTTTTGCCTGGTAGGCTTTTTTTGTTTCAGGATCCAGCAGCGCCTCCGCTGCATATTCAGTGCTGTCTTTAAATCGCTGCTGAATAGCCAGCTGCGCAGGGGTTGACTTTCTCCCTTCTTTAATTTCAGGTGGCGCAGCTACATAGGGCCTGCCTCCTCTCTTTTTAAAAACTACCTGGCCGCCAAACATTCCTCTGGCGCCTTTCATTACGATATTATTTTTTTGTCTTGCCATTACTTTAAATTTTAAATGTTTAATAATTGTTTTTGTTAGGATCTTGTTAGGATCTTGTTAGGGTCTTGTTAGGGGTTCCTTAGGGTTTTACCCTAACAGGACCCTAACGAGAGTCCTTCGAGATACTTAGGACTATCTTTCGCATTTGCGGGAGAAATTGAAGGCGTCCCTCTCCAACTTCAGACGCTGCCCGCATTTGCGATTGACAATGCAAGGATACATTTCCAAAAGACGTTTACAAAGCAAAAAGGCTACAATGGCTTATTTGGCGGCTGAAATGGCCG
The DNA here is from genome assembly GCA_964387165.1 of uncultured Chitinophagaceae bacterium. Lineage (GTDB taxonomy): Bacteria > Bacteroidota > Bacteroidia > Chitinophagales > Chitinophagaceae > Flavitalea. Next base: position 3,238 of record CAYLVR010000213.1, on the reverse strand, counting down.
AATCGGGGGCTGAGTGCCGTTCCTCCTCAATAGCAAAAACAGTTATCATTAGCAGGACCGGTCCATAAACTTCACTTGCCGGCGAACCAACAACAATGCACCGCTATAAGGCGATCCATTTTTCCATTCGTTTTGTCCAACTCACATCAGTAACCGAAATGTTTCTATTATGAGATAAATAATACGCAGGATCGTGAGTAATAAAAAATGCTTTCATTTCTTTTGCGGCCCGCTCCGCATTATAAAAATCAGTAACTATGCCCACACCATATTTAATAATTTCATCGGAACAACCAATAACTCCTTCCTGGCCGATAACAGGTTTACCACACGCAATATAATCGTACAGCTTTAGTGGGTTACCAGGGCTCTTTAATATAGGCTTTACCGGAACCAGGCAGATGTCGGCAGCATTGATATAATTCACTACAAGCGTAGTGGCAACTTCATCATGAAATATGATACGGTGATTACCAGCAGCCAAAGCTTTTAATTCAGCGCCATATGTATGGGAGGAATTCCCAAGAATAAATAATCTATCATTTGCAGACATGTGATCCTTGAAAATATTGATCAGAAGATCAACACCTCTCCATTTAGATAATGAACCAACAAAAATGTAATAATTAAGCTCAGGATCAAGGCCCAGTTCTTTTCTGCAGGTTGCCTTATCCAAAGGATAAAAATCATCAGTATTTGACCCGTTATAAGAATAAATAGAACGTTTCGGGGGTTTTCCTTCCCTTCGCTTCGCAGAAGACAGTTGCTGCAAAACAGGATGATTATAGATGATCTTATCCGCAAGCCGCAGGTTTAGTTTTTCAGCAAACACAAACAGATGCAGGACCAGTTTTTCAAACCAGCCTGCCTGGTAATGTTTTATCTCATCCCTGAAATCGGTATGTATTTCGTAAATCATCTGTACACCACGTAGCTTCAGATAGATATTAGTCAATGGCAAAAATGTAGTACGCTGAATGATACGGGTATTTCTCTCAACAAATAATAACCTGCCCAACATCACAAAATCAAAAAAGAACACCCTTAAATAAGCTATTAACCGCAATGACGACCCACCCGGGTAATACAACGTAAAACACCCGGGCGCCAGCAAACGCTTTAGTGCATTGGTTTTTTCGCGTGTAGCCTTATTTCTTCCCGTATTTTTGCCTAGGTTAAAACCCGCGATATAAATAACTTTCAGTTCGGGCATAACAATTGCCTTTAAATTATCGTACATGAGTGGAAAAACAACATTGATACTGGGTGCATCTGATAATCCGGCAAGATACAGCAACATGGCAATTAACAAACTGCGACAATCTGACCACCCGGTTGTGGCAATAGGCAAAAAAACAGGGGTCGTTGGCGATACTCCTGTGGAAACTCAACAGCGTAACATTAATAATCTTGATACCGTTACACTGTATCTTAACCCTGTTAACCAGAAACAATATTATGATTACATTCTTAACCTGAATCCTAAAAGAATCATTTTTAATCCGGGAGCAGAAAATGCAGAACTGCAACAACTCGCGGCCGAAAAAGGCATCAAAACCCTGGAAGCATGTACTTTGGTTTTGCTAAGTACCGGCCAGTATTGAAAATCTACTCCAACCCTTCATTATAAAAACCACTTATACTTATAAAATACCACCTAAGTTGAATCAAACAAATTTGGATAGAGTATTGAAATAGTCGTAACATTGTAGTCTTCAGTTTTGTACTGTTAACCGTACTCTCTCCGCTACCTTATCTACATCTAATTTTTTACTATTTACGATGAAACGTATGCACGTGGCAATACTATGTGTGATGGTTTTCTTGTTGCATGTTTCCCCATATGCCCAGGAACCTCTCATCAATCCCGCCCGGAATAAAGAGGTAAAACCACTTCTTTTTGCCAACCTCCCCGAAGAATTCGAAATTAATCTGCCTGCTCTTCAAGCCCTTTTTTCAGAAAAATTAAATGAGCAAATAAATACACAACTATCAGGTCGTTTATTAATAAAAGGAAAAATAATTAATCAGGGCCAGCCGGTTCCGGGAACTTTTTCAATTAATATCCGGCTCGAAAATTATCATAACGCATTATTTAATGTTACCGCACGATTAATGCCCGATAATTCATTTTATATGCAAGGAAGGATCCTGCACCCGAAATATGGTGATATGCTCGTTCTGCAAAAGAATAAAGATAAATACCTGTTCAAAAAGAATTCTCAAAGACTGATAATGCCGGACTGACCATGAGAAAAAACTTTACCAAAACTAACAGTCATCGCTATCCTGCCATTACAATATGTATGTTATTCATATTTACCAATACATATGCACAAATACCTAAACTAAACAGTTTAAGCTCTGCTACATCAACAATATATCTTGACTTTGATGGTCATACAGTTGAAGGCACATCATGGAACTGGGATAGCACAATTCATGCACAATCTCCTAAGCTTAGCAATGCAGCAATCACCGAAATATTTAACCGCGTAGCTGAAGACTACCGCATTTTTGATATTAATATTACTACAGATTCTGTAGTATTTGAAAATACTCCATTTGCAAAAAGAGAACGGGTTATTATTACACCCACCTCTCAATGGTATGGTCACGCGGCGGGAGCGGCTTTCGTTAACTCTTTTAACTGGGCCGATGGCACCCCAGCCTGGGTGTTCAGCGATAAACTATTTAAGAACGCAAAATACATTGGTGAAGCGGTTTCGCATGAAGTGGGGCATACACTTGGCCTGCAGCACCAAAGCACTTATGATAATAATTGTGAGATGGTGACTGAATACGCCGAAGGTCGTGGCGATGGAGAAACCAGTTGGGCCCCTATTATGGGAGTGAGTTATTATAAAAATACAACTACCTGGCATACCGGGTCAAGCGTAATTGCCTGCGATCATATCCAGAATGATATTGATGTAGTTACAGCAGGTGGAGTAAAACTCAGGAAAGATGAACATGCAGATAATATGCAGTCTGCAACAATAATTTCAAGGCAAGGAACCAGTTTTCAGTCGAACGGCATGATCAATAATGCAACCGATAAAGATTTTTTCAAAATAGTATTAAACACTTCTTCTGTTATAAAAATGAATGTACTGCCAAACAGCGTGGGTACCGGGAATGCAGGAGCTAATATTGATATTGAATTGTGTTTATTAAACAGTAATGGACAATTAATTAAAAAATATAATCCACCGGATTTATTAAATGCCTCACTGGA
>CAYLVR010000212.1:0-6331 GCA_964387165.1 uncultured Chitinophagaceae bacterium | reverse complement strand
AAAAAAGGATCGTTACAATTAGTCATTTTGCTATTGATGAGCCGGCTTCCCTGCTTCAGGCGCTCATCGTTCAGGGCAAAGCCTTTTACCAGGTATTCTCTTAAAACAGATGTCGCCTATTTTCTGAATGGTATGGCTTGGGGGAATTAACGCGGTAGCCTACAGATATAATCGCGTCGAGATTATAGCCAGAAACCCGTACATCTTAGCCCTTATTCAGTTATCAAACATCAACAGTATGGCAGGAAATGAAAAAGTGTAGCCTGCCTTAATTTTAAAAGCGTTGAAAGTATTATTTTTAGCACAGAAACCCTTTCCCATAATGATAAATACACCAAGGCATTTAATATTGCTATCTTTATTTTTACTGAGTAAAATAGCCTATTCAGATACATTTACGGTAACATCTAATGCGGATAATGGGTCCGGAACACTGAGAGAAGCCATAGAATTAGCAAATGCAAACGGCACTCTTGCCGTTGATTATATTCATTTTAACATAGCAAATACCACTCCTGCCGGCAGAACAATAACGCTGCTTTCTTATCTTCCTGCATTAACTTCAAATATTGTGCTTGATGCCAGTACTCAGCCAGGTACTTCCTTTGGTGTAAGCAGTGCTAAAGTCCGTATAACAACTAATGGTTCCGAAACTTATTCTCAATGCTTTATTCTTCGGAACGTGGAAAATATTGAGATTTACGGATTTTATATCACGGAGTTCAGGTACGGGGATCCTAACGGGCCTTATATTGTGAGGTGTGCAATCTGGATGGAAAAGATTGTGAAAAACATTAAAATAGGAGCTCCCGGTAAAGGGAATGTTTTTTTTAATAATGGGCTTGCTATCTGCACGCCTTATGGCTATAGCGCAAATGAAGGCCATCATTTTTCGGATATTGATATAAAGTCAAACTTTTTTAATCTTGATGTAGATGGCACTACTTTTACCAGGTATGACGCATGGACATGCATTCTCATTAGCTCTTTTACTAACATAACTATTGGGGGAGATAATATTAGTGATGGTAACTTTTTTGCAGGATTAAATGGTAATTCGGTTGAACTAATATCCGACAACAATACAGGAAACGGTGTTTTAAACGTAAAGAATAATAAGTTTGGAATCACTTTCGACCAATCGTCAGCAGTTCCCTGTGGAGCTTTAACTGTGTCTGGTTATGAATTTAATCTATGGCAGCAAACACGTTCTGATCTTGAGGTAAATATTATTAACAACACGTTCAGAAATCCAGCCGTCCAATTCAGTAATTATTGTCACGGAATGATAAGTCTTTCCCGGATTGTTGGTTTTATAACAATTACGGGTAATAAAATCGGATATCCTGACGGGTATGGAGATTGTCAGACTTCAGGCATTTTTTTGGGAGAGTGTAAAATGGGGATTATAGGCGGAGAAAACCCGGAAGATCAAAACATTATTTCGTCGAACAGCTATGCGGGTATTGCATTGCATAACAACGAGAATATCACTATAAAAAAGAATACTATTGTTTGCAATGCTAAAGGGATAGAAGCATTGTCTTCAGCAGTAGAAGTGCCATTTGTTAAAATTATGACGACAAATAATCTTGATTATATTGCCGGCACGGCAACTCCCAATTGTATAATAGAAGTATTCCAGAATATTAAACAATGTATTCAATGCAATAATGGTGAAATATATATGGGCAAAACAGTTTCCGATGCAGATGGTAACTGGTCTTTTTCAGGAGCCTTCAGCGCACCGGTTACAGCAAGAGCAACTTCAATGAGCGGTGTAAGTGGAGAATTTTCTGCCGCCAAATTTGTCCAGGCAACGGATTATATCGGACCTACTTGTGGTAAGGAAAACGGCTATATTAAAGGCACGCAGCTTGTTTCCGGTACCAGGTATTATTGGATACGACGAGATAACTTGCAGACCGATACAATATTTAATACATTAGATCTTATAGATGTTGGCCCTGGTTATTACGAATTCGTAGTAGAGCAAACCAAATACTGCTCGGTTAGCTATACGCTCCGGCTTCAGGATCTTTCACCGAAAATACATGCACAGTATATACAGTTAAAAAATCCATCCTGCGGATTGGCTAACGGAAGCATAATTGACCTGGCAAGTGCCGGACTATACGACAAAGTGTATTGGCTTTCTGCTAACCAGGATACTGTCAGTACTGTATTGGATTTGGAAAACGTTCCTGACGGACGTTATAAATTGTTTGTGCTGAACGAAAAAGGAGGGTGCGGCGACTCTACGGATTATTACACGTTAAAGAACCAATCGGGACCTACCCTTCATAATAACAATCTGCAAATAACAACTGCCACCTGCGGAGATTTGAATGGTAGCATTACAGGAATTACCGTAAGCGATCATATCGGCAGTATGAGTATAGAATGGAGAGATTCTGCCAACAACCTTGCAGGAAACTCATTTGACCTGTTAAACCAGCCTGCCGGGAAATATCTATTGAAATTTAAAGATAATAGCGGGTGTGATACCATTAAGTCTTATTTTACGATTCCATCCACAGGTGCAATTGAAATAAATGCCACAGAAGCCAGGATTGTAGCCGCCGGCTGCGCCATATCAAACGGAAGCATCACTAATATTTCTGTAACCGGGGCAAATAGCTGGCAATGGAAAAACACAGATGATAACACAATCGCAGGCAGTGCAGCAGACGTTTCATTCTTAAAAGCAGGCAACTATCAACTCACTGCTACAAACCAGTATAATTGTTCAGCTACCTCCCCAATTATTAAAGTACCCCAGGGAGAATTTGCAGCAATCTCTCCTATCAATCCCTCTGCTACAAATGCATCCTGTGGGCAAAATAACGGCGCAATAAGAATTGATGGATTTATAAACGAAAAAGCGCTTTCCTTATACCAATGGATAAATGGTTCTACAAATGCCAGCCTGGGGTCTCAATTAACAATTGAAGGTCTTGGAACTGGTAACTATACATTGGTGGCTACCGACACGAACGGTTGTGTAAAATCAATTTATAGTACAGACATCATTGTTGGAGCAAAACCGCAGATTGACAACAGCAGTATAAACATCATAAATGATAATTGTGATCTTAAAGAGGCTGGCATAAGTGGATTACAGGTTAAAGGGTTAGTTAATTCACCGGCATATTCCTGGAGAAATGAAAATGGTATTGAAGTAAGTACCTCACTTGATGTTAAGGGCATTGGTGAGGGGCTTTATCAATTAACGGTGAAGGACGGTGAATTTTGTATAATCACTACAGAACCGCTTAAGGTTATAAATGATAATAGCGATCCTGTACCCTTATACGATGACTTAATCATTCCCAAGAATACATCAACTACACTTACAGTAAATAATTACTCCAAAGGCACATATTTATTGTATGCTGATCCGTCGGGAAATCAATTAATAGAAGAAAACGCAACCGGTATTTTCAAAATTCCCGTTTTACCTGTGGATAAAAGCTTTTATATAAAACATGTTAATGGTGCTTGCAGCAGTGTTATTAAACAAGTGAATGTGACTGTTGTAGACAAATCTGAGTTTGCAGTGCCCAGTACCTTTACACCAAACGGAGATAACCTGAATGATATGCTTCATGTAAGAGTTCTTGGTTATGTAATCCTGGAATATTTCAGGATTTTTAACCGTTTTGGTAAAGAGGTTTTCCGGACAGAAAATATAAATGACGGTTGGGATGGGAAGATAAACGGGAAAGAACAGCCTTCGGGTGTATTTATCTGGATGGCAAAAGGAAAAGATTTATTGGGCAATTCAATAGAATCAAAAGGCACAGTGATGCTGGTTCGGTAAAGTTTATTTTCAATTTTTAATAATTCCACGTAATGCGACCAAGCTCAATAAGGGAGAAGCCTTTCACTTATTGGATACTCCAGGTAAAAAAGCCTCATATAGATGAGGTTAGACCTGCTAAAGCCCTTTCCATGTATCATTGACAAATCTGCTGCAAGCCCTTGTACTGCAGGTACAATATTGAGCAGCGATCAAACATTTACACCTTATTTAAGAGATATCTGTAAGGCGGACTTGACAGTTCCCTGTATGTTGTAAAGGTAGATGAAGATAAAAAAATGGCGGTGGCTGTAGATGAGGATCCTGTTTTTGACAGGGTGTCTTTAACCATGTACAGACTGGTAGATGAAAGCGATGCAGATCAGGTTTACAAAGAAGTGGGTGAGCAACTGTACAAAAGCATCGGTGTATTGTAAATTAACTTAAACAAAAAATTTATCGTGCAGATATTGATAAAATATCCGGTTGGCGCATTCATATACAATACACAGATGGCCAACTGCATTTGAAAGATATTATTGACAAGCAGCATCATGATAATGTAATAAAAGTGACCCGGGCAAAAAAGGATCGTTACAATTAGTCATTTTGCTATTGATGAGCCGGCTTCCCTGCTCCAGGCGCTCATCGTTCAGGGCAAAGTCTTTTACCAGGTATTCTCTTAAAACGGATGTCGCCCATTTTCTGAATTGTGTTGCCTGCAGGGAATTAACACGATAGCCCAGTGCAATTATAAAATCAAGATTATAAAAATCTATTTCCCTACTAACGGTTCCGCCTCCTTCGTTTTGAACTGTTCAGATTTTCCGAACAGTTGATTCTCTTTCTAAAAGGAGGTTATGCGGTTGATCTAACCCGGTATACAACCCTATTTAGCCATGCATACCCCGACAACAAGCGGGAATTTATTATAGGTTTATTCTTACCTATCTTTGAAACAGGTACCGGCCGGTGATCCATTCCGGTTTACATTAACTATTTATATGCTGATTAAGAGATCTCTTTATGAACAGAATGTTTCTTTTACCCGTGATCATATTATTTGCGGTTACTCCATTGCTCAGCTTTGCCCGGGTGATCATCTACCCGGCACCGGAAGGAGAGCCTCTTTCCCGGGACTATATTGTACGGATAAAAGGCAAAAAAGCGCCCGTCTACCTGGCACGTGTTTCCGCCATGCCGGTTAACCAGGTGTGGCCGGGATACCAGCGCCCGGTAGAACAAACGGAACTTGCTTCTTTTTGCCAGTTCGACACAGATGAGGAGGTTACTGTTGAAATAACATCTTCTATTCCGGTCAGGAATGTAGTTGTACGTCCTTCGTCATACCAGATCAGGCCCGTGATCAAAGGCAACAAAATAGTACTCCGTATTACAAGACCGGGGCAGATCGTGGTTGAAGTGAATGATTCACATAAGGCATTACACCTGTTCACCAACCCGGTAGAACATCACCCAGTAACCCGGGGGGGAGCAGACCTGCTGTATTTTGGCCCGGGCATACACGAAGCAGGTATTATTCATGCAAAAAATAATCAAACCATTTACCTGGCGGGAGGCGCGGTAGTACACGGCGTTATTTATGTAAAAGACGCAAGCCATGTTGTTATCCGCGGAAGAGGCATACTGGATGCAAGCGGGATAGGAAGATTTGATGCCAATAACATGATATATATTGACGGGAGCAGCCATGTAAAGGTAGAAGGAGTGGTATTACGGGACGCTCATATATGGGCGCTTATGGTGCATAATTCAACGCATACGGAAATCAATAATGTTAAATTAGTGGGGCATTGGCGGTATAATGCCGATGGTATAGATATTGTGAACAGCAGCTATGCGTCAATCAGGAATTCATTTGTGCGGGCATTTGATGACTGTATCGTTTTAAAAGGAGCTACCCCGTCTAACGGTGTAATGAAAGAGGTGCTGATGGACAGTTGTGTGCTGTGGAATGATTGGGGAAGGGCGATAGAGATCGGCGCAGAAACCGCCATTGATTCTATTTCCGATATTGTTTTTCAAAACAGTGATATTATTCACTATGTACACATCGCCATGGATATCCAAAACGGCGACCGGGCGCATATAAATAATGTCAGGTTCGATAATATACAGGTAGAAGGCCCGCTCCTGGAAAATGCTTTTTATGACAGTAAAGATTCCCCGATCACAGATGTGAAGTCAGCTCAAAGCCATCAGCAAGCCATATCTTACCGGCCGGATCAGTTGGGTTTTCTTTTTGAAATAAACATACAGAAGAATAATTACAGCAGGGATAGCGTACGAGGTACCGTACAGCATATCGTGTTTAACAACATAAAATATACCGGTGACCAATACCCGCATTCCAATTTTATCGGTTACTCTTCTCTTAATCAAATTAAGGATATCGTATTCAGCAATGTATTCATAAACGGGAAAAAGATCATGAGCCGGGAAGACCCCGGCTTTTCGGTTAACGAGCACGTGGAGCATTTAATTTTTAAATAAGCGCCGGCTTATCAG
>CAYLVR010000211.1:0-6378 GCA_964387165.1 uncultured Chitinophagaceae bacterium | reverse complement strand
GTCCGTTATGGTGTGAGCCACAAAAATATTTTTGATGTCAAAAAATTTAGTATTTTAGCAGCTAAAGATATTAGTCTATGTCACAAGCCGGAAAAAATCTGAAGTACCTGCGTAAGCTCAGGGGTTGGACGCAGGAGGAGTTTGCCACCCGTTTAGGTATCAAACGCTCGTTGCTCGGTGCTTATGAAGAAGAAAGAGCAGAGCCTAGACTTGATGTATTAGAAATGGTTAGTGAAACCTTTAAACTCACGCTGGATGAGCTTTTTCTCAGTGAATTAGGTGAAACTAAAGGCAATTATCTGGCTAAACGAAGGGCACAGAAACTTGCCGCGGGCACTAATGAGATTAGTTTTGTACCCGTAAAGGCAGCTGCAGGCTACCTGGCAGGATATTCAGATCCGGAATATATAGATGAGCTGAACACTTTTACGCTGCCAATGCTGGCTGCTGGCAATTATCGTGCTTTTGAAATAGTAGGGGATTCTATGATGCCAACACCCAGCGGATCGATTATCATTGGTGAAATGACTGATAACCTGGACGACGTAAAAAGCAATCAGACCTATATTATTGTATCCCGCAATGAAGGTATCGTTTATAAAAGAGTGATAAAAAACGGAAAATCAAAGGGTAAGCTGACTCTTGTGAGCGACAACACTTCTTACCAGCCATATACAGTAAGTGCCAGCGATATTTTAGAAATCTGGAAAGCCAGTATGGTTATCAGTAAAGCTAACATTCAGCCCAGATGGGATGTTAACCAGCTGGCTAATGTGGTAAGTACGCTTCAGGACCAGGTAGAAAGCCTCAAAAACAAATTTAATTGATCTAAAGTATTGATTACTATCAATAAATAAGCATCTGCTGCGTTTATATATTTGCCTGAAAATTAGGTCAGAAACGATTTTCGGCTATTTTTGCAGGCCCCCGAGTTCCATGCTTAAAGTGATCGTATTCATATACACCCTTGTTTCTTATTCCATCGTATGTATTGGGCAACAGAAAAGTGTCCGTGCTTCAAAAATAAAGAACGCGATACACATAGATGGTGTATTGAATGAGGATATATGGAACGAGGTTGAACCTGCCAGAGGATTTGTTACCAGCGCGCCATCTTTCGGAATGCCCTCCAGTGACAGTACATCGGTAAAGGTTCTTTACGACAATACAGCCATTTATATCGGGGCTATATTATATGGCAACCCATCTGAAATACGCAAACAATTTACTCCCCGCGACCAGGAGCGTAATGCCAATGTGGACCATTTCGCAGTTTTCATAGATTCTTATAAAGACAGGCAGAACGCGTTCCAGTTTCTTGTTACTTCCAGGAACGTACAAAGTGATGCACGAATTTCGGCGGCAGTAGTTCCTGCTAATGGTGTTTTCGGAGATATGAGCTGGGATGCCGTTTGGGATAGTAAAGTAAGTATGCACCCCGAAGGGTGGAGTGTTGAAATAAGGATACCACTTTTCTCTTTACGTTTTTCTAATAAAAGAATAGATGACTGGGGAATACAATTCATGCGTTTCAGCAGGCGCATGAATGAAACTTCTTTCTGGAACCCCGTTAATCCCAATACTAATGGATTTGTTAACCAGTTTGGCAATTTATCGGGACTCGAAAACATCGAGCCCCCTTTACGCTTAAGTTTTTCACCATATTTAAGTGGTGGTTACAGGGGAACGCCTTCACCAAATGATAATTATAAAAATGAATGGTTGAATAGTGGGGGGATGGATGTTAAATACGGGATTAGTGAAAGTTTTACTTTGGATGCGACATTGATTCCGGATTTCGGCCAGGTGATTTCTGATAATGTAATCAATAATATTTCCCCTTTCGAAATACAATTCAGGGAGAACCGTCAATTTTTTACAGAAGGAACGGAACTGTTTAATAAATCGGATTTGTTTTATTCCAGGAGGGTAGGCCGCGAGCCGGAAGGTTACAGATCAATAATTAACCTGGTCAACAATGGAGCACAAACAAATTATGATATTATTCAAAATCCATCGCTAACCCGTTTGTATAATGCATTAAAATTTTCAGGGAGAACGAAAGATAATTTAGGTATTGGTGTATTTAATGCTGTTGCACGATCAGAGAAAGCGCGTATAAGAAATATTTCAAGCGGCCAGGATTCTATTATTACTACAGAGGAGCTTACAAATTATAATGTGTTTGTATTAGACCAGGCATTAAAAAACAGGTCGTATATAACGCTAACAAATACTAATGTGTTAAGAAATGGCAACGCGAGAGATGCCAATGTTACAGGTCTTGATATTGCGTTATATGATAAACATAATAAGTACGGTTTATTACTACAGCCACGATATAGTAAGATATTTGAAAGTATTAACGGTAATTATGATGGCTTTAAAAATTATATTGAATTAGGCAAAGTGAGTGGGGTATTACAATACTCGGTAAGTAATGATTTGAAATCGGCAAAATATGATCCTAATGATCTTGGGTTTTTATTATCACCCAATGAATTAAATAATACCGCTAAAATCAGTTATAATATTTATCAACCCAGTAAATCGTTTTTGAACCAGGTTTACAGCTTTTCGGCTTCGCAGTCGTATCTATATAAACCATTTGCATACCAGCGAACAGAATTAATTGCTGCATCCGCCTGGACGCTTCGTAATTTCTGGACACTTAACCTGGAAGCAGGGGCATTACCAACCTGGCAGAATGATTTTTTTGAATTACAAACGCCATCGAATATTTATGAGACGCCACGTAAAAAATTACGTAGAGCGCCCTATTATTATTTCTTTGCTAACGGAACAACAGATACACGTAAAAAATTATATTTTTCATGGACGCTTGGAGGGGCCGAAGGACGGCTTCCTGACAATCCTTTTTATAAATTATTAATTGATGCACGTTATCGTTTTAGTGAAAGATTTACCATGAGCGCCACATTTTACAGGCAGGAAGACAGAGGTCAATTCGGATATTCTTTTACCAGGGATAATATAACTAACGAGCCGATACTGGCACGACGCAGATATGCTGATGTGACTTCTGTAGTAAGTGGTATTTACAATTTCACACCCCGAATGAACCTGACTTTTAGGGCAAGACACTATTGGAACAGGATATTGAACTCCAATTTATATGACGTGTTGCCAGACGGTAACTGGGTAGAAAGATTATCGCTCGTGCCTTCTGATTATAATGTGAACTATAATGTATTTAACCTGGATGTGTTTTATACCTGGGATTTCAGGTTGGGAAGTAGGATAATATTAGCATGGAAAAATTCTCTTGCTCCTGATTATGAAGATTATATTAACGGCAGTATTTATAAAACATATTCTAACAATGCCTGGCGTGTTTTGCAAGTGTCGCATGGTAACGAAATAACATTGAGGTTTATTTATTTCCTCGATTACCAGCAGTTTAAAAAAAGACGTTAGGAGTTTATCCTGATCAGGGAATTATTAACGATTGCAAATGTGATATCATCTTTAGATGGATTAATATTTACACAACCCGTAAATCTGCTAAATGCAGGAAGAATACAATAGGTTTCCGCAAAATAAAAGCATGGAAATCTTAATGATTGTTTACCCATACCATTAATAATAATTCCCGGATGAATATGCCCGGAAAAAACATAATGATCTTCCTTATCCTCACATTCGCCGGCGTCGTGTTGAAAACAGAATCTGCCAATAGTTAATGTGGTATCGTGAACAGTAATTCCTGTTTCTGCGTACCATGTTTTTTTAAGAATATCGTGGTTGCCTCTTACCAGGTGAATATCAATATGTAAAAAGTCGTTTCTCCATTTAGCAAATAGTTCCAGCTCTTTATTGGCATGACTATGAAACATATCACCCACAACAATTATTGATGTGGGTTTAAAGTATTGAATTTGTGCGATCAGACGCTGGATATCCTCTTTAAATACCGATTGTGGTACTGCAATTCCGGACTTTCTGAAATGTCCTGTTTTACCAAAATGCAGATCTGAAACAATAAGCGCTTTTTCTTTTTCCCAGAAAATACTCCTGTCCGGCGATAGGCACAACGATTCATCTTTTATCCTGAATTTTTCAAACGCATGCATAGTGAACAGCAAATATACGGCGACTTAGGTTTTTTTGCTTTGGTGCTTATCGGTTTACGCGCCTCATACTTCTTATTGTGCCTGCCGGTTAAGTTGCTCCTGCATTCTGCGGACACGGTCCTCGAGTTTCTCGGAAGAAAAATTTTCGCGAAGGCTGTCCACTTTCAGAGGGAAACAGAATGGAGTAAGGCGCTCCGGAACGGTAATAACTATTTTTGATTGATGAATGCGGGATAAGGTGTCGCGCAAACGAACTTCTTCCATTTGCTGTGTCATTACTTCATTATATGCCTGTCTTAATAATAAATTATTCTTATCATATTCATTAAATACCTGGAACAATAAAGAAGCCGATGATTGTAAGTGTCGCGCTTTTTTATATTCACCAGGGTAACCCTGGAATATTAATCCTCCGATAACTGCAACATCCCTGAATTTTCTTTTAGTCATTTCTGCGGAGTTTACGCTTCGTTGAATATCAGCGAGTAAATTCTTTGCAGAAAATAATTCATCAATATTTGTATCATCTACAGGAATCGGCTGGTCGCTTAATAATTCAAATCCATAATCATTCATCGCAAACGAGAAGGTAATAGGATTGATACGGCTGATGCGATAAGACAATAGCGCCGCCAATGCTTCATGTACCAGTCTTCCTTCAAATGGATAAACAAATAAATGATACCCGTCTTTTGTTTCAATATGTTCAATTAATAATTCATTTGATTTAGGAATATGAGAAAGCGTTTGCTGCAGTTCAAATAGGGGAGCCAGAGCCGTGATTTCCGGGTCGGTGGCCTTTGTATTGTTATTGATCATACTGAATGCTTCGTGAAACTTTTTACGAAGCATTATGCCAAGATTGGAGGATAAGGGCAAGCGTCCACCGTTCCAGCTGGGAACAATAGCTTTAGATGCAGTGGATTTTTTAACTATTACGGTCATGTCTTTTATCATGATGAACTCAAGGTTTCTTCCTGATAAAGTAAATGCATCCCCAGGTTGTAATCGCGAGATAAAATATTCTTCAATCATTCCTATATAACCACCGGAAATGAATTTTACTTTCAACATCGGGTCACTAACGATGGTGCCAATATGCATGCGATGGCGCATTGCAATTCGCCGGCTGGTTATTTTATATAAACCATCAATAATCTCTACTTTTTTGTATTCGTCATATTGTTGTAATGCTTCTCCGCCGGATGTTATAAAATACAATATCTCTTCAAATTCAGTATCGGTGATGCCTGCGTAACAATATGTGGATCTCACTTCCGGCAAGATGTTTTCTGGTTTAAATCCGTCGGATACAGCAAGTGTGCATAAATATTGAATTAATACATCAAAACATAGAATCATTGGGTCTCGACTCTCGATGAAATTAAGATTTTTTGCTTCTTTTAATGCGGCTGCTTCAACCAGTTCCAATGAATGTGTTGGAAGGAAATATATTTTGCTTACTTCTCCGGGTTGATGTCCGCTTCTTCCGGCGCGTTGTAAAAAGCGTGCAACACCTTTTGGTGAGCCAACCTGGATTACAGTTTCTACGGGACGGAAATCTACTCCTAAATCAAGACTGGCAGTGCATACAACAGCTTTTAATGTACCATTATGTAATGCATCTTCTACCCATGTACGCATTTCCATGTCGATGGAACCGTGGTGAAGTGCGATTAGTCCTGCGAGGTCAGGGCATTTGTCTAACAATGTTTGATACCAGCGTTCGCTCATGCCGCGTGTATTAATAAATATTAATGAGGTACGGCTGGCATTAATGATATCGATTACTTTGTCCACGAGTTTTAATCCAAGATGCCCGGCCCAGGGGTACCTTTCTATTTCTTCGGGGAAGACAGATTCTATTTGAATGAGTTTTTCGATGTTGGCACGAACCAGTTCTCCAGGTGTTTTAAGAGTTGACATTAATACTTCGCGCGCCTGGTCAAGATTGCCGATGGTTGCGCTGATGCCCCAAAGGGAAATCCCCCTGCGGTCTTTTGTTCCGTGCAGCTCACTAAGTCCCCCTTTGAAAAAGGAGGAGAGCTTGCTTACATCTCTCTGAGTTTGTGAATTGATTATGCGGGAAAGAGCGAGCTCGACCTGAACGCCACGTTTGGAGCCGAGAAGTTCATGCCACTCATCAACGGCAATTATTTTTAAGGGTTTGAATATTTCAGCATAACCTTTTTGTGCCAATAATAGATGAATACTTTCTGGAGTAATAATTAATACTTCCGGCATATGTTGCTTTTGTTTCTGCCGCTCACTAATGGGCGTATCC
>CAYLVR010000210.1:0-6384 GCA_964387165.1 uncultured Chitinophagaceae bacterium | reverse complement strand
TTAAGCTCCAGTCCTGGGTAAATCTTGTCATGTCAATTTTTTGGAGCCATAGGGTGTCGGCCTCCTGTGCATTTGCACTTGTTGTACCACCGAAGAAGACTGCTGCCATGAAAAGGGTGGAACTCAAAAAACGGGTAATCCTCATTGTAATAATTTTTAATATACAGTTTTGCTGTATCGTATGCGTTAAAGATATTGATTTGAGACGTTAAAAGTGGATGTTACCTAGCTGTAGCAGAGTCGTGTTAATGGCCCTGAATATCTTTTAATATAATAAAAGATTTTTTTGCGTTCACCAGATATTAATATTAACTTCGATATGTATCCCCACTATCCTTTCTATTACCTTCCCTTTAAGTGTTCTGTAGCCTTTTAAGTCAGAAATCTGAATAACCCCAGGTTATGAGATATTTATTGCTGCTGCCATTAATTTGCCTCGGTCAAATCGTGTATGGGCAGGAATTGCCAGGAATTGTCCTGAGCTCCAAAATGGAGAACAGTTGTGAGCTTACTGATGAAGGTTCAGGGTCTCCTGCTAACGGTGCGATGATAGATGTATCGCTTACGGCCAACAGAAATAATACTCTTAATACTGCTCTCGCTTTTGATCTTAACACCTCATATATTACGCTTGGTGTAGTGAATAAATTAAAGCTCACCGGTGATAAATCTATTTCTTTCTGGATCAAACCAACTATAACCGGCTCCAATAGAACAGGAAGCATTTTTACTTACGGTAATGGCATTGTAGTCGGTTACCAGGAACAAGCTTCCGTTCCCAAATTAAATATCAGCTTTGGCAATATTCTATATCTGCAGACAGACTTAACCTCCCAATGGCAGGCTGTTACAATAACCTTTACTAAAGACTATACGCTAACCAAATCAAAAGCGTCGATTTATATAGATGGAATACCTAAGTCGGAAGCTGAGCGGGATAAAACCTCGCAGGATTTCAACAATTCAATCGCCATAATGGGGCCGGCGAATCAAACTGCTCCCGCAAATGGATTCAGGGGATATCTTGACGACTTCAAAATGTATAACCGCGCATTAACTGCTACGGAGATATTAAATGCCGCACTGCCAGCTAAACTACAATATTTTACCGGGAAAAGAATTAATGGAGTTGTTCAACTCACCTGGAAAACATTTATAGAAGATAATGTATCACATTTCGTTATACAAAGAAGTAAAGATGGTATTGCATTTCAAACAATCAGTAAAATGCTGGCAGGAAAACATAACTACCTGGCACTCGATAATACACCAGGAGGAACAGATGCATGGTACCGCCTACAGATTGTAGATAAAGACGGTAAAACAAAATATTCAAGTGTTATTAAAATTGGCCATGACAATTCTTTAGAATCGGGAATAATAATATTCCCTAATCCTGCTACGGGAACAATAAACCTTAAAGGCATTATTGCTAATTGTACTATTAAGATCATTAGTGTAACAGGTGCATTAGTCAAACAGCTATATGTAACTGATAAAATAAATATCGCTGATATCCGGCCTGGATTATATTATATCGTGATTTATGATGACCTCAGTAATAAAAAAATGATCGCGAAGTTTATCAAAAAAAATGATCGATGAAATCAATAATATTATTTGTTATTGTTTGTGTGGGATTGCAGGTGAGTGCCCAAACTATTTCCAGGGATTCCGTTGTGCCATCAATAACGGATGCAACCATCGATTCATATAATTTAAGGCATTATATGCTTAAATCCAACCAGGATACAATGCATTCGCTGGTTGTCTTTTTTCCGGGTACGTTCAGATATCCCGGAAATTATAAGTTTATCATGGAACAGTTGGCATTGCTGGGGCATCATGTAATTGGTTTATCTTATAAATATGATCCGGCGGTAAATCCTATTTGTCGTGGCACAAATGATATTACCTGCCATTATCGTGCAAGAATGGAAACGATTGATGGAATCGACAGGCATTCAGGTGTTTCAGTAAATGTTGCGAATTCAATTTTAAACCGTTTGAAAAAGTTACTTCAGTATTTAGTTGTCAATAAACCCGGCCAGGGATGGGATCAATATTATTCGGATGGTCAGATAAAGTGGGATAAAGTAATTCTTACTGGTCATTCACAGGGGGCATCGCTTGCGGGGATTATGGGTAAAGAATTTCCAGTGAAGAGGGTGGTAATGTTTTCGGTAATGGATTTTCTTGATAGCGGAGCGATTCCGAGTTGGGTAGATAATACTACCAATCACGAAAATTATTATGCTTTAATTCATTCGAAAGATGAACAGGTGCCTTTTTTTCGTGCACAAATTGGATGGGAGAAATTAGGAATGACCGAATATGGCGCGATGTCGACAATAGACTGTAATAGTTATCTTTTTAAAAATACTCATATTCTTTATACTAATTATGTACCCGTTACAGCCCTGGGAGATAAATATCATAATGGTACCTGCCTGGATATTTATATTAATGGCGAAGTGGTGTACGAGACATCCCTTATAGAAGCGATGAAATATCTTTTCAGGAAATAATCCCGCAGTCATCATATAAGTTTATACATATGCTAATGGCTATATAGCAACAGTTGATACTAAATCACCGGTTACTGGTCTTCATGGAAAACATACCGAAGAATTAAAAGTCACCGGAAAAAATATGGTTTCATGGAAATTGCTTAACAGTTTTTGCATAAATTGCTTTTATGAAAAAGGCAAAACTTCCCAAATCAGAGTTGCCTGTTCCTTCCACAACTACACTTGAGCAGGAAAGAAAGATTTTATTGGAACTGGGAAATGATATTACCAGGGTCCGGGATAAGAATGATCTCATCATTCTTTTTTCAAAACGAATCAAAGGCTTATTTTACTTTACTCACACAATTGTTACTCTTATTGATTCCAAAGACGAAACTTATACTCCTTTCCTGCTCGATAACAAATCTTCCCCTATCAGATCGCATTCAAGGTACCAGGAAATGGTGCAGTCTCATTTTTCCCTGAACGAGCCATTTATCCAGGCAGTATTACGGGCAGATGATTCCATATCTTTTTTACTGGAAGATATTATGAACAAATCCGAAAGTCCCGCCTTCCTGCGGGTTAACTATGAAAGAGGTGTAAGGGAAATACTGATGACCAAACTAATGAATGAGGGAAAGCCAATGGGCTTTATTCATATTTATTCTGATAAGACTGACAGCTTCAGCAAAGAATTCAGAAGTGTTATTAAGGGTATTACACCACAGTTGTCGAGCGCTATATCTAATATTATTAAAAATGATGAGCTGCTTAATAAGGAAAAAGAAAAGTCGTTTCTGCTTGATTTCAGCAATGGCATTGCTATGGTAAGAACGAAAGAGGAACTTGCGCATGCTGTTCGCACTGCATTAAGCAGGTTAAATCCACCGGGCGGCTTTGTTATTCGCAGGATCAATGAAGACGGCACTACAATGAGCCCTTATATCTACGATCTTAGTAAAACACACGATCAAAAGATATTGAATACGTTGGAGAAAGCCAGGTATCCACTCAACGACGGACTTCAGAACCGTGTACTAAATAGCTCTATCCCTTTGTTGTTTAACGTAGACAGGGAAATACAACGTGGCATCACTTCGGGCTATTTAAAGGCCTGGAAGATGATGGGATTCAAAGATGTGGTAGGTATCAGGTTGCGTAATGGAGAAACCAATCATGGAATTTTATTCCTGGACATAGAAGAGATCAATGTACAGTTGTTGCAAGGCATTTGCGCACAGATATCGATCGCGATGGCCAATATTATGGCCAATGAACAAATAAGCAGGAAACAGGAGGAGCAGGCCTTTCTGCTAAATTTCAGTAATGATATTACACAGGTAAGAACGAAGCTTGATCTGCAGGCCGCTATTTCCAGGGTGCTTGACAAAACAATGCATACGAAACTGGCCATGATCCGGGTACTCGATGAGGACGGCTTCCACATGCCAGCGTTTATGTATGACAATACGTTGTTTGAAAATGCAAAGTATGATTTCGATAAAATGGCTGCCAACCGCATTACTATTGAAGAAACCTATACAGCACAGGTGTTGGCCAGTGAGGAGGGAATGATGTTTAATATAGCAGAAGAATTAAAGAATGGCAATTCATACGCGCAGCTTTGGAAAACCACCGGCTTAAAAAATGTGTATGGTCTGCCATTGCGTACGGAAAATAAAAACATAGGAACCATCTGGTTGCTGGCAGACAGGTTGAGTAAACTGGTACTGAAAGGCATTTGTGCCCAGATATCTATCGCAATTGCCAATATCCAGGCCAATGAAAAACTGCTGGCCTATAAAAAGCAGTTGGAAGTGGAGAACGACTTACTTAAAGAACAGATCAAAACGATTTATAATTTTTCAGAAATTATTGGCAACGGTGAACAAATGCAGGAGATATACCGGCTGATGTTGCTGGTAGCAGATTCAAATACTACGGTTTTGGTAACTGGTGAAACCGGCACTGGCAAAGAACTCATTGCCAGGGCTATTCATAATACATCGCCACGTAAAGACAAGCTGATGGTAAAAGTTAACTGCGCAGCATTACCGGCAAATCTTATTGAAAGCGAATTGTTTGGTCATGAGCGCGGCGCATTTACGGGTGCCATCGACAAACGTATAGGTAAATTTGAACTGGCCAATCACAGCACTCTGTTCCTCGATGAAATTGGTGAGTTGCCGCTTGAAGCACAGGCAAAATTGTTGCGCGTAATACAAGAGCGTGAACTGGAAAGGGTAGGAGGAAAACAAATAATAAAAGTTGATGTACGGCTGATCGCAGCCACCAATCGAAACCTTGAAGAAGAAGTAAAGGCGGGCCGCTTTCGCGCAGATCTTTATTTTCGCCTGAATGTATTTCCTATCCATTTACCTCCCTTGCGCGACCGGCAGGAAGATATTGAGCCTCTTATGAATTTTTTTGTACAGAAGTACAGCAGGAATACCGGCCGCAGAATCAGGAAAGTTGTTCCAAAAGTACTCCAGCAATTATGCAGCTATACATGGCCGGGTAATGTGCGGGAATTGGAACATATCATAGAACGCAGCATATTATTATCAACCGATGGTGTACTGCATGATGTATATATACCGAAGCATTCTGCGACAGAAAATCAGGAGCAGGCACATCTTTTAAACCGTTCACTGGAAGAAGTTGAGCGAGGTTATATTATTGAAATATTAAAACGCTGTGTTGGTAAAATTTCAGGAACCGGTAGTGCTGCTGATATATTGAAGATCCCTGGAAATACTTTGCATTCCAAAATGAAAAAATTAGGCATCACCAAGAGTGATTATTTTGTCTGATAATAATTTCTGCTTCACTGCACATTATTCCCTTTATATAATGAAATGGTTCGTGTTTTCACGAAATAAAGTGAAAAATATAATTGCCATATATAGCCATCCTATTGGTTGTCAATAATTTAATTAATTGGCATTTCGTTGGCCTCAATAGGCAAGAAAACAATTAAAAATTAAATTATGAAAATCGTAGTTATCGGAGGCACTGGCCTCATCGGAACAAAAGTAGTTAACAACCTTCGTCAATCGGGTCACCAGGTTATTGTTGGTTCTCCCGCTACTGGTATTAATACTATCACAGGAGAAGGATTAGCTGAAGCCGTGAGCGATACTGATGTTGTTATAGATCTGGCGAATTCGCCATCTTTTGAAGACAACGCGGTCATGGAATTTTTTCAGACAGCGGGCCGCAATTTACTGGCAGCTGAAATTAATGCCGGTGTAAAGCATCACCTCGCACTTTCTATTGTTGGCGTTGATATTATGCAAAACATCGGTTACATGCGAGCTAAAAAAGTACAGGAAGATTTGATTAAACAATCCGGAGTTCCTTATACTATTATCCGGAGTACCCAGTTTTTCGAATTTCTGGCAGGCATTGCAAATCAAGCTACAGAAGGAAACGAAGTTCATCTTTCTGATGTAGAATTCCAGCCTATTGCTTCTGATGATGTGGCTTATTTTGTATCTCAGGCGGCACAGTCGGCTCCTATCAATGGCAGGATAGAAATCTCCGGTCCTGAACGTTTTGCGATGTATGAAATAATTGCACGCTACCTGCAATCTGTTAACGACTCACGTAAGGTAATACCTAATGGCAAGCCGGAATATTTTGGCGGAGAAATTGGCCATAGTGCATTAGTGCCTGCAGGACAGGCAAAGCCGGGAGCTATCAATTTTGAAAAATGGCTGAGTAAGCAATCACAAAATGCCTGATGGCAAGCGGTCTGCCACCTGTTGAAACGAAGACGACGGGTGACAGTTTGCCGAGGCGGTTGTAACGGGAATGCACTTTCCACCTGTTCGTGCACCAGGATATCCCTACGCCGGCGTATGATCCT
>CAYLVR010000209.1:0-6413 GCA_964387165.1 uncultured Chitinophagaceae bacterium | reverse complement strand
TATGATTATCTCAGGCTTTTATTTGCCCGTACAGGCAGAACGATATCGCCTGTTTCAGGCCGGCAGGTTAAAAAGGACGATGTAAACGATGTGGTGGAAGCCATCGTTAACCGGAAAGCAGGAGATAAAATACTCATCATTGTTCCTTTTAAGCAGCATGTAAACCGTAATGTTTCGGAGGAGCTGAATATATTAATGCAGAAGGGATTTTCGAGGTTGCTGGTTGATGGCGAAGTGTTAAGAATAGAAGAACTGCTGGAAGAAAAATCATCCTCTAAAAAAAGCTGGAAACCGGGTAAGGAAACTTATGTTTTAATAGACAGGCTGGTAGTTAAAAGCTTTGAAGAAGACGATAAACACCGCATGGCTGATTCGGTGACCACCGCTTTTTATGAAGGCGATGGGGAAATGTTCCTCCTGGTAAATGATGAGGAAAAGCTCCAGTTCTCAAACCGTTTTGAACTGGATGATATTGTTTTTGAAGAACCGGTCCCTGATCTGTTCTCTTTCAATAATCCCTTTGGTGCGTGCCCGGTTTGCGAAGGATTTAGCCTGGTATTAGGCATCGACGAAGACCTGGTAATTCCAGATAAAAGATTAAGCGTGTACGAAGGCGCAGTGGCTCCCTGGAAAGGTGAAAAACTGGGCCTGTGGAGAGAGCGGTTTATTAAAACATCTAAATCAGAAGATTTTCCAATACATAAACCCATTATTGACCTTACAAAAAAACAACACGAGTTATTATGGAAGGGAAATAAAACAATCGCAGGTATCGATGATTTTTTTAAAGAAGTAGAACAGAATTTATATAAGGTTCAGTATCGTGTATTATTATCAAGATATCGTGGTCGTACGCAATGTCCGGAATGTAATGGTTACCGCTTAAGAAAAGAAGCATTATATGTAAAGGTAAGCGGCAAACACGTTGGCGAATTATGTGAAATGCCGGTAAAGGATCTGGCTGTATGGTTCGAAAATATCGAACTGACCAACCACGAAAAAGAAGTTGCCAAACGTATATTGATTGAAATAAACCTTCGGTTAAAAACCTTACTCGACGTTGGCCTTGGTTATTTAACATTAAACAGGCTGGCCAATTCATTGAGCGGTGGCGAAAGCCAGCGTATTCAATTAACACGTTCACTTGGCAGTAATCTCACTAATTCATTATATATATTGGATGAGCCCAGTATTGGCTTGCATTCGCGCGATACAGAGAGATTGATCAGTGTATTAAAAGAATTACGTGACCTCGGTAATACCGTTGTGGTGGTGGAACATGATGAAATGATGATGCGTGAGGCGGATCATATTATTGATATGGGCCCGCTGGCTTCACATTTAGGAGGTGAAGTTGTTGCCGCTGGAAATTATGATGAAATAGTTGCGAATAAAAAAAGTTTAACCGGGCAGTATTTAAACGGACAGCTGACTATTAACCCTCCCGCACGTGTACGCAAATGGAATACCTCAATAAAAGTTGAAGGAGCAAGACAACATAATTTAAAAATAATAGATGTTGAATTCCCATTAAATGTTCTATGTGTAGTGAGTGGAGTGAGTGGAAGTGGAAAAACTACATTGATAAAACAGATATTATATCCGGCCCTGAAAAAAATGAAGGGCGAACCCGCCGATAAAATCGGAATGCATAAAGCAGTTACCGGTGATGTGGACAGCATTTCACAAATAGAAATGGTTGATCAGAATCCGATCGGTAAATCATCGCGCAGTAATCCTGTTACTTATATAAAAGCGTATGATGAAATAAGGGATCTGTATTCACGCCAGCCACTAAGTAAAACCCGCGGTTTTCAACCCAAACATTTTTCTTTTAATGTAGACGGAGGAAGATGTGATGCCTGTAAAGGCGAAGGCGAGCAGGTAGTGGAAATGCAGTTTTTGGCTGATGTGCATTTAACCTGCGAAGTATGTAATGGAAAAAGATTTAAAGAAGAAGTGCTGGAAGTGAAATACAGAGATAAATCGATTCATGATATTCTTGAACTATCTGTTGATGAAGCAATAGAATTTTTTAAAGACGAAAAAGATCTTCATAAAAAATTATTGCCTTTAAGCAGTGTAGGATTGGGGTATGTTAAACTGGGACAATCATCCGATACATTATCGGGTGGAGAGGCGCAGCGTGTTAAGCTCGCTTCGTTTTTAGGAAAAGGAAAAGGCCAGGGGCATATTCTTTTTATATTCGATGAACCCACCACAGGCTTGCATTTTCATGATATTAAAAAATTGCTGGCTTCTTTTAATGCATTAATTGAACAGGGACATTCAATAATTGTTATTGAACATAATACAGACGTAATTAAAAGCGCAGACTGGTTAATTGATCTGGGCCCTGAAGCTGGTGATAAAGGCGGTAACCTGGTATTTGCAGGTATTCCGAAAGATATCACAAAAATAAAAACAAGTTATACCGGTAAATTTTTAGCGTAGGAAAAAGACGGCGAAGTAACGTTTTTTCACCTTTTTGTGTTGCACAAGTATTTTTACTTTTGCTCATGAGCTTACCTATAAATATTAATCAATTAATTGAGGGAATCGTTGTAGAATCGGAACAACTTGAATTTAAAGAAAACCAGGAATTTTACGGTAATACAAATAGTGCTGTAAAATATTTATTGTCGGATGGCCAGAGACGGGTCTATGACCTGATTAAAATCAATCCTGAATTAAGCAATAAGGAAATGGCGGAAAGATTAAAAATCAGCGCCCGGCTTTTGTCTGAACACCTGAAAGCCCTGGAAAGAAAAAAAGTTATAAGAAATATTGGAACCGAAAAAAGAATGTGGAAGATAATATTGCACTAACAAGGGGCCTAGCGTAACCTGTCCATACTTTTTATCAGTTTTTCGTCGCGGTAAATGCCGCGTGCAGCAAGAAAGAAAAATACAATCATCAATACGGGTAGTAATGCCCCGAGTTGGTACGAGCCCATCATAATTGAGTTTTCTTTCTTAAATGCTTCTACCATAAAGTATTCGAGAAATAAAAAGCCTATAGAAAATATTAAACCGATGACGGAGAGCCTGAACTGAAGCTTCCGGTTCCTGAATAAAAATAAACAGATCAGCGCAAGCAAACCGAGTGCTATAATTACGATTGATAATATTAAGCTGCTGGCAAAATTGAAAGGTAATATAGTGCCGTTGGGTAAATTTCCTTCGAACAATACTAATCTTGAAGTTGCGAATGCCGTTATGGCAACAATAATTAACCAGAGAGTTTGAATACGCTGTATCATAAAAGAAGATTTATTTTCGGTGCAGGTAATTCTGCGAAGCTGAAATACCTGCACTGGTATTATGTTTCCTGGCGCAGATTGTTATGCCGGAGGCGTGACAACCCGCGCCAGTAACTAATTTAACCTAATTCGGGATATAAAGGAAACTGTTTCATAAAGCTGTTCACTTCGTGTGCGATCACTTCAAGTGCTCCTTCATCATCAGCTTTAACTAACGCGCGATCAAAGAAGTCAATCACTGTTTCCATATGTTCTTCTTTTAATCCACGTGTTGTTACCGCTGGCACCCCAACTCTTACTCCCGAAGTAACGAATGCCGACTTATCATCATATGGCACCATGTTCTTGTTCACTGTCAGATCAGCAAGTCCCAGCACCTGTTCTGCCTTTTTACCACTGATATTTTTATTTCTCAGATCGATCAGCATAAGATGGTTATCCGTTCCACCGGAAATAATATTATATCCGCGGGCAGTTAAAGCTTTGGACATGGCCTGTGCGTTAGCCACAATCTGCTTTGCATAATCGGTAAATTCATCACTTAATATTTCGCCGAAGGCAATAGCTTTCGAGGCGATGATATGTTCGAGCGGCCCCCCTTGTATACCGGGGAATACTGCCATATCCAGCAGGGTGCTCATCATTCTGGTATTGCCTTTTGGATCTTTTTGCCCGAAAGGATTCTCGAAATCTTTTTTCATCATGATGATACCACCTCTTGGTCCGCGTAATGTTTTATGCGTGGTGCTGGTAACAATATGGCAATGTTCGAACGGCGAGCTTAATAATCCTTTTGCGATCAGGCCGGCAGGGTGCGCCATATCGCACATTACAAAAGCGCCAATTTCATCGGCCACTTTCCTGATGCGTGCATAATCCCAGTCGCGACTATAAGCCGATGCTCCGCAAATGATCACTTTGGGGTTTTCTTTACGCGCTACATTTTCGAGAGTTTCGTAATCAATTCTCCCATCATCTTTATTTACTCCGTAAAACAGCGGTTGATATAATTTACCTGAAAAATTTACGTGAGAGCCATGGGTAAGATGGCCGCCCATGCTAAGGTCGAGCCCGAGGATTTTATCCCCTGGTTGCAGGATAGCTAATAAAACTGCCGCATTGGCCTGTGCGCCTGAGTGCGGTTGTACGTTGGCGTATTCGCAGTTAAAGATAGTTTTGAGCCTGTCGATAGCCAATTGTTCGGATTCATCCACTACTTCGCACCCACCATAATATCTTTTGCCGGGGTAACCTTCGGCATATTTATTCGTCATTACATTACCCATTGCGATCATTACATCATAAGAAACAAAGTTCTCTGAGGCAATAAGTTCTATACCCCGACGCTGACGTTCGAGTTCCTTCCTAATAATGTCAAAAACCAGTTTATCCTTTTGCATGAAGTGGAATTATAATAAATAATAATATTACTAATATATGTAGGGGCCGCCTTCCTTCAACCGCCAAAGCTTTAGCGAAGGTGATGGTGGGCGCGGCAAAATTAATGACACTACGCATATAAAATGACACTGCGCATATAAAAATGCACTACTTTCACGAAAGAATGAAAGCGATTATCCCAGTGGCTGGTGCGGGGACCAAGTTGCGACCGCATACATATACCCAGCCTAAGGCACTCATCCCGTTAGCAGGTAAGACGATTTTAAGCATTATAGTTGACCAATTGCACAACGCAGGTATTAACGAATTTATCTTTATCGTAGGCTACCTGGGAGACAAAATCAAAGACTACGTTACAGAAAAATATCCCCACATCAACGTGCATTTCGTGAACCAGAGCGAAAGACAGGGCATTGGACATGCAATTTTGCTGACAAGACACATTGTGGGCGACGACGAGGTGTTCATTGTTTTGGGAGATACTATATGTGAGTATGACGTGAGCGATGTGCTGAGCAGGCCTCATTCTTCGCTGGGTATAAAAAGAGTGGATGACCCCAGGGATTTTGGTGTGGCAGAAATAGGTGAGGAAGGATTTATATCGAGGGTTGTAGAAAAACCGCAGATACCTAAATCGAACATGGCGCTGGTGGGCATTTATCGTATAAAAGAAAGTAACCAATTGTTTAATTGCCTGGAGGAGAATATCCGGAACCTGGTGAAAAGCAGGGGAGAATACACTATTACCGATGCAATTGAGTGTATGATCGGGCATGGGGTAAAGATGCAGCCATTTAAAGTGCAGAATTGGTTCGATTGTGGTAAAAAAGAAACCCTGCTGGAGTCGAATGCGACGCTACTAAAGAAGTTTGGAGGGTTAATTTCAAAGGAACATCATTTTGAAAATACGATCATGATACCGCCAGTAAGTATTGCCGCTGGTTGTGATATAAAAAATTCTATTATAGGCCCCAACGTAACAATTGGTGAGAAAGTGAATATCAGTTATTCTGTGATTAAGGATTCTATTATCGGGTCGTTTGCTGACCTGACAGACATTGTTCTTACAAACTCGCTGATTGGAAGTGATACTGAAGTAAAGGGTGAAAGTAGAAGTTTGAACATTGGTGATAATACAGAGATTGACCTGGGAGAATCATAAGGAGATTGCAGGGGGATTTAACATTTAAGCTATTGGCTGATCCAGAAATTTCTTCTAATTTTCCCGCGTGAACGTAACATTTCAAGTTGTTTTGTTGTCATATTTGAAGCAACCTAATCTTTCTGTATGCAAACCATAAAATTGTTTGTCACCATCTTTACTGTGATGTTATTATCAACCTGTGTATTGGCGAACCCTGGAGACGGCACCAATGACCCGGTATTAATTGGTTCGGTATCAGATGCTTCATCGAAGAAACCAGTTAAAGGTGTTAGTATTTGTATACAGACATCTAATGACAAAACGTGTAAATCATTTACAACAGATGCATCAGGAAAATTCAGCATACCTAAACTTCCATCAGGGGAGGTAACGATAGTTCTTGAGAAGAAGGGATATAAAACATATCGTAAAGAAAAAATCATTGTAAAAGAAGGAACACAAATGAAACTAAGTTTCGACATCAGTAATGATACTGAAGATAATAACCTGTTTCATCCTCTGTTAAGAATGATGGAAAACTGATATTCTTTCGGCCACTCTTTCTCCGTCCATTGCAGCACTTATAATTCCACCGGCATAACCAGC
>CAYLVR010000208.1:0-6522 GCA_964387165.1 uncultured Chitinophagaceae bacterium | reverse complement strand
GTAGTAAAAAGTGTATTAAAACCTGTATAATAAAATGCGATTAAAAGATAAAGTTGTTATTATAACCGGAAGTACCACCGGTATTGGTAAAGCCATCGCTATCAAGTGTGCAGCTGAAGGTGCGAGACTGGTAATTACAGGACTGGAAAAGGAATCAGGTGAAGAAGTAATAAAAGAAATAGGAAAAGAGAATTCAGCATTATATATAGAAGATATTACGAAAGATGGCGCTCCGCAGAAACTTGTTGATTTTGCCGTAAAAACCTATGGCAAACTAGACGCGGTGGTAAATAATGCAGCATGGGTGGTTTCTTCTGATATTCATACAACTCAACCAGAATTATTAAGGCAGGTTTTCGAAATAAATACAGTGGCCCCTTTTATTTTAATACAATCAGCATTAAAACAATTAAAAATGAATAAAGGTTGCATTCTGAATATTGGATCTATAAATGCGTACAGCGGTGAACCGGATCTTCTCCCCTACAGTATTTCTAAAGGCGCGTTAATGACAATGACACAAAACCTGGGAGATACTTTATTCCGCGAAGAAGGAATACGTGTTAACCAGATAAACCCAGGGTGGGTATTAACAGAAAATGAAACAAAAAGAAAACGTGAGCATGGATTTGCTGATGAATGGTATAAAGAATTGCCTGCTATATACGCTCCTTCTAAAAGGCTTTTACAATCGTCTGAGATTGCAGCCGCAGCCGTCTACTGGCTGGCAGATGAAAGCGGGCCGGTAAGCGGGCAGATACATAATATTGAACAATATCCTGCTACTGGAAGAAATCTGTCAAAATCTTTCGTCGGCATATTAGCATTGTTATTGTTTTTATTTAATTATTCGTATTCCCAGGAAAAAACATCACCAGATAGCACTAAAAAGATTAATACCGCTAAAAGAATAGTTCCAAAAGCAAAACTAATACGAGGCCCTTATTTACAGGTGGCCACCAGTACAAGTATGACGATTCGCTGGCGCACCGATGCTTTCGCAAGGAGTCGTGTAAGCTATGGCACAACATTAAATAAATTAGATAAAACAATTGTAGACTCTTCAATTAAAACAGAACATATAATTAAGATTGAAGGATTACAACCACGAACAAAATACTATTATTCGATAGGAGGCGTAAAAGATACTATGCAAGGAGATTCCAACAATTATTTTTACACTCTGGCATCACCCGGAGAGAAGAATTTATACAGAATCGGGATGTTCGGTGATTGCGGCACCAATGCCATACACCAATGGAGAGTTAAAGATGAGTTTATAAAGTATCTCGGGAAAAACGACCTTGACGCATGGCTACTGCTTGGAGATAATGCATATCCAAATGGTGAAGATGCACAATATGGAGAAAACTTTTTCGAAGTATATAAAAATGATCTGCTGAAGAAATATCCACTCTTCCCTACCCCCGGAAATCATGATTACCATGATGTGGAATATTCAATTAAATATGCACAACAGTCGCACGAAATAGCTTATTATAAGATTTTTTCAATGCCAACAAATGGGGAAGCTGGTGGGTTTCCATCTAATAACAAAGCATATTATTCATTTGATATCGGGAATATCCATTTTTTATCACTTGATTCCTATGGGTATGAAGAAAATTCTTCAAGGTTATATGATACCCTGGCTTCGCAGGTACAATGGATTAAAAAAGATCTTGCAGCCAATAAAAACAAAGACTGGGTAATTGCATACTGGCACCATCCCCCATTTACAATGGGAAGTCATAATTCCGACAAAGAAGCTGAACTGATTAAGATCAGGGAAAACTTTATCAGGATACTGGAACGCGAAGGCGTTGATCTTGTGGTGTGTGGTCACAGTCATCTATATGAAAGATCCAAACTGATTAACGGACACTATGGTATGGAAAATACATTTAATGATCAACAACATAGTGTGAGTAATTCCTCTGCATTGTATGATGGCAGCGATAATTCCTGCCCTTATATTAAATCGACCGGCAATAATAAGGGAACTGTTTATGTGGTATCTGGCTCTGCAGGTCAGCTCAGCAGCCGGATCCAGCCCGGGTATCCACACGATGCAATGGTGTATTCAAATCCTAAAATAGCCGGAGCCTCTCTTTTAACTGTGGAAGGAAACCGGCTGGACATGAAATGGATCACAGAATTTGGAGAAGTGGCAGATAGTTTTACGATGATGAAAGACGTTAATAAAAAAACTGAATTGAAAATTAAAAAAGGGCAGCGTGTCAATTTAACCGCCTCCTTTACTGGTAATTATAAATGGTTTCCCGGCAACCAGCAAACACGCACTATAAGCGTAGCGCCGAAAAAAGGGAAAACAACCTACTCGGTTAGGGATGAGCACAATTGCATTCAGGATATTTTTGAAATAGAAGTATTAAAGTAACAAAGCAGATAATAATAAACTATGTACCGCCTGGCGTTGGTAAAAATATTTATAATTATGATTGCGGCATCCTGCGATAATGAAAATATAAAAGAGCAACATACACCCGGCAGCTTTGGTTACGATCTCGATTTTCTAAAGAAATACGATAGTGTAATTGTATTAACAAATGGGGAATCAAAAATTATTGTTTCTTCCAGGTACCAGGGGAAAGTATTTACATCTTCGGCCGAAGGTTCGAACGGAAAAAGTTTCGGATGGATTAACTATAAAGCATTTGATGCGGCGCCAGATCCGCATATGAATGCATACGGTGGCGAAAACAGGCTATGGCTTGGGCCCGAAGGTGGGATTTTCTCTTTATACTTCCGGACAGGTGATTCAATGGTATTTGATAACTGGAAAACGCCGCCGCCATTCGACACTGAATCCTGGAACACAAAATCAATAAGTCAGAATACAGCAATACTGCAAAAAAAAGCAGCATTCAGAAATTATTCGGGGTTCTTGATAGATGTGAATATTGATCGCGAAATCACTATACAGACGAAGGAAGAAATAGAAACAGCATTAAATATCGAGCTGAAAGATTCAATAAAATATGTTGGGTATTCAACATCTAACAAACTTACCAATACCGGATCGCAGGATTGGACAAAAGATACAGGAATGCCGTGCATCTGGATATTAGACATGTTTAATCCTTCCGATTCAACAACGATCATTATTCCTCATAAACCGCCCATATCAAATGAAAAAATTGCGACCACAGATTATTTTGGTGAAATAAACAAAAGCAGGATACGCAGAAATAGCACAATGATCTTTTTTAAAGCAGATGGAAAAGAAAGAGGTAAACTAGGTGTCGTTCCAGGTAAAGTTTTGCCAGTTGCAGGTAGTTATGATGCCAGAGATAATGTACTTACAGTAACAAAATTCAGTGTCGACAACCAGGCAAAGTATCTCAACCAGGAATGGAAAACCGGCAATGATCCATTCACCGGCGACGCGATGAATGTGTACAATGACGGTCCCCTTTCCAACGGAACCCAGATGGGGCCTTTTTACGAAATAGAAAGTATTTCACCGGCTATCCCATTAAAACAGGGTGAGAGTTTTATTCACGAGCATAATGTTTATCATTTTACTGGAAACAAAATCATGCTGAACGCTATAGCACAAAAAATATTTAATATTTCGCTACAGGAAATCAACTCAGTATTTAATAGTTCAACGAAATAATTTATGTATCCTACAATTGGAATCAGGCCGATCATTGATGGCAGGCTGGGTGGTGTGAGAGAATCACTGGAAGCCACTACTATGAATATGGCAAAGGCAGCAGCAGAATTATTCCGCAATACACTCAAATACCCCGATGGAAGCGCCGTTGAGTGTGTGATTGCAGATACCTGTATTGGTGGTATAAAGGAGGCCAGTCTTTGTGCTGAAAAATTCAATATCGCTAATGTTGGATTATCACTTTCCGTAACTCCATGCTGGTGCTACGGAAGCGAAACAATGGATATGGATCCATTATTACCAAAAGCTATCTGGGGTTTTAATGGAACAGAACGGCCAGGCGCTGTATATCTGGCAGCAACCCTCGCTGCACATAATCAGTTCGGATTGCCGGCATTCGGAATTTATGGTAGTGATGTCCAGGATATGGGTGATACAGAAATTCCCTCCGATGTAAAAGAAAAATTATTATTATTTGCACGCACGGGATTATCAGTAGCGCTCATGAAAGGAAAATCATACCTCGCAATAGGATCAGTGAGTATGGGTATTGCAGGATCGATTGTAAACAATGATTTCTTTCAGGTCTATTTTGGAATGCGTACCGCATATATTGATTCGTCGGAAATAATTCGAAGGATTGAAAAAAAAATATATGATGAAGATGAATTTTCTAAAGCATCAGAATGGGTAAATAAATATTGTAAAGAAGGAGAAGATTTTAATCCCAAAACAAAACAATTCAGCCGCGAACAAAAAGATCGCGACTGGGATTTTGTTATTAAGATGACCATGATCATCCGCGACCTGATGACAGGTAATCCCAAATTAAAAGAAAAAGGATTTGGTGAAGAGGCGCTCGGGCAGAATGCTATATTATCAGGCTTTCAGGGACAGCGGCAATGGACCGATTTTCTACCTAACGGAGATTTTTCCGAAGCCATATTAAATTCCTCATTCGACTGGGGCGGAATAAGGGCACCCTATTTAGTAGCAACCGAAAACGATGCATTGAATGGCGCCAGTATGATGCTCGGTTACCTGTTAACCAATACCGCACAAATATTCGCAGATGTAAGAACATACTGGAGCCCGGAAGCTGTAAAAAGAGTTTCGGGATGGGCGCCTGACGGAATAGCCGCAGGAGGATTTATTCATTTAATTAATTCGGGCTCTGCCTCTCTTGATGGAACGGGAAGACAAAGCAGGAACGAAAAACCAGCGATTAAACCTCATTGGGAAATTACAAACGAAGAAATGCACGAATGCCTTGAAGCAACTACATGGCACCCTGCGAATAATGGTTATTTCAAAGGTGGAGGATATTCATCCAAATTTGTAACGCAAGGTGGCATGCCCGTTACCATGTGCAGGCTCAATCTTGTAAAAGGAATAGGACCCGTATTACAAATTGCAGAAGGTCATACTATTGATCTTCCTCCGAATGTTCATTCTATACTTGACGAAAGAACAGATAAAAGCTGGCCAACTACATGGTTTGTTCCTGTGCTTAATGATTCTGCCCCTTTTAAAGATGTGTATTCTGTTATGGCCAACTGGGGATCTAATCATGCATCTATCAGTTATGGGCATATCGGCCATCAATTAATTACTCTTGCCTCCATGTTAAGAATCCCTGTTTGCATGCATAATGTAAATGAGGATCTTATTTTCAGACCATCTGCATGGAACAGTTTCGGAATGGATAAGGAATCCAGTGATTACCGGGCCTGCTTTAATTATGGACCCTTATACAAATAATAAATTATGAATAGCCGGGTTGTTTCATTATTCCGCTCTGCAGAAGGAAAAAATTATCTGAAACCTTTTGCTCTTATAACCATTCTTTTTTTACTCTGGGGATTTGCACATGGACTACTTGATGTGCTGGATAAACATTTTCAGGATACATTACATATTACAAAAGCACAATCAGGATTTGTTCAATTTGCATTATATATTGGCTATTTGGTAATGGCTGTGCCTGCAGGTTCTTTCATGAAAAAGTATGGCTACAAGAAAGGAATAATATTGGGACTAGGATTATTTGCATTAGGTTCATTCTTATTTTATCCAGCCGCTAAATTCGCGGCATTCATTCCATTTTTATCGGCTTTGTTTGTTATTGCCTGTGGGTTATCATGTCTTGAAACCGCTGCTAATCCATACACAACAGCAATGGGCCCACCTGAAGGTGCTGCACGCAGAATAAATATTGCTCAATCTTTTAATGGGCTGGGATGGATATTAGGACCACTAATTGGTGGCCTTGTTATTTTTGGGGCGGAACAATCGGGTGAAGCAGAAAATTTTGACTCGCTAGTACGGCCGTATTTATGGATCGGAACAGCGGTAATATTTGTAGCCGTATTATTTGGTTTTACAAAACTGCCTGAAATAGCCGAGGATAATGAAGAGAAGATAAGTACAAATGCTCCTGGAAAGGAATTATTAAATCATCCTGCATTCATAATGGCAGTAATTGCACAGTTTTTTTATGTAGCTGCCCAAACAGGATATAATTCATTCTTTATTAATTACGTAACCGAAACTGTTATGGGTGTGCAGGAAACTGTTGCGGGAATGATGGAACACCTTGGAAAATTCGGAACAGTATTTATGCCGAAGAATGCCGAGCAGGCAGCATCGCTGATCCTTGCTCTGGGAGGAATGGGTGCATTCTGGATCGGCCGTCTTTCGGGATCCTGGCTCATGAAATATTTTGCTCCTCAAAAATTACTTGGGTTATATGCCTTTATTAATGTGATACTATCAGCCATCGTGGTATTTGAATTAGAATGGATAAGTGTAATTGCTTTATTCAGCACCTACTTTTTTATGTCACTGATGTTTCCCACTATTTTTGCTTTAGGAATTCG
>CAYLVR010000207.1:0-6530 GCA_964387165.1 uncultured Chitinophagaceae bacterium | reverse complement strand
GCCGGATAATTATTGATGGCTGTTACAACAGTTCCTCTTGTAAGAATAGAATCTTTTGGATTGAGGTTCCCCGTAACAGACAAAGTATCCTTCCATATTTTAAATGCAAGAGGAAATAGTTTAAGATCGGCGGTATCGAGGTAACGGGCATATTTTTTTGAGAAGCTAACGGAGGTATGCCCGCATTTTATACCTGTCACTGTTTTCATCAGGATAGTGCGAAACTGTCTTTCGGTCATCGAATCTTTTAATGAAGAAAATCCTTCATCAAAATATTTACTCATGGTATCTTTTGGTGTAAACCAATATAAGCCGGGGTGTGATTCTTCGAGCGCACCACGGAAAACATTGTAGTCTTCTTTTAATTTATTGGGTGAATATTTTTTATTAATAATATTATTGCGTGATGCGGTACACGAGGATAGGATAAAAAGGATGATATAGAAGTAAAATTTGTTCATTTAAAACCTACCCCGTTTTGTACTGCATTCGTTAAGGTGCTAGACGCTTGCGCCAAAGCTTCGTTCAAGGCCATAGGCTTTGGCCTGCGGCTGTCTGCGTTGGAACCCGGTGGCGCAGGCTTCATCAGCCAAAGGAGGAGATCGGTACCATTTGATTTATTTAAATGCATTCCATCCCTGGGCAGTTATATTATGCAGGCTGCCTCCCTTAGTTATTATTTTGCAACCTTCTTCTGCTTCTGTCATATATCCAATCACACTTATTTGCTCATTAAAAACGATTTTGTCGTAATCAGATTGTGAGAGGGTAAATAATAATTCATAATCTTCTCCACCGCTCAATGCACAAGCTGTTGGATCTATTTCAAATTTATAAGCGGCATTTTTCATATCATCTGCGATGGGTATCTTTTCTTCATATAAGAGACATCCCAGCCCGCTGTCTTTACAGATATGGAGGATCTCGGAGCTTAACCCATCACTTATATCCATCATTGATGAAGGAACAATAT
This sequence comes from uncultured Chitinophagaceae bacterium, assembly GCA_964387165.1. Lineage (GTDB taxonomy): Bacteria > Bacteroidota > Bacteroidia > Chitinophagales > Chitinophagaceae > Flavitalea. The sequence goes on along the minus strand of CAYLVR010000207.1, from coordinate 5,557 downwards.
TCTGTTCTTCAAAAAATTCGATAATATCTTTTCTTGCTTCGGGTTTAAGAAGCTTCCCTATTACATATTTTTCTCCCTCAAGATCGGGTTGTACCTGCGGGCTTTCCAGGAATATTTTCTTTTCTCTTTCTAAAAATAATAATCCCACGTAAGCGGCGCCCAGATCGCCCGAGCAACATAAAAGGTCACCTTTTTTAGCAGTATTTCTTTTTACAATTTTATCGGGGGTAATTTCTCCGAGAGCCGTAACAGAAATAATTAATCCTTTTTGCGATGTGCTGGTATCGCCACCTACAAGATCAACACCGTATGCATTACATGCGGCTATTACGCCTTCATAGAATTCTTCAAGAGCTTCAAGACTAAAACGATTGCTAAATGCGAGGCTCAAAGTAATTTGAGAAGGCATTGCATTCATCGCGTATATATCACTTAAATTAACAACAACACTTTTATAACCAAGATGTTTTAAAGGTGTGTACATTAAATCGAAGTGTACGCCTTCAATTAAAAGATCGGTGGTAATTACTGTTTGTTTTCCAAAATGATCAATAATGGCTGCATCGTCGCCAATACCTAAAACTGTTGATGCGTGATGCTGTTCAACATTTTTTGTGAGATGATCGATTAAACCAAATTCACCGAGAGCAGATATTTCAGTGCGATCCATAATTATTGATTGATCCATTTGAGCATTTCATCATGAATTTTTCCATTGGTAGCGAGGATTCTTTCCTGGTATGGCGAATAATAATTGCCATCGAAATCGGTGAGCTTTCCTCCCGCTTCTTCTACAATTAAAAAACCTGCGGCACTATCCCATGGGTTCAATTTATGTTCATAAAATCCATCGAATCTTCCAGCGGCTACCCAACAAAGATCCATTGCGGCAGAGCCAAGCCTGCGAACCGGAATCCCTTTTCTGATAAATCTTTGGAATACATCGAGCGGACCATTAGGCATATCTAAATAAGTGTATGGAAATCCTGTAACCAGGCATGAATCCATTACCGTTGCTTTATCACTTACGTGTATAGGTTCGCCATTTAAGGTTGCACCTTTACCTTTTTCTGCTATATAAAATTCATTAATTAACGGGTTATATACAGCGCCCATAATTATCTGGCCATTTTCTTCGAGCCCGATAGAAACGCAGCAGATAGGAATGCCGTGTGCATAATTAACTGTGCCATCAATGGGATCGATTATCCATTTATATTCTGATGTTGTTGTTTCTTCTCCCTTTGAAGAAGCAGATGCCGCGGAGCGTTGGGGGATGATTTCTCCGGACTCTTCACTTAAAATAAAATGATCGGGAAATTGCTGGAGAATGGTTTCCATAATGGCCTTTTCGGCTGCATGGTCGGCTTCGGTAACTAAATTATTTATACCTTCTTTATTAGAGATCTTTAATTCCTTGTTATTGAAAAAATGTTTGAGTACGGCTGCGCCTGCTTCCGTGGCATTAATGAGCGTTTCTTTTAGCATGGCGCAAAGATAGAAATCCCCCTGCGGTTATTATCATATTTAAATCCCAAAGCTTTCTTTTTCAAAGTGTAGGGCGGGCACCTTGTTTTCAAACTGATACACTACCTTAATTTTTATGTCCTATGAAAACGCGCGATTTTATTCTTGTTTTTCGTAAGTAACGCGGTAGATGGCGTTCGCGTGATCGTCGGAAATGAGCATGGAACCATCTTTTAAAAATAATATGTCTACGGGCCGGCCCCAGGCTTTGGGACCATCCAGCCAACCATCAATAAATGTTTTATAGTTGATTACGTTATTTCCATCGATTGTTGCAAGCATAACACGATAGCCGATGGGTGTAGTTCTGTTCCAGGAACCGTGTTCTGCAATAAATACCTGGTTGCGGTATTGTTCAGGAAACATATTGCCGGTATTAAATTTCATTCCCAGGGCGGCGCCATGCGGAGTTAATTTGGCCACTGGCGCTTTAAAGTCGGCGCAGTTTTTTCCTTTGTTAAATTCAGGATCGGGAAGATCCCCTGCGTGGCAGTAAGGATATCCGAAGTTTTCATCTTTTTTTGTGGCAATATTTAATTCATCGGGAGGCAAGCTATCTCCAAGCATATCTCTTCCGTTATCGGTGAACCACAGATCATTTGTTTGGGGGTGCCATGCAAATCCAACACTGTTTCTTATCCCGTGGGCGTACACTTCAAGCCCCGAACCATCGGCATTTAGTCGCATAATAGAGGCAAAACGGGGATCTTTTTCATTATTATCACAAATATTGCAGGGCGCGCCAACAGGTACATATAATTTTTCATCGGGGCCGAAGGCGATGTATTTCCAACCATGATGTTCTTTATTGGGGAAACTATCGTTTACGAGAACGGGTTTGCCAGGGTTTTCGAGCGTTGATTCTATATCGTCTATTCTCCATATTTTATTTAACTCGGCGATATATAATGAGCCGTTATGAAAAGCCACGCCGTTCGGCATGTTCAGGTCTTTTGCGATAGTGTATTTTTTTTCTGCGACACCGTCGTTGTCGGCATCAACCAGTGCGTAAACATTTTTTCCTGTGCGATTGCCGACGAAAACGGTGCCTTTTTCGCCAAGCGCCATTGAGCGGGCGTTGTCGACATCGATAGCGAAGAAGGTAATATCGAATCCTTCAGGCGCTTTAAGTTTAGAGAGCCGGGGATCATCTTTTTTACTCAGATCCTTATTTTTCGGCTGGCAGGCTGTGAATAAGAAGATAATTATTGAAAAAGAGAACAAAAGATATTTCATCGGCATGTGTATGTTTTTTATTGACCGGCGGGACTTTTCCATTTTTTGAGAATTTTCGCACAGGAAGAGATGCAATAATCCTGCCCTGGAAGTCTTCCTGTGGCCTGGTTTTATTCTGAATCTCGAGGTCCTTCTTTTTCAGAGGGAGAGAGCAGGCTCTCTAATAAAGAGATGATCTTTTCCTTATCGGCGATGGTGTTTTCAAGGATGGCGATCTTTTCTTTAAGAGATTTTATAGTTTGGCCGGTGCCGTAAGAAACGTCAGGTTCAGACAAGATTGGGGATAAATAAGGGCTGGATTCATAACCATCTTTGAGCATTTTTCCTTTCCCGGTGATGACCCAGGTTAGACTTAAGTCAGAAAACTGAGAGGCTATTTTTTCTAATATTTCTGAACCAATCGTTCCTTTGCCTTTGGTTTGTTTTTTGAGATAGCCGTTAGCAATGGAACACGTCCGCTCGAAGTTGTAAGCCGAAATGTTGATATGCCTGAGGTATTCAAAAAGCCTGTCGATCGATCTCATTTTATTAAATACTAAAAAATTTAGGAAAAAAGTTGGTTTAAAAGTCTAAATCAATAGACTTTGGTATATATTGCAATGTAAATAATCTTTTACAATAAAACATATTATATGAGGTACACGGATCATCATGAGGCGTGGGAGATGAAACCACGAAAACTGACTATAGAGGAAACTGAACACCCCGAAATGGTCATTGAGGAATTTTTCCAGTTTGCACACCTGCCACAGGTGCGTTGGTATATGTGGGAGATGATGAGCACAATGGTTGCGGGGACGTATAATGAGCTCAAAAAAAGGGATCGTTCTAACCTGTTATACTTCTATGAAATGGTAGAAAAATTAATTGAGGGCATTCATGTGATGTATGACAAAAATTATTGCCGACCTTTACACCAAAGCGATAGACAAAATGATGTATGTACACGTTTGGAATAAGTACCTCCCGATAATTAAAATTCTAATGAAAAAATCAGCAGGAGGTAGCCAAACTCTCGATCTGAACCGTATAGATTTTGAACGGGCAGGCACAGGAAGAAAAGCAGGGTATAAGTTTACGATCAACTTTGTACAGGGAAAAGTGTCGAATATTATCAGTGGTATTCCACTGGCTGCCGACCTTGCTCTTGCACTGCAATCGGATGCTGCAGCCCGGGATATCCTCGCTAATGCAGAAATGGATATAAGTCTGAACACGAAATTTCAGCTGTCGATTGTTAATAAAAAAGAGACTAAGATTACTACAGAATCATCTCCTTCTGAGGTTCCTGAGCAGTCCAAAGATGCAGGCTAATGCTATTATAGCCATCCCGATCCAGGATACAACGATAATTGGTTCGTAGGCCTGAGCATCGACGGCGGTTCTTTTAGTGAGTATTCCGTATAGCGCCCAAATTACTACCAGGCCGAAAAAGACATTTTTCCTCCTGTTGATAACTCCTATTGTTAAAAGTACAGCGACAGCTATCATGGTGATGGTCCAGTTAATTGGTGATACACCCCAACCACTCCATCCGATCGATACTAACCAGGTGCTAATGTTCGCAATAGTAGCTATAGAAATCCATCCTAAATAAATACTTAAGGGAAACTGTGTAAATATTTTCGATTCGAATTTTCGTGATGCATCGTGAATGTTTAATCGCAAGTGCATCATAATTAATGTGGTTAATTGAATTACTATCAGGATTACCGATGCCGTAACGTATTCATTCACCCATATTATTAGCCATGCGGCAGTAGCAATATTATTTATTATGAATAGGCTGCCTAGTTTATTTATATCTGTATTCGCCGGATGTGAAATATGTTTTTTATATACTTTAATTAAATGATAAATACAGAAAGCCGCTAAGGAAATATAAATAATACTCCAAATAATGAATGTTTCCCCTGAAGGAGTGAATAACGAAGGGTATTGGTCGGAGACTTCGCCTACATTTTTGGTGTTGATTAATTTTAATTGTGTGAGCCAGGATAATAAAAGATGGATAAAGAAGGCAACTGCATTAAATACCGCGAGTTTTTGGGTTCGGGTCATAGAAAATAATTTTAATCAGGTTCACTTTTTTGGCCCGATAACAGATTCGGGAAAAGAACTCTGCCTGCAAACAAGCGGCCATCAGCGGGAGATATAGCTTTAAGCTTGTGCGGAAGCTTCATCCGACGGCTATGTCAGGCCGAAAAGGCAAAAGTTTAGTTTAGGGAAGGGTCATTAAAAGTATCACCCTGTGCAGGGTCGCCGGTTTGAAACCCTTTTTTGAACCAGTACATTCTTTGTGCCGAAGTTCCGTGAGTAAAGGCATCTGGAACTACATGACCTTGTGATTGTTGTTGAAGTCTGTCGTCGCCAATCGCATTTGCGGCGTTCAGGGCCTCTTCAATATCACCACTTTCAAGAATTTTTGCACGGTTGGCATAATGCGCCCAAACACCTGCAAAAAAATCTGCCTGCAGTTCATTTTTTACTGATAGCTTATTGTATTCGGCTTCGCTCATCTGCTGCCTGGCGCGGGCAAGTTTTGCTGAAGTACCCAGCACAGTTTGAACGTGATGACCAACTTCGTGGGCCACTACATAAGCCATGGCAAAATCGCCAGGAGCATTGAAGCGGGTTTGCAATTCTTCATAGAAAGAAAGGTCGATATATAGTTTATTATCGGCGGGACAATAAAAAGGTCCGGATGCGGAACTTGCGTTACCGCAGCCGGACTGTACTGCACCACGAAATAATACCAGTATAGGTTCTGGATAATCTTTTCCCTGTTGCTGAA
>CAYLVR010000206.1:0-6549 GCA_964387165.1 uncultured Chitinophagaceae bacterium | reverse complement strand
GCATGTAGGCGCATCCCACCTCATGATTATGCCTATAGTCAAACTCATCAATTTCGCTTTCCAGGTTACAGATTTGGCTGTATGAATCTGCATTTGATATAGATTGTAACAGGCCATCATAATCCTGCTGTATAAGCGTTCCTTCGCGCTGCGCAACATGTTTATGCAAGATGTAGGCTATGAATGTTATGCCGGCGCAGACTGCAAGGGCGGAGAAAAGCTTCATGTTTTCAAGAATTAGTTGGTTCATGTTGGAGGTTTTATAAATTGGTTTGTGAAAGCCTGTTAAATTCAGCCACCAGCCAGCGCAGTACATCCGGGTTTGTTTCCTCCACTATTCTGCGCAGGTAGTGCTGCATCTGGTGGTATAAAAGATCTTCGGGGTTAAACATCTTGCTCGTGTTCAAAAACTGTTTCTAAAGAATCAACATACACTTCGCACCAGTCAATCCTTTCGATGTTTGAATCAAAGGCCATTAACTCCATCAGGATGGCGGTAACGTCTATCCATTCACTACTGCCGGATTTGCGAACCTCAATGCTGTATATGCCGTCTATTGTGTCGTATACAGGATCGTAATCTATGCTGATCGCCATTTCGCTTTCCGGCTGACCCTTTCGGTTGTTTTGCCCGATGATTTTTGTGATTCGTGACATGCTTATGCGGTTTTGTTGAGTGACCGGGTTTCACGTTTGCGGAACCAGTTAAGAAAATAGATTTGCCCTTTTCCAGTAACCAGGGTAGTAGTGTTCATTAGGATAGTACCGTCCGGTTTGTTGATGGACGTCTTACGCACCTCGAATAATCCAAGCTCTATACTTCGCTGCGTAGGAAGATTGTAGTAGGCTCCCTTATAGCACAGATAGCCGTGCGCTCTTAAAAGCTGGTAGAGGTTATTTTGCCCGATCTGGAATCCGTTTTGCGTTAGGTATGCGGCAAGCTCTTTAACCAAGATGCAATCTTTAGATGCCTGCACGGAATCGGCAAACAGGACCTTCGGGGCGTTGGCTTCTATTAATGCGGCGGCGGTTGAAAGTTTTTTTTCTGCCTCTATGCGCTGCCCTTCGCTTTCTATCAGCATGTAAGCCAGATCGGTCTTAGAAAGTTTGGCTACTGGATTGTTTGCCCGGCGCTCGCACTCTAAAAAATATTGGCGGGCTTGCTTGCCCTTGTCGGTGCGCTGGATCATTGATATCTCTTTCGCGCAGTCAAGAGTGAGGGCGTAATCTTTTAAGGTTTGATTTGCAAGGGTGTTAAAAACTTCACACCCTATATAATCTGCATTCTCAATAAACCCGTAAGCCAAAACTCTTTCCATCCAGTTAGAAAACCTTTCGGTTGCCTGAAGGAATGAATGCAGATCCCTTGCGCTCACTACCTGCCTGCCGGCGGCATCGGTTTCTATTTTTATTAATTGTTCCATGTGTCACAATAACTTTTAACTATTAATAATCAACACATTATCAATTTCATCTATAATTTTAGCCGAACGTTTATCGAAAAAATTGCTTTTTGCTTGTATTTAGTTTTATCGCCGGCTACCTTTGCCCCTCACACCCTCTATGCGGCTGATGCCGGTTCGCGTTCCAGTATTTGATCTTCCGTTAGTCCCAATTCCTGTTTGATAATTTCCAGCGCTGCGGCCTTTGTGAGGTTATCGTCGTTGCTCCTGATGTAGGCATATATAACTTTAGGAGTAACTCCCAGCGCATCCGATAGCATTTTTTTAATATCCTTATGCCCACGTATTGCCAATATTGCTATATTTGAAAGTCTCATTTGTGGATTATTTTAACGTGTTCGTTATTGTGATGTAAAATTACAGAAGATTTTCAGTAAACCAAATATTTTACTGATTATTTTCTGTAAAATATTAAAATAGTTTGTAATTGCTTATTTATCAATACGTTATAACATGATATTTTTCTGTAAAAAAGTAAATATTCAAACAAATTACTGAAAAATGGCTGTAAAAGGCGATAAGGACAGGATTAAAGAGGTAATGAAGTATCTCAAAATTGGCGAAACCAAATTTGAGTCTTTTGTTGGCTGGGGGAATGGTTCTATTACAAAGATGAAAGAAGAAAGTAATTTAAGTACTGATAAGATTAGGAAGGTGGTTTCTGCTATCCCCAATATCAACGTAACCTGGCTGGTTACCGGCAAAGGGGAAATGTTTTTAAATAAAGAGAAAGATATTATAGAGGTCACAGGAAAAGAGGATAATAAAGCAGGTGTTAATTCAGATCAGCAGGATTTAATCCAGTCGCCCGATCTGAAGCGTCTTGTTGAACATCAGAAGAAACTCCTTCAGAAAGTTGAACAGATTGGGAAAGCTGTTGGCGATCTAAAAAAAGACAGCGACAAGGTTTTACTTCTTTTGGCGCAGAGCAGAACTTCAGGCATCGAAAGTAAAAAGGGCAAAGTCGAATGAATTGAATTTTAATCATCTTTTCAAGTGGGTTTAATCGTTAAAAAAATAATAATCCTTTAAGCTAAATATAATACCGGCCCGGAACGAATATTATTCGACCTTAACCATTTTAAACAAAATGTTATGAAAAAGATATTAATAGCAGCGTCCCTGTTCCTTTCAATTAATTGCAAAAAGATTGAAAGAACATTTGATCCAAAATATTGTTGGGAATGCAGCACGTTAGCAACCGGTGGCGTAGGTGATACAGAAACGATTAGGACGGTAACGGTAACATCCCACTGCAACATGACCACATTGGATATGTTTAGCTTTAAAAATAAGGCAACAACTTACGTAGAAAAGCTGGATGGTTCCTGGGCAAAAACCGTTACAAATTGTTGGCGCAAATGACAGACGCGGAAAAACTAAAAAAAATACGCAAGCAATTGCGGCTATCACAGCACGAAATAGCCGACCTTGTGCAGGTATCACAGTCGGCCATCAGCTCTATTGAAGCCGGCAGGAATAAAATATATTGGGATCTGGTTCTCAACATGGTTAATTACGCAAAGGTAAACCCGTGGTTTTTGCTCAGAGAAGAAGCGCCTATATTTCTTTCCGGGAAATCTGAAACGGATGCATTAAAAAAGAAAGTCCGCGCCTATGAAGCACTGATTGATAAATTAAACGAGGCAAGATTAAAATGATAATCATCTCTTCTGCTACATATACGCCGGATGATCGCCCCGCCAGGGCGAAAGCAAAAGCAGCGTTATGGGATTATCTAAAGGAAATAGCGCCTGATGTAAAAAAATGGCAGCAGGATGAGCTTGCCGAACAAATAGCCCACACCACACTACGTATACTGCATCCAGCCTTTACCGGGGTTGAAATAATGGGTGAGCTTCAGAACATCTTCACAACACTACGAATACGCAACGATGTTGCAAATTTTCCGGAACTTTTTGCCGAAATGGTCGCTTCTAAGCTGAAAAACAGGTAAAAAATTAGTATAAATGTGCCATTTTTAGTATATTTGTACTAATGCAGGTATTGCTTCAAATAAAGAAAAAAGAGCTTGATCTTATAAGGTCAGGCACGAAAAAAAATGAATGGCGGCATTTATCCGCCTATAATAAGAAACTTCTTCTAAAGCAAAGGGAAGATGGTAAGGGGCTGGATGGCAATGCAGAAATTAAAAGCGTTAAGCTCGTAAACGGGTATGCAAAAGAGAGAGAAATCCTCGTCGTTTCTGTAGCCGGCATTCAGGTATTTAAATTTTTAAATGACAAAAATATTCCTGAAGATAATTTTACAGCCCATGCCGGGCAGGCAGCAATTCGCATTCAATTAGGCGAAATTATTAGTTAACCATAAAAACACACACCACATGAAAGTTTCACAAGCATGTTACGAGGAAGGCTCTTTTGTTGACACAGACGGCGAAAGGGTATATTTCAATTATTATTATTAATTGTGGGGGCAATTTTGCCCCTTTTTTCAATGCACTTTTCAAAAATCGTAAGCGAATTAAAGAAGGAGACCGGCGAGTTAATTTTGTTTCATTCCGGCACCGGCAAGGATTCTATAGCGCTATTGGATATATTAAGCAAGAACTTTCAAAAGGTCCATTGCGTATTCATGTATATCGTAAAGGGGCTTGATTACGAAAACCGGTACATAAATTGGGCTGAAAAGAAATACCCAAATTGCACATTTATCCAAACGCCACATTACGCGCTATATTCCTTTATTAAGCATGGTTATCTTGGAATAAAAAAAGATGCATCATTCAATAAGATGACAATTTCCAGGATTGACACAATGATCAGGAAGAAAATAGGCGTACAATGGTCGGTATATGGGTTTAAAAAGGTGGATGGCATTACCCGCAGGGTTATGTTAAACGGGTTAGAAGGTATTCAGCACAATACCGGCAAGGCGTACCCGCTCATGGACTATACTAACAAACAGGTTTTGCGGTATATTTCTGATAACAACCTTATACCTCCCTTTAATTACGGAACAACGAAGCCATCATCCGGGTGCGATATATCAACACCGGAATTTCTTGTGTATCTAAAGCGAAAATACCCCGGCGACCTCAAAAAGATATTTCAACAATTCCCGTTAGCTGAAACAATATTATTCAAGCATGAAAACTACATCAAAGCTTAAGCAGTCAGAAACAATTATAATAAAACGCAGCCAAATACATTTTGCCGCGTACAATCCTCGAAAAAGAAATAGCAAGGTTGTTGAAGAATTAAAGCGCAATTTCAGGCGGGTTGGTTTCCTGGGCGGCATACAATGGAACCCTACCACCGGAAACCTTATCGGCGGGCATAAACGCCTCGAAGCGCTGGATCTCATTCATGGGTACGATGGAGCGACAGAAAAGGATTATGATGTAAAAGTCGAAAGCATAGCCCTTGACGAAAAGACAGAAAAAGAGCAGAATATATTTTTAAATAACCGCCGGGCGCAAGGAGAAACGGATTATGAGCTTTTGGCTGAAATGATAAAAGATATTGACGTGGCAAATGCCGCCATAGATGAGCATGATCTTGAAATAATTAACTCAATAGTTCCCGACTTTGATTTTGGAAGCAATGACGATATTAAGATTGACATGGCAGAGTTGAAGGGACACAAAACAGATGAAGAAAAGAAAAGCCACGTCAAGGATATGAAAAAGAAAATAAAATCTTCAATATCCGAAGGTCAGCAGTCACCGTATTTCGTTGTAACCTTTGCTGATGCATTTGAAAAGGCGGGATACCTGGAAGGGATTGGTATTAGTGGCGATCAGATTTATATAAAAAGCGATGAATTTATAAAAAGGATAAGCGAATGAAAAAGGAGTGGAAGATTTTTGTTAAAGAGATGAATAAGCACGGCAATTACGTTCAGGCTTATAAAAAGGCGTATCCCAGCGCAAAACCTACAACTTGTAGGGTTTCGGGCTACAAATTAACACAAAAGCCTACAATAGCATCCGAGCTGAGGCGGTATAACGCTAAAATTGAAGCCATAGCCACTCAGCGGGCTGCGGAAGAGCTTAAAAACGAAATTAAGATAGAAGTACTCACGGCCGAAAGAAAGAAGGAAATACTCCGCCTAATAGCTGAGGGTAAGGAGATGCAGAAGGAATATAAGCCAGAATTGGACGAAGAGACAAACAAGATGGTGCCAAAGCTTGTTGCATTCAAAAGCCCGACAATATTGGACAGGATAAAGGCTATTGAGGTTCATAACAAAATGACAGGGGACGAAATGCCTCAAAAAATAGATCACTTAAATTCTGATGGTTCATTAAAGCACGACCCGCTTGCCGTAACAGAAAATAAACTACAAATAACCGTTGTTAACAGATCAAGAGCTGATATTATCGCTGAAAATACAGGAGGTATTCATGAAACTTAAAGAAATAACAGATGAGTTTTCAGAGCTGGAAAATGAGATTTGGAAGCCTATGCTTCATAGCCATTATTCCATTAGTAGCCACGGGAGAATCTTAACTGTTAATTGGAAAAATTCCAAGAAAACAAGAATGATTTTATTCGCAAAGGATAATAAGGGGTATCTACGTACGGGCTTAGTGATTGAAGGTGTTTTTAAAACATATAAAGTTCATCGTCTTGTTGCGGAGTATTTTATCCCTAAAGTTGGTGGCAAAAATCAGGTTAATCATAAAAATGGGATAAAGACAGATAATCGTGTCGGAAACCTTGAATGGGTGAATAACCGGGAAAACATTATTCATGCCTACGCAAACAGCCTTATATCTATGAGGGATTGTACGGGGGAGAATAATAATATGGCGAAGCTCACAGAGCAACAAGCCAAAGAGATTAGATTAAAATTTGTTCCGCGGTTTTCCACAAGAAAAATGTTAGCTAAGGAATATAATGTAAGTCCCGGATGCATAAAGGATGTGATATTGGGTTATACATGGATCAGGTAATACTATCTAAGCCACAACATACCGCCGTTGTTTGCAGAAAACCACTCCTTCTCATGCTTGCGGGGCAACGAGGTGGCAAGTCTTTCAGCATTGGTTATAGAACCGGCTTGTACATTAAGTACTTCCCTAAGATGGTGGGCATGATAGCCGCTAATACATACAAGC
>CAYLVR010000205.1:0-6586 GCA_964387165.1 uncultured Chitinophagaceae bacterium | reverse complement strand
TGGTTACCGGATGCTGAATTAATTTCAGCTCTTACACTAAATAATGATTCCTCATCCTGCTGGCCCTTCGTTGTTTCCCTGAAAAGATGATCGTAGCGATCGGTTAATTCATAATCGCTGTTATTAATAATATCCTGGGTGACTGCTAATAGTTCACCATTTACTTGCGTTTCATTAACCCAATCAAAACTATTTAATGCAAACCCAAGCTCCTGTCCCACCATATTTCTCTTGCAGGAGCCAAGATAGGCGTAAACTTTTGAGAGCAAACCTGCGGCCGACCATTTATTAGCACGCCCCAACACGTTGGCCCTGTGAGGCAGATTCTCATAACCATATTTTAAATCTGCAATAATAAAATCATACACTTCGTTTAAAGGCTGGCGCTGGGCATTTTCGTCCTGTACAGCTTTGTCGTAAACAGGTACAGCTCCAAATTGAAATGCGAGATAGGTGTACATTAATCCCCTGATAAATCTTGCTTCTCCTTTCATCTCGATCATTCTTTCTTCTTCAACACCCGCTGTTTCGATATTTTCCAACAGATAATTTGTTTCCGGTTTATTGCTGCAAATAAATTACCCCAGTTTGCTCTGAGTGTAGCATTTTGAGAGGTAACACCCACCAATCCGAAAGGAGAATAATTCACATCCGCAAATCCATCCAGTGTGATCAATTCATCCGTGCCAGGATTTCCTGTCAGATTTCCTCCATCTCCCTGGAAACAGGCGGCATGCAATGCACTGTAACATCCTAACAATCCCAATTCGGCATTCTGTGCGTTCTTGTATAAATTTTCAACTGTAATAAATGTATATGGTTTTGTATCAAGAAAATTTTTACTGCAGGAAGAAATTATTGAACCAACTATAAAAATTAATATAATTCGCTTGTTCATTAGTAGTATTTTAAAAGGTGAGATTAATTCCGAAGTTGAAAAATTTCGCCCTGGGATAAGAAATCCTGTCAACGCCCTGCATAAGCGGTTCCCCAGATTGCACTTCGGGATCGTAGCCAGTGTAGTTTGTCCATGTAATCAAATTCGAACCGCTCAAATAAACTCTAAGCGTCTGAACTCTTAACTTATTTAAAATATTACTACCTAAGGCATACCCAATAGAAAGATTCTTTAACCTTAAATAAGAGGCATCTTCAACAAAATAATCGGATACTAATCGTGAATTCGTATTATACGAGTTAAAATCACCATATTCATTTGTTGGATTCTCAGGCGTCCACCTGTTATAATAAAAATCCCTGCTGATATTCATCCATGCAGTAGGATATGCAGCCTCTAGTTGAAACCTGGATACGTTCATTACCTGGGCGCCATAAGAACCCTCGAAGAAAATATTAATATCTAGATTTTTATACCTGAACGTATTATTAAAGCCACCATAAAATTTTGGAGCGCTGCGGCTAATGGTAGTTCTGTCATTGTCAAGATCAACCTCATTATCCCCATTCAGATCTTTGAATTTATGATAACCTGGTTTTACATTAATGCCTGTAAGGGAAACAACACCTTCCTTAAGCACGTAATTCCTGTTGTAATGTGGTATTGACGGGTCGCTATCGTTATCCCAGGTGAAATCGCTCTGCTGGTATATTCCATCAAATATATAGCCGTATCCTGTACCGATAGGTTGCCCCACTGTTACCCTTCCTACGTTTTCAATCCAGCTTCCCCCAACGATTACAGGAACAAATTCCAAATTTCCGATATTTAATACCTCGTTCCTGTTACTGCTGAACGTAAGGTTTGTTTCCCATCCGAAATTCTTCGAATCGATATTTTTTGTGCTTAACAATAGTTCTATACCGCGGTTAGACAATTCTCCAATATTCTTCCATTGAGTACTATAGCCGGTTCTTGCCGGTACAAATGCTTCAATAAGCATATCTTCTGTTTGCTTCTTGTATAAGTCAACAGTTAAATTCATCCTGTTATTAAATAAACCAAGATCAAATCCTATATTATATTGGGTAGTTGTTTCCCATTGCAGATTGGCATTCTCCCTGGAAGCTGGCGCAAAACCGAGTTGAGCCTCATAAAAAGCATTTGATAGTCTCGGCAAATATCGGAATGACGGTATTCTTTCATTTCCAGTAATCCCATAACTGGCTCTGAATTTTAGATTGCTGAGATTTTTTATCCCCTTAAAAAATTTCTCATCAGAAGCTACCCACGCATATGCAAATGAAGGAAAATATCCGAACCTTTGACCTTTTCCGAATTTATCAGATCCATCCGCCCTGAAAGTTGCGGTAAACAAATGGTTACTGAACAACGAATAATTAATTCTTCCAAAATAAGACAACCTTCGGCTTATATCCCGCATTGAGGCAGAACCTTTAGCTATCGACCCTTTGGAAATATCATCTATTCCGGTCTCTTCATTGGCAAAATTCGCTTTTGATACATTAAAATACTCAAAATCAAACTGATTAACCTCCATTGCTCCCATAATATTAATCGAATGCGCGGCGCTTATTTTTTTTTCATAAGTGAGCTGGTTCGTATTAACGATATACTTCGACTTACTTTGCTGCAAGGTTCCAAACCCCTTGTCAATAACACCCCAATCAGTAGTCTTTCCATAGTACTCTTTTCCTTTCGAATCCGTCCAGAATGCTCCACCACTAAGATTTAGTGAAAGACCGCTAGCAATTTGGTAGTTAAGATTGCCATTGACCATATTCTGAATGGTTGCCATAGATTTATAAGCCTGGTCAATCATACTTAACGGGGAATAATAAAGAGCAGTCCTATCCCATTGTGGATCATAAAATTCAACAGGACGGGAAATAATAATATTCTGAACAACTCCATTAAATAAACCGGCACCTCCACCACTATGACTTGGACCATTAAATACATTATTGGATGTGCTGAAGTATACACCAATTTTCAGTTTTTTCCCGAAATCGTGATTAAGATTTGATCGAAAAGTAAAACGGTTGTTATTGTTATTTTTTACAATCGCATCCTGGTTGAGATATCCCACTGCTGCAGAATAGTATGTTCCGCCGCTACTTCCACTTAAGGAGATATTATGACTTTGTGTAATTGCGGGTTTTAAAATTTCTTTCTGGTAATCATGTTTTGGAAGGGAGTCCAGGTCCCTAAGCATATCCTGATCATCAAAAATATTGTCTTCATTCGTGTCGTAATAGAACAAAGCAGAGTAGGGTTGAAGCTTCTTCATAAACTCCAGATACTCGTTTGCATTGAGTATATCGAGTTTTTTGGTTGTCGTAGCAACCCCTACGTATCCATCGTAAACTATTTTTGCTGCGCCGGTCTTACCGGTTTTAGTAGTGATAATAATTACACCGTTAGCTCCACGTGATCCATAAATTGCCGTGGCTGAAGCATCTTTCAATATATCAATAGATTCAATATCGTTAGGATTGATGCTCGAAAGCGGATTAGATACCGTTTTATTGCCAATATTCGCCGTTACCATTTCGCTACTGTTTGCATCGTAAGGAACACCATCAATCACATATAATGGGCTTGAACTTGCATAAATTGAATTGGCACCACGAATTGAAATGTTTGCAGCAGCACCGGGTTCTCCGGAAGCAGATGTTATTTGTACGCCTGCCACTTTCCCCTGAATGGCCTCCTGAAAAGTAGCTACTTTTGTTTTACTTATCTCTTCCGACCGAATGCTCCCCACGGAACCTGTGAGGTCGCGTTTTTTCTGCTTACCATAACCCACAACAACAACCTGGTCCATATTGAGAACCTGCTTGCTTAATGATACATTTATGCTCGTATTAGAACCAACAACTCTCTCTTGCGTTTGATAACCAACAAAAGTAAATATGAGTGTACGTTCTTTGTCGGTAAGGTTTATCCGGTAATTGCCGTTTGCATCAGTTAAAGCATTTTTCTGTGAGAATTTTACGCTTATCGTTACGCCCTCCAGTGGTTCACCTACTTCGTTGACCACTCTTCCATTGACCGTTACCGTCGTATCAACAGATAAAAATGTGATTTTAGCAGGATGCGGGGAGCGGCCGCTTTTAAGATGCAGCATAATCGTTTTGTCTTCGATCGTATAACCAAGTGGCTGGCTTTTAAATGTGAGATCCAAAAAATCAGTCAGCGGCATTTGAGATACTTCTAAAGTAATAGGCCTCGCTTCTTCAAGATCGGAGGCTTTGTAAAAAACAACAAACCCCGTTTGTTTTTTAATGGTAGAAAAAATTTTCTTTAGTTCGATATTTTTACCTGAAAAGGTAATTGTCTGCGATCTGCCATTCGCATGAACGTTTAAGAAAGCAACAGTTAGGAAGAAAATAGTTAGTTTCATGACTAACAGCGTTTTGGTAAGATTACGGTGCCTCAACCAGACAGACCGGTAATCATTAACAGTTTTTTGCATAACTTGCACTGGTTTGGTTGTTAAAAATATTCGTTGATAGCGATGTTTGAAATTGACCGAATTATTTGCCGGGAGTATCGCGAGTACTTCCGGTTTTTTTCTGCCAATTCCTTTTTACGAACAATAAATCTTTAAGGATAAGGTTGAAAATAATATTGAGCCTATTGCATTACGATCAATCGGCGACCATTTTCTATTCGAAAATGAACGTTTGCTTTTTCCAATCCGTTCAATAAGCCCGCAAGGCTTACATTCATGCTTACTTCTCCCCCAAAACTCATTTGAGGAATTCCTCTTTCATAAACAACTTCTATATCATACCATCTCGATATTCGTCGCATCACTTCTTCCAGTGTTGCGTTTTCGAAATTGAACAACCCATTTTTCCAGGCTGCTATCTTATCGATGTTCACATTACTGTTAACCTGCAATTTTTTATAGTTGGTTACAACAGCCTGCTGGCCGGGATGTAATATGACTGTTTCTTTTTCACCATCTTTTTTATTTACTGAAGTACGAATCTTTCCCTCTATTAGTGTGGTAGCAACTTCATTTTCGTCTTTATATGAATTAATATTAAAGCTGGTGCCTAATACTTCTACTTCAGTAGAGTCATTAATAACAACCCTGAATGGCCTTATTGGATCGGGAGAGACTTCCAAATACACCTCCCCGGTTATATTTACTTTTCTTGTGTTGCCGGAAAATATTGCAGGGTATGATATCGAGCTGGCTGAGTTCAGCCAAACCTTTGTACCATCACCAAGTTTTAACTGATACTGGCCACCGCGCGGAGTACGCATGGTATTGATCAACTCTTCATCCCCATTTACATTTCCAGTTTTTTTATATTCAATTTCTCCATTTTCCAGTTTAATTACCTCCGTATTTCCCTGTTGGGCAAGTGCGCCATTAATTGAACTATCGAGTATAATTACTCTTCCATCAGCCAGTGTTAGCATCGCTTTTTTTCCGCCAGCAGCAAAATCGGCTAGATAATTATTTATATTTTTTGCAATAGGATTTTTGTCTTTTTTGTTTGTAAGAAAATATACTGCAATAGCCGCCGATGAAACAACCAGGAAAATAGCAGCCGCATAACGTATCCAATTGATTTTATGTAAGGTGAAATTTGATCTTTTCCGGGTATCTATAGCAACCGCATTTACGATAGCATTAAATATTCCATCGCTAACAGTAGGATCAACCTTGTTCTTTCCAGTCGAATTTTGTAAAGCTTCAAGAACCAAAGTTTTTGCCTGGGCCTCATAACGAGGGTCGTTCGCCAATGCCGCAAATTCATCCCGGTCTGCATCAGACGCTTCGCCCTTTAAAAGAAGTTCATATAATTCAACCAGCCGGATGCTTTGCATAACAAAAAAGTGTTGCCTGTAGCTTAAAGACAATCGTGAATTGACCGCGGGGGTATGAATCCAAAAAAATTATAAAAAAGAAAGTACAGGAATAATAAAAATGAGCCCATGGTCAAGTCTTTTCATGCAAAAAGCACGAATAAAGCGCATAGCGTGATCCAGGTTAGATTTAACGGTTTCCGGACTTACGCCAAGGATTCGCGACGCCTCTTCACGCGACAATCCTTTTACTTTAATTAACCTGTATGCCTGTTCCTGCTTTTCAGGGAGATTTTGTACCGCTTTATCTATAATTAATTCAATGTCTTTCAGCTCAACTCTTTCAAACGATAAGCGCTGCTCGAACGCTTCAATACTTCTCAGACTATTATTTACTTTTTTTTCGATACTTATTTTCTTCAGCGCATTCATTATCTGGTTATGAGCGATGCGGTAAATCCAGCCGCCGAAATTATCTATAGAGGGGAGCATTTCTTTTTTTAGCCATACTTTCATGAATGTGTCTTGCAAAATATCTTCCGCCATGGCACGATCACGCGTTAGCCGGAAAGCGACTGAATAAATCACATCCTGATAATGAATGACTATTTCCCTGAAAGCCGATTCATCACCTTTTGCTATTGACTGCAAAAGCTCATTTTCAAGATATAATGACGACTTTGCCACAACGACCTATTTAGTTTAAGCAAGAATTAGTATGGAATACAATGATAAACTAAAATTCGACAAATACCATCACGATATTTGCTGGTCGAATAGCCGGGGCTCACCCTAGTCATTAATTATCTATTTGGCCGTGCCTTCAGAAAGTTCCTG
>CAYLVR010000204.1:0-6627 GCA_964387165.1 uncultured Chitinophagaceae bacterium | reverse complement strand
TTTTCAATATCACAACCATTAATATCAGCAAACCACCCACTATTACCAAAGCCCAGTTTAATTTGCGGAAAACGTTGTTTCAGATCAGAATAAATCTTTTTATAAAAAGCTTCAGAAGGTGTCGGATCCTTTTCTAAAACATGTATGCATTCTACTTTCGCCTTTATTATTTCTAATTCTTCAATAAATTCATTTAACTGATCATTATTGAAAAATACGTCTAGCTCTAATACGGTATTTAATTTAGCAGCCTCTTCATCTATTTGGTTTAAAATATTCTTCCAGTTACGATCGTTTAAATCTAAAACTGCCCTATAATGATCAAATCGGATATCTTTTAATAATTGAATATCTTTTTCTGTCAGCATTTCCTGCGTTGCCGACCGACTGTAACCAATTTTAGGGAAGTTCTTTTTAACAAGGTGGTCTTCCTGTATTGAAGACAATTCAGATTTAAACGTCTCTGCCGTTAGTATTATTTTATGGCTCATTTTATCTCCTTTGCGGATATCCAGCATAGGAGTTTTATACTGAGGTCCGCTGTAGGTTTTATAGCTGTCGTCCGTCCAGTTACGTTGATCTTCTGTTTCAAAAAGATCTCCTTCAAAAGCAAGCTCAACAGCATTATTATCGGTGCTCCAGCGCATGAGTTTAATATCTGTAAAAGGCCAAACTGGAGCAATATTTTCCGGATAGCGGTATGTTCCTGTTTTATTTTCCGGATGAAGAATATTTATCTGCCGGCCTTCGCATGCAGGAATGGGATGATGAACACATAGGCCAACTCTTTTGCTCTTGAAATCGCTCAGCGCTTCGCCATTCATCACAAACTCCAGTTTATCATTTTTGCAGGTTATCTTAAATGTAGCTTTGTATTTAATATCATACTCGTTGAACTCCATTTCATAAGCTATTTCAAAACCCTGTTCAGAAGTTGATATTTTTTCGTTTATTATTTTTCCGTTTATCGTTGCCCAATCTTCTGTACGCAATGCGGGATAAATCATTCTCAGGATTTCTTCTCCATTATATTTAATATACCGGGTACGACCAGCTTCATATAATAATTCAAAATTGCTGGCAGTTAGAATATCCGCCGGAAGAAAATTCACATCATTTGTTAACAACACCTCTTTTTTCATCTATAAATAATAATCTTTTAAAAGTTCAGTAAATGGTTCAGTATATTTATTTTCTTCATTTTTTATAGTAAGAGTACTATTTCTTGTTTCGACACCTGAATCTGAAATTAAATAACACACCCTGAATGGCCGATGCCTGGGAGTTTGATTTACCACCAGTTTCTCTATAATAAATAATTGATTACGTATAATTAGCTCTTCAAAGTAAGGGCCCCTGTGGAAAGGCAATAAAACTGCAAATTGTCCATTTTTGGAAATCGTTTTTTTCACAGCAGATAACAACTCTTCCAGGCTGAGGGCTTCACTATGCAAAGCCAGGTTTCGTGCCTGGTCGGGGCTTTTCAGATCATTGCTGAAAAAAGGAGGGTTCGAAATAATTAAATCATAATGATCCTTCCGAAACTGCTGTATTGGTGAATAAATTACATTCAGCCGGTTTTTCCACGGAGATGCATTAAAATTCTCCTGCGCCTGTTCAAACCCGTTTTTATCAATTTCAACCGCGTCTATTACAGCATTCGTTTTTTGAGCGATCATTAGTGAAAGCAGTCCGGTGCCGGCACCAATATCCAATACTTTTACAGGGTTTGTTTTTGTGGCCACCCAGGCGCCAAAAACACAGGCATCTGTGCAAACCTTCATGGCTGATTTGTCCTGATTAATAATAAATTGCTTAAACTGAAAATAGTTATTTGACATTACTAATAAGTGCGCCCCATCATTTCGTGTTCAACTATCGTCTGTCTCATTTTTAAAGCATCGATAGTATTTTGTTTTGCATAAACTATTTTACCACCAGGCTCAACCAATATTGTATAAGGCAAAGCACCCTGCCATTCAGGATCAACAGCCTCAATCAATTTATATTTATCATCTAAACTAAAAAGATAGTTTTTAGTTGCTGCCTGTTTCTTTTTCAGGAAAGAGTGGACCTTATCCTTTTTTGCAGGATTATCTGCGCTGATGCTGATAAATTCAAAATCCCTGGCGCCATACATTTGTTGCATTAATATAAATTCAGGGAACTCGGTAACACAAGGTCCGCACCAGGTAGCCCATATATTGATCAGTCTTAATTTGTTTGAATTATTTTTAATCAGGTCCTTAATTCCTGCCTCATCGATCATTTCCAAAGGCACCTCTTTTTTGGCCCATTCCTCAGCTTCTTTTTTTACATACTCATTTTTTTCTGACCATTTTGTTGAGCAGCCAAATACCTTTGTAGTGGTAACAGGCACTTCTTTATTATCCAGCAATGCATTGACAGCATTCAGCATATCAGGATTGGCAGGTTGTTTATTCTGGTTCTCAGTATCATCTATTCTTCCCTGATAACGCAGTTTTCTTTCTTTATCAAATACAAAAACATGTGGAGTAGCGATGGGCCCGTAAGCTCTTGATACCTTTTCATTTTCACCATCGTACAAATAAGGAAAATTAAATTTTTTATCTTTTGCCCTGATTTTCATTGATTCAAATGAATCGTCAACATCTGACCAGCCGAGCTCATCAATTCTTAATCCCAAGGGGCTGTTAGGTGATATGGCTACGAGCTTCACTCCTTTATCGGCATAATCAGTCACCATTTTTTTGATCCTGGCTTCATAGGCCTGGGCCGTTGGGCAATGATTGCAGGTAAAAAGTATGACCAATACCTTAGCATCTTTAAAAGACGACAGCGAATATGATTTACCATCAACTCCAGGAAGTTTAAAATCAGGGGCTGATGCACCAATCGCCAGGGGTTTTGGATCTTCTCCAGTATTAGCAAAACAACTAATTGTAAAGAATAGCATGCCCATTAGAGGCAAGGCAATCATTTTTTTCATACCGTCAAATTTTATCGGGAAAAGTTACAGAAATCCTGCGACCTATAACCCAATTAAAGGGGAAACATTATCTTTAATGGGTTGGTATTAATTTAAGGAACGGGCCAGGGTCGTCATTCCCCTTACCGAATTTATTTCGGACCTGGAAAGTTGTCATCATTTATTTCCAAAACAGGGTGGCATTATCTACGCAGATGATATAGCATTTACCACCATGTAGTTACACATGCAATAAAAAAAAGAAATTGTATTCAGGTCTTTTTCTTGTCAGATATAACCATTACCACACCTACAATAGCCACCAACGCTCCAGCGTAAGTGGGCCATCCGATCCATTTATTTTCTTTTTTATTTATTTCGAGGGGACCCAGATCAACTACTTCCTTCTCGGTAGTAACCGAAAATCCCCTGAAAAGGATCATCGCAATACCTGCAACAATCAAAATTATACCGAATGTTTTCATGTTGGATGTTTGAAATAAGGACACGCAATACATATGCCACCATAAAATATAGATAATAGGCGTTAAACCAATTGAATATGCGCAAGTCTAAAGTATATTAGCAAAATAAAGAGTCGCTATGCCTGTTGAATCGGGAGATGCAGAATTACTGGAGCAATTTAGAACCGAACGTACTCGCGAAGCCGGTTATACGGGTATTATTAAAAAGTACCAGGAAAAGCTTTACTGGCATATTCGTCGCATGGTAGTTGATCATGACGACGCCAACGACGTATTGCAAAACGTATTGATCAAGGTATGGAACGGGCTCGTAAACTTCAGGGAAGATGCGAGATTATACACATGGTTATACAGGATCGCCACTAACGAGAGCCTCAGCTTCCTTGAACAGAAAAAACGCAAAGGAGCCATATCTATGACAGGTATGGAGGAGAATATCAGCAATTCTATCAAGGCAGACAAAGACTTTGATGCCAACAAGCTGGAGTGGAAACTTCAGCTGGCAATACAGCAGCTCCCTGAAAAACAACGAGTTGTGTTTAATCTCAGATATTTTGACGAAATGCCTTATGAAGAAATGAGCCATGTGCTGGAGACCTCCGAAGGTGGGCTAAAGGCGTCTTATCATCATGCAGTAAAAAAAATTGAAGAATTTATTTTGAACCATTAAACCTGGATAGTTAAATTCTATCTAAACATTATGGCAGCAGAGAAAAACATATTACAGGAACTTGGGGAACAGGCCCCGGAACTGGCCAAACTCCTTGGTAATACTAAAAAGGAAACGCCTTACACGGTTCCGGAAGGATATTTTGAAACACTTAAAATACCTGATCTTAATACCCCCGTAAAACAGGCGCCCGTTAAAAATATTTCTTTTGGCAGCCGTGTCTTTAAATATGCAGTGGCGGCCGCAATTACTGGTATTATCGCATTCACTGTTTGGTACACAATGCAACCGGCGCCTTCAAAAAACACTGTTACGCTTGCGCAAAATGATTCTTCGTCACAAAACCAGGTATCCTATAGCATACAGAATATCAGCGACGATGAAATAGAGAAATATATTGATGGAGATATATCCATTCTTACCTATGAATCCGAAAATTTAATAGTGGATATTACAGATGAATACCTTTCACTGCTGCTTTCAGAAATACCTGATAACGAACTGGAAAGTTTCCTGAATTAAAAATATACTGATGAAACAAATATTGATAATATTATTTATTGCTACAACAGCTAGTGCAGGATTTGCACAACAGAAGGATAATGTACAACCCAACGGTAGCAGGCTGGAAGCACTTAAAATAGCCTACCTTACTAAAAATCTAAACCTTACTCCCGATGAAGCGCAGCGATTCTGGCCAATTTATAATAGCTATACAGGCGAGATTCGTGAAGTAAAAATTGACCAGCGAAAAAACAAAACTCCTGAACTTGATACTGAAGAAAAAGTATTGGGTATAAGAAAAAAATATAATTCCGAATTCTCCCGCGTG
Source organism: uncultured Chitinophagaceae bacterium (assembly GCA_964387165.1). Lineage (GTDB taxonomy): Bacteria > Bacteroidota > Bacteroidia > Chitinophagales > Chitinophagaceae > Flavitalea. The sequence goes on along the minus strand of CAYLVR010000204.1, from coordinate 1,690 downwards.
TTAGGTACAGACAGAACAAATACATTTTTCAAATCTGAAAAGAACTTTGGAAATTATGTACGAAAAGAACTTGCTGAACGAAAACAATCAAAGCAGGGATCAAAAGGTCAGCGTAATCCCTAAAATATAAATTCTTACATTTAGGGATATGAACGAACCGGAATTCTGGCTGCGCGGCCCGGTGGATGGCGTCCCTGATTTATTACAACCTCCGGCGCATGCATTGTTACAGGCCAATAAAGAAATCAATGAATTTTTATCAGGATTTCCCGAGAACAGGTTATGGGAAAAACCTTTTGGTGCGGCTTCTGTAGGTTTTCATCTGCAACATATTGCGGGCGTGCTCGACAGGTTGTTTACTTACGCCGATGGTAATGCATTGTCAAATTCGCAGTTAAAGTATTTGTCGGAAGAGGGGCTTGAAAATGAGCAGCTATCCGTTGCAGTTTTACTTAACCAGTTACATGAGAGCATTCAATTGTCTATTAATAAATTAAAAGATATAGATGTAGAAAAACTGGTAGAGTTTCGGGGCGTGGGCCGTAATAAATTACCTTCAACTGTATTAGGGTTAATTTTTCATGCTGCAGAACACACCATGCGGCACACCGGACAATTACTTGTTACTATTAAAATTGTCACACAATAAAAAATAACAATGAGTGATATTGAAGTAAAACATGAAAAAACAGAAAAGGGCGGATCTTTTTACTATGAACAATCAGGCAATCGCCTTGCCGAAATGGTTTATGTAATGGCTGGTGAGCATAAAATGATTATTGAACATACGGAAGTTAATCCTTCACTTGAAGGCCGCGGCATAGGAAAACAGCTACTGGCTGCATTAATTGAATATGTACGTGCGGGTAATATAAAAGTTCTCCCGCTCTGCCCTTATGCTAAAGCTGTATTAAATCGAACAAAAGAATGGCAGGACGTGTTGGCATAAATCGTAGAAAACGAAATCTTTTATTTTTTTAATACCAACTCATAGATTTTCCTTAGATCCGCTAGTTCTGTCGTGCTAAAAGGTTCGTTCAAATCGTATTTGGATTTAAAGAACAATACACGCTTGTGTGCAGGAAATTTAGTGAGGATAGTTTCAATTTTTTTGCCCAGCCCCTCATCTTTTTCATACAAAGGCGCAAGAGGTGGTTTTTCTGATTTAAACCGGTCGGGCATTTTTTTAATGATAGCTTCGACTGCTGCAAGCTTACCGGGGGCCAACCCTTCAATACCTGAGGCTTTTGCATGCAGTCCTTTCAATTGTTTCTTACTTAAACTACCCCTCGTTTGATATTGTTTATATAAACTGATAATAAACGAAGAAAGAGGAAAAGCCATAATACACTCTTCCAGTAAAACATTTATAGAATCTATCGTATCTGATCTTCTTTTTTGCACAATACAAAATTACCTTATTTTAGATCATGAAGTTTAATAAGGCAGCCTTCCTGCTATCAATAATATTTATAGGTTGCAATAACAAGGAACAGCACACTAAAGAAGGGCTCGCCCTCGCCAAAAAAAAATGCTCCACCTGTCATGAATTTGTTGAAGCCAGTAAACTTGATCGTATAACATGGGTAAGAGATATTTTACCGGAAATGAGTGTAAGAGCACAACTTAGCCCCGAAGAAAGAGCAAAAATTGAAGACCCCAAGGGTCGCTGTTGGGAGTCAGTGCTGAA
>CAYLVR010000203.1:0-6651 GCA_964387165.1 uncultured Chitinophagaceae bacterium | reverse complement strand
CGAATCGTTCAGCGCCAGGGGCCTCAGAGCTGCCCGCATCGGCTTTTCATGCAGAACCCGGCGCGACTTAAAGATGATGCCTTTATTGACGCCGATGGAGGATAAATGATCAGTATGCAACGGGCGGTTCACTCTTCGAGCGCTCTTCAAAAAATATTGACCAATAATAATTTATAAACGATAACCCATCAAAATACCAACTTACAATTTTTTGCGTTTTAGGTAACTGTTGCATTGTTTGGTATTACTCCGTACCTGATTTAGCTGCCCTAATGCAATCATTAACCATATAAATCTTTTTTTGATGAGACAGCAATTGTTTCTGATTGTTATGCTATGCGTAGTTTATAATGGCTATGCACAACAGCAAAGAGCTACGAATCAAACCTCAGGCCGGACCCAGGATCATAATTCATCGCGAAGTAATAAAACCGCAAGTATAGCCCTGGATGGCAGCGACTGGAACTCATCAGGGAGTAATAAATTGCGAATGCAGGCGCAATCAGTTGACGGCGGTTGGAATACAACAGGGAGCAATGGGGAAGGAAGCTATTTACAATCTGGCTGGACTTTTGGTATTAACAGTGGCGTTTCTTTTGCTGGAAAAAGTAATGAAAACAGCCTGTTTAGAGGTAATGGTATGGACACAAAAATGTTTGGCCGATATTATTTTGGAAATATAGGGATCGGCGTTTCAGGCGGCATTGTTGCCGGCGCTATCAACAACGCGGTACTCAACAAGTTTTTGACAGAACGAAAATTGCAACAGGGCCAAATATCAAAATCTAATCCTATCAATAGTTATTTTTTGTTTGGGCCCTCTTTTAAATTTGGTGAACGGGTAATTGTAAACGCTGAATTGCAAGGTGGGATGTTCATTAACAACCCGGGTAGTATTACTATTAGCCAGCCGGGTGCTATTCGTTCCTTATATCGTTTTGAAGGAACTGGAAAAAACTTGTTCCCCGGTTTTTCCGGAAGTATTAGTTTGGCATATCCCATCAATAATTCCACCCGGTTTATTTTAAATACAGGTTACCTGCAAACAAAATCATCCATTAACTTATATGATCCGCAACGGGGTATAGATGTGGCTATAGAACAGGATCGTCTTGTAAAATTGTTTACAGTTGGCGTGGGCATTACAAAATCATTTGGGTCAAAAAGAGACGCTGCAAGCGGAATGGCAACAGGAAAAAGGCACGCCATCAATACAAAGGGAACAGGAGCAACTAATGGAAGAATAATCCCATCTGTACAAAATCATGCTATCAATACAAAAGGAACCGGTGGTAACCGAATGATGAACAATGAAAGTTGCGGGCCGGTTACACAAAAAATAACAAACCCTGATGGAACGACAGAAGAAAAAACTTTTGCCTGTCCTGCCGATGCAGCAGCATATAATGAACGCGTAAGTAGGAATGTAACCGTACCCAAACAAACACAGGGCGCCACTTTTGGCGAGAAAGTAAATGCAGGATTACATGCCGCAGGCGGTGCAGTGTCGCAGGCAGCTTCAAGGGCTGTTATCTCCGGTACTGTAAGCTGGAGTAGCGGTAATTCAGCTGGCATTATAACCAACCAGGATGCGGTTAGTGCTGTTGGTAATATTGCCGGCGATGGTGGTGGGGCGGCGGCAGCTTCTTATGCCGCAACCGGAAGAATGGCGCCATCGTCAACAGCATCACAGGGTGTTTCCGCTACTTTCTATACACGGGAGGCTGGCAGTGGCATGGCAACGGGTAAGCGTTCGGGAAGAGATCATGCCAGCGGGTTGGCCACCGGCAGAAGACAGTATGCACCAGTATTTAATGAAGGAAATACAAACGAATGTACCGGATGTGCGGCTACGGTAAAACTAACCGGACATGAACTAACGCATACTGCACAACGAGCACAGGGAATAAATAATCCATTATACAATGGCAATGGAACCCAGGGAGCAAACCCAATGTATGAAAGCAAGCGCGTTACAAGCAAGGGGATTGATGATGATTGCGATGGTGTTGAAGGGTTAGCTGTTTTTTTGACTGACAGAAATAGCGGAGCGGTAGTAGCCACTACAAAAACTACAACCTGCGGTAGTTTCCTTTTTGCCAATGTGCCTGCCGCAAGTTATCTGTTAAAAGTAACCGGTGGTTTTAGCAAAACAAAAAACTATGATGTAACGGTAAACAGCGAAGGAAAGCTGGATATGGCTGGCGAGGTTACTACGCCTGATGATTACTGGACAATTGAGCTAAATACAGGGAATAGCAGTATTCAAAAAGAAAAAGGCCTATCAAATAATAAAAACGAACGGATGGCAGACGCTGGTGTAATTGCAAACAACGGCTGCGCACAATCTTACACTAAAAACTTGCCGGTATATATTGGCGATATGGATGACAATGGCATATCGGAAATTTTAATTGGTAACAGCGGAGCATCTTCATCAGGGGAAGCTGTTATTTCTGCATCCCTTGCACGGCCAGGCAACCCCATTGGCGGCATAATTGTAAAAGGCGGAAAGAACCCTGGTGGGCAAATGCGTGTTGTTCAAACAAATGAACAGGGAGTATTTGAATTTACTAATATGGAAAAGGGAAACTACAGCATTACTACGGAAGCAAATTATTATGTAGATGACGAGACAATGATAGTAATTACAGATGAAGACTGTGACGGAGACGGAACTGCGGAACGCAAAGGATGGGATGGAACTGTAAAAGGAGGATCAAAGATAAATGCAGAAGAAGGTACTGACCAGGCAAGCAATAAATCCAGCGCCCAGGATCATAATTCATCCCGTTCCAATAAATCAAGCAGCATCGCAGATAATAACACGGGTGATGGAACTACCACTAAACCCCGTGCCCAGGATCATAATTCATCCCGTTCTAATAAATCAAGCAGCATCGCAGATAATAACACGGGCGATGATACTACCGGGAAATCAATAGTTAATACTACGAAAAGTAATACCAAAGATTTCCTGGTATCTCTTGATGAACTGGATCAGTTGTTGGCAGCCGATAAAACTTCATCAGCAAATGCAATTAATAAGGCAAAAGAAAACAGCCGTCAGCTTAGAAATACAATTACTCAAAACGGAAGCAACGCTGATAAAGCAGCCGCTGCTGTGGATATCAGCTTTTCCGTTTTGCTTGGTTCAATCAGCAGGCTGGGCCAGCAATACAGTTCTATTTCCAATATACTCAAAACAAAACATGATACCGCTAAAAATAGTGTTGGCAATATCAGGTGACGGTTCGCTCAGCGCCGGGGGCGCATAGCTGTCCACAATGGATTAGCGTGAAATTTCCGGTGAGACTCAAAACCCAAGAATTATTGCCTGCGAGGGTGGACCCCACCCGCTCGTGGCGGGTCAACATGCCGGAATGTCAGCAGTTAATCAAGTCAGGAATAAAAACAGTATTGCATTAACAGGTGGATCAACATCCCGGAATAGCCAACTGAACTATATTGAAAGTCCCCCAAAAATGGGGTGGGTCAACATCAACGGAATGGTGGGTAAATATGCTATAGAATCTACAGTAAAGAATTTGTTAGATAAATTAGGTCGTGAGAATCGAATTAAACTGGTACTGTCACAGTATCGAGTTCCAAAGAAAGATTCTCATATTTCAACCATTCATTGAGTAAATTTCTGCACCATTCGCTTGTATAGCATAAGCGTTCTTCTATGCTTTTTCTACGCCTTGCCATATTCCTTTGAAAATAACTACGATATTCAATATTTCTGTTGGCAACATAGTTTAATATATATGCAACCATTCTTAATCGCGACATTCCTAATTGTAAATTGTTATATGAATAGTTGTAAGGATTCGAAATTGAAGGTGAAGCAATCAAAAAGGGAGATTTGGTATTGTCGCGTACTATTTGTTGGTACGAACTGAGACCTAATGTTAATTCGTAATAATTTTCTTTGGATAGGGCATAATTAATTTCATTCCTTAAGGCGGTCTCAATGCCATCTTTAGACTGATAAAGACCAATATTCCAATAGCGATCTATCCCCTTCCCTGTCTTAAAATTTTTATAATTTTCAAAATATTGATGAAACTGTAACTCATGTGAATTTCCAGAATTGTCCTTTTTTGTCACAGTTAATTCCTGTGAAACATAATTAGAGTACTTACAAAGAATATTTGAATTTGACCATACGTGAAAGTTTAACTTCAACCTATTTAGTGCCTGAATTGAGAAGAAATTTGAGTAATATGAGGAGACAAATCCCCAGTGAAAAATACCCTTTGTGTTCAAATTATCCGCTGCACAAATGTTAATTATGGATTTGTCAAGCAAAATTTCTATATCTGAGAGAATTGAATTAAATGCTTTAGCCAAAATTATTCCAGTTTTATAATCTTCGGGGGCAATGTTTTTTGAAAGCAGATAGTCTTTAAAAGTATCATTACTTTCACCATTGCAGTTTTTAAATGCTATTGCAATTTCGTCAAGGGTTAACATAAAAATCTATTCGGTAATTCTTACATTAAGTTGTTCATTGTTTTTCAATGCCTTTTTTATACTTGCGATAATAACTTTGGAAGCATTCTCCTGCGCTTTTACACCACCTCCAGGCAAAGTGTCGGTATTAAACTGAAAGTCCTGTATAAGCGTTAATATTTTAATCGTGCCTTCTGTTGAGAATGTTCTTGCTTCTTGTGAAACAATTTGGAAGATTTCATAAAAAGCCTGCATTAATCCTCCAAATCCTACAGTTTTAAGTATTAGTGAACTAGGGTCTTCCCATTGCTGCAGGAAAACGCCTTTAACTGCCTTAAAATAAATTTTAAATATTGAGTACTGCTCTTCAAAACCAAAATTTGCAAATTTGCCAGTCTTAAAATCCACATAAGGATTAGCCTGTGTAACGAACTCACTTAAAGAAATTCCTCTGCCCGAATCACCAGTAGTTCTTATAAGTTCAAATAATGGACTGTCAGAATCCTGGTTCAATCTTGTTCCGATTTCAATTGCTCTACGTTTTGCAGGCACGGATTCATCGTCAAAATCTTCAATGACTCCATCCGTTAAATTTAACAAATCCAGATAAAGTGAAGCTGGCACCCCTCTCTGGGATTGGTTGATTTTGACAAATAGTTTAGCTTGATCTATTGTGGCTAAACCTGTTGTAGCTACAACAGGCAATGAAATCTCAGTAGTAGCTTCATTTGCCCCCCAAACTCTATGTTGTCCATCAATGATAAAGCCCAAGGGTCCCTGATTATCATTTAATGTCAGCATTTGAGTATTTTGCTCATAAGAACATTTAGTAGCGTCAATATTAACTAATACAGAGTTTGGTAAAATACCGGTTCCGTTATCGACGTATTTAGATATTTGCTTCACTCGCAATTGTGAAAAGGATCTTTGATAACCAATTTCCTTATTGTCAACTCTCCTTGACACATCAAAATTTTCATAGATATACTTTGCAGGTAAAACGAATAAGAGTAAGGTTATTTCATTCTGTTTAAATTGCAAGGCTGGAATATTCATCGCCTAAAGGTTTATGTTGGTGAAAATATACTCGTTAACTGTACCTCTGATTGCGTTTGCGCCACCGATTAGGCTGTTCCTACTCACAGAAGTACTATTGCCAACCGATTTAAATATTTCGCCTATAGTTTTGTGAGCGGCATTGGTTAAAATAAAATAGGCTCCAATTTCATCAATTGCTTGAATAATTTCAGCTAAACGGTGTTGATCTTCTAAAGAAAATATCTTTTGGTTGTACTTTATAAATCCGTTGTTATTATGAGCTACGGTATAGGGTGGATCTAAAAAAACTAGATCCCTTTTCTTAATGTTTTGCAAAGTATTAGCGAAATCTCCTGCAATCAATTCAACATTTTGAAGTTGCTTTGCTGCCCTTCGCAAATTGTCATAATCAATCTCAGTTTTCCTAAAGCCATATGGAACATTATAAACTCCTTGTAAGTTAACACGATAAATTCCATTAAATGAATAGTTATTTAAAAAAATAAACTGAGCAGCCTTCCTTATCGGTCTTCGAAACTTAGTACTCCTTATTTTATAATAATCTTCTTCATTATTTTTAAAAGTCAATAATACCTCAATTATATCTTCAACATTGGTTTTGACTGATTGATAAGTCGAAATTAATTCGGCATTTAGATCATTTAAGAAGACCTTAGTCAAGCCAGATTGTGCGAAAAAAAGTGCACCGCCTCCAAGGAATGTTTCATGATAGGATTTGAATTCTAAAGATTTGAGAAATCTTTCTTTAATTGTATGCACAAGCCACCTTTTACCGCCGGCCCATCTTAAAAATGGTTTAACTTCAGTTAATGTATGTTCAGGACTGATTGCAAAGCTCATAAATAGGGAAAAATATCAAAACCCCTTTTTGGGGTAAAAACAATACACAATAGTATAACTTATATTTCAAATATTCTAAGGCAGCAGCTAAATGCAATACTCCTCTGCTCTTTAACATGAAAATCATTTTTGGGTCCCGGACGGGGGCTCCACAGCCGGGCAACTGTGAGAAGCGGGACCCCGGCGAATCGTTTAGGGCCAGGACTGCCCATGTGGCTTTTCATAAAAACCCCGTCGCGACAAAAAAAAGCGCTACCCCAAAGGATAACGCTATACTATTAAGAATGAAAATGA
>CAYLVR010000202.1:0-6800 GCA_964387165.1 uncultured Chitinophagaceae bacterium | reverse complement strand
TTTTAAATGAAGATGGTGTGTTGAAGGGGAATGTTCAGAGAATGAGAAAAGACTATTCACGTGTTAATGGCTTGAAACACTATTCTACTGATAATAAAAAAAATGCTGAACGAATAAGGAAAGGCTATGCAAATCTTGAGATAGATAGTTTGACGATCAATAACAGGGAGACGGATACTCTTGCCCTGGAAGAAAAGTTTATTTATAGTGTTGGCACTCAAAATACAGGCGACTATCAGTTTATTAACCCAAACCTGTTTACAGGGTTTGAAACAAACCCTTTTATATCGAGTAAAAGATTTTCTAATGTAAATCTGGGAACGAAAAAATTACTTATACTTAACCATATTATCCAACTACCGGCCAATACAGTGATTGATGCGCTGCCTAAGAATATCAAATTAGTTAATACAGACAGAACTATAAGCTTTTTTCGTGAAATGGCCCCATCGCCAGATAATTCAGCATTGCATGTGAGAGTACGTATTGAACTTGCAAAAAGTTTATATACCGTAGATGAATACCCTGAACTCAGGGAGTTCTATAAAAAAATGATTGATCTGCTTAACGAACAGATTGTACTAAAGAAAAAATAATTATGAAAAAAATATTTTACCTGTTTATATTTTTTGGATTAACACATAGTTATGGGCAGGTCGATATTGCTTCACTTCCTAAAATACCTGAAGAAATAAAAAAAGGCGCAGGTGTTATTAAAAGGCAAGAGGATATTGTTTTTGAAGTGACGCAAATTGACAGGGCAAAATTTACAGCTCACCAGGTATATACAGTATTAAACGAAGAAGGTAGCAGCGCATTGCAATTTTTCGAGTTTACCGATAAATCGGTACTCCTTGATGATGTTGAAATTAAACTTTATGATGCTGCTGGCAAGCTGATCAACAAAGTTAAAAAAAAGGATATTTATAAAGTAGCCGATAGAAGTGGCATTGCTACAGATAATGTATATTATATGCATGAAATAAAACCTGCTGCTTATCCGGTGACTGTCGAATACAGATATCAAATTAATTATCACGGCACATTAATATATCCGAACTACTCAATTATGGGTCGTGGGGAAGCTGTTCAATCATCCAGCTTTACTGTTAAAATTCCCGTTGATCTGGATCTTCGTTTTAAGGAGAGGCACATAAAAATTTCACCTGAGATAAAAACCGAAGGGAGCATTAAGACCTACAAATGGTCGGTAACAAATCTCCCGATGGTTAAATATGATGATAATAGCGTGCATCCCGGTTATTATTACCCTTCAATTGTGCTTGCACCTAATAAATTCAAAATTTACAATGTTGAGGGAGATATGAGCTCGTGGCAAACGTTTGGAGAATGGGAATACAGGCTTTGTCATGGTCTTGATGTTCTTCCTGAAGAAAGAAAAGCATTCTTTTTAGATCTCGTGAAGGATGCCTCTAATGAAAGAGATAAAGTTGCACTCGTTTATGATTATTTGCAGAAAAATTTCCGGTATGTAAGTATTCAGTTAGGTATTGGCGGATTTAAACCGTTTCCGGCAAAGTTTACTGATGAGAAGAAGTATGGTGATTGTAAGGCGCTAAGCTTTTATATCTACTCAATATTAAAAGTATTAGGTATTAAAAGTCATGTAGCTCTTATTAATGGTGGATATAATCTTCCATCAGCAGACCCGGAATTTTCTGTGAACTCGTTTAATCATATGATTCTTTGTGTGCCCCAGAAAACTGATTCTATCTGGCTTGAATGCACCAGTCAAACGATCGACTTTGACTATCTGAGTAATTTTACTGAAAATAAATATGCTTTGCTTATTACTGACAATGGTGGAAAACTTGTCCGTACACCCGCAAGCGATCCTTTAAAGAATAGAATATCTACGGTGACAGATATATCCCTGACAGAATCCGGATCAGGCGAGGCGATATCAAAAATTTTCTGTATGGGAAATTTTAGAGAAGATCTTCAGGGAATATCTACAGAAAAATCGGATAAACAAAAAGAATATATAGTTAACAAACTCGGGTTTAAACAACCTGATGATTTTGCGTTAATTAAGAAAAATGTACAGGAGTATGAACTTGAATTAGCAATAGAAAAAATCCCTGAATTTTCGGCAGGGTCAAAAATGTTTCTTAAAGCACGAATTAATGGGCTGGTTCATGCTGTTTTACCAGGCGCAAATGACCGCACACATGATTATTACTTCGATTCTCCCAAACATATTACTGATACTACGGTTTATAATCTTCCTGAAGGTTATGAGGTAGATGTATTACCCAAAAAGGCAAGTGTTGAAAATGATTATGTAAAGTACCAAACAAACTTCTGGTACAACGAGGAATCAAAAAAAGTATATAGTATTCTTAATTTTATTATTAAAAAAAATATAATACCTATTGCACAATACGCTGAAGTAAAAGAGGAATTCAACGAAATCGTTTCTGACGGCACACAGAAAATAGTCATCAAAAAAAGTTAGATATTGGCTACAGCCTCCTCGCCATAAAGCTGGTCAGCGAACTTTAATGAAGGTGATGGAATAAACTCTCCTATTTCCAGGGAGTTCCATTTCGCATCCACTGAACGAATCGTATCTTCTGTGGCAACAATAATATTTGGCCAGTCACGCTGAAAATTATCGAACTCCTTTGTTTTTATTGTTCCGTCAAAACCCATACACTGATCAATTAATATATTATCTCTTTTGGGATCCACGTTATTGCAAAATCTCCATAATGCTACAGGCAGATCGTTGGCATTAACAGTATGCTCAACATATAATATCATTTTAATGCCTTTAATCAATTGTACTATATTGCCGTGTATCTCTTTTACATGCCCTCTCCTGTTTTTTTTAACGCTGATTATTATACAGGGTATATCCAACTGCAGCAATGAATCATTGATCTTTATTATTTCAGGGTATTTATTTAAAATATCTTTTTTATTAAACCTTATTTCACTGCTAACCGATTCCTCTTTCTCTTCTTCATATTTCCACGTTCCGTCGAGGCACATTTTCCCCCCAAAACCTAATTTGCTGCAACTGTGATCCAGCACATCCATAGGCCCCGAAGAAAAATAAATATCTGTTGCAGGATTCATATTTTTAAAAACATCCTGCGCCAGTTTTTTATAATCTGAAATATGAAATGATTGTTCGTGGTTATGCGGCGCACCTGTAAGTACGAGTATTTTATTGAACATCATTTGTCCCGCACCCCACATGGCATTCATTACTTTTTGTCCCTGTCCTGCATATTCTTTATTAATCTTTGTGATCACCAGGTTGTGAAAAACACCTTCAACCGGCATATCCATATCTGCGATCTCAGGAACCATTGTCATTTTAATGGGCGCCAAAAATATTCTCTCTGTTGCTTTTCCTAACCATGCATCTTCCTGTGGCGGAATGCCAACTATTGTGGCGGGATAAACAGGATTTTTTTTATGCGTAATAGCTGTAATATGAAATCTTGGGTACCAGTCTGGCAATGAATAATACCCTGTATGGTCTCCAAACGGACCCTCCCATATTAATTCATCATTCGGATCAACATATCCTTCAATAATAAAATCTGCATCTGCAGGTACTTCAACTCCTGGTTGTGTAATACAGCGTACCAGCTCTACCTTTTTCTTACGTAAAAAGCCGGCAAGCATATACTCGTCAACATTTTCCGGCAAAGGGGCAGTGGCAGAATAAGCATAAGCAGGATCGCCACCCAGTGCAACAGCCACCGGCATTTTAATTCCCAGCTTTTTATATTCATTAAAATGTTTGGCGCTTACCTTATGTTTATGCCAGTGCATACCGGTTAATGTTGGACCAAAAACCTGCATGCGGTACATGCCCACATTCCTTGAATTTGTATTAGGATCTTTTGTATGAATAATCGGCAGTGTAACAAACGGACCTCCATCTTTAGGCCAGCAGGTAATTACCGGGAGTTTGGTTATATCAGGATCCTTCATAATAACTTCCTGGCACTCTCCTCTCCCGCTTTTTATTTTAGGCATCCATGAGGCGAACTGCCCGAGCTTTGGTAATAGTTTTAATTTATCGAGGATGTTTTCTTTAGGGGCCGAAAGCATTTTAAACAATCCTTCTATTTCTTTGGCAGTATCATCCAAATGTTCAACACCTAAAGCCAGACACATTCTTTTTTCACTGCCATAGGCATTCATCAATACCGGGAAATCATAACCTGTATTTTCAAAAAGCAGTGCTTTCCCCCCGCCCGGTGTTTTACTGATGCGATCTGTGATCTCGGCTATTTCCAGTTTTGGATCAACAAAGGTCTTAATACGTAAAAGCTCACCCGCCTGTTCCAGGGTTTCAATAAAATGCTGCTGATTCTTGTAGGCCATTCAATAAATTAAGCTGCAAAAGTACTCTACATGCGTGGACAATCAACGCTGCCTTTTCCCACTTTTTTGCCAAATAATTTCCCCGTTTCATTCATGATGCCAATGGAGAGTTTTATAGTAGAAAAGTAATACCAGTCTTTGTATTTGGCGCTTCCCCGAACTGCTCCTCCTGTGGGATATGGCTGGTCTGACTTGATCTCATCCGTTCTGTATGCCAATTCCACAGCTTTAGCACCTTTTGTTTGCAGCAGCAGATCGTGATCAACGTAAGTTGTACTTACATCATCGATATAGTCGGTAAACAGCTTTCTGAGCCCGATTTCGTAACCCAGGTATGCATTATCTGTTATCCGAAACCTGAAACCACCACCAAAAGGAATAGCGAATTGAACAAGATTGTATTTTTCCCTGTCAGGAGTTAACCCCTGACCTTCGGTGGACAGGTTTCTAAGAAAATATTTAGCCCCTGTTGAATCGTGCGTATATGGATTGAAACGATACAGTGCCACCCCTGCAAAAATATAGGGAGTGATGGCTTTTCCTGCATTCAGGTCATATAACGAATAATCAGCAAGCAAACCTGCTTCTACTACAGAAGACTTAAAATTAAGATTCCTATCCCTTAAAAGTGGTTTTTGGGCTTTTTTATCATCCGCTGAAAGTTTTCCATACTGCAACTCTCCCCTTATTAGAAACTTAGGGAACAGCTCATAGGCAAGCCCGGCTCCAAAGCTGAAATTAGCCTGATCAAGAGCGAATCTTTTTTCCTGCAGATCACCGCTATAATTGGAAAAGCCACCATTAACAGTCAGGCTAAGCCTTTGCTGAGCGGCAGCAAAAACAGGCAGTAATAATAAAAGGAAGATGAGCCTTGGCATAGATAGTTTATTCGTATACTAATAGTTGTTTTGCCAGGAATTAGGTAGACAAACTTAAGACAACTATTGTTCCACACGCAGGCTTGCCGTTAAGATTAACAGCTTTTTTAGTACTCTGCCTTACTTATTGCTGAACGAGTAATACCTTTTTGTATTTTTTGTTATTTATAACTGATCCGGATGGACTCTTAAAACAGGTACAACTGACTGGTTGATGATTTATGCTCAATATTAAGATTCTCACCAAAATTTGATATCGTAACACCCAATAGCCGGATACCTTTTTCTACAGGAAACAAAGTGCTCAGCAATTCAATAGCAGCCTGCCGGATAATATTAATATCATCAATACATAGTTCAAGTGACCGGCTTCGTGTAATCAATTTAAAGTCGTTGTATTTTACCTTCAGCGTAATTGTTTTTCCTTTGAGTTGGTGATTTATCAATCTTCTGTGAACAACGGGTACAAGCTTTTCTACTTCTTTAATTAAATCTTCAGCGGTAAACAGATCCTCCGGAAAAGTATCTTCGGCACTGATTGATTTTGTTTCGCGATTTGGTTGCACTTCCCGGTTATCTATACCTCTCACGATCTGGTAAAAAAATCTCCCTGTTTTTCCAAAATGCTGTACCAGTTCCGACTCTGCTAATTTTTTAAGATCCGCACCAGTATGCAGCCCTATATTTTTCATCTTCGCCGCTGTTACTTTACCTACGCCAAAAAATTTTTCTACCGGAAGCATTTCCATAAAACTTTCTATTCTTGACGGACCAATAAATGTTAGCCCATCCGGTTTTTTCATATCCGATGCGATCTTCGCCACGAATTTATTTATGGATACCCCGGCAGAGGCGGTTAATTGCAGTTCATCCTTTATTGCTTTTCTTATTTCTTCAGCAACAGTAATTGCAGAACCTATTTGCAGTTTATCGGTGGTAACATCAAGAAATGCCTCATCAAGCGATAAAGGTTCTATGATATCAGTATAACGATGAAAAATGGCTCGTATATGATTAGATGCCTGTTTATATGCATCAAACCTTGGTCGTATAAAAATGCCTTCAGGACAGAGCTCTGCCGCTTTTTTAGAAGGCATTGCAGACCGCACGCCGAATTTCCTGGCTTCGTAACTGGCAGTGGCTACTACTCCACCCCTGCCTTCAGGCAACCCGCCAACAATTACCGGCTTACCACGAAGATCCGGATTATCGCGTTGCTCAACTGCTGCATAAAATGCATCCATGTCGATATGGATGATCTTTCTCATCCTGTAATTTAAAACATGTTTTGAATCAGGGATTCCTTAAATTTAGTCTTTCCCCATAAATCCGGGGATGATGAAATTTATCCATAAAGATAACCCGGCCTGGTAAGTTATGAATATCGAAGAAATAAGAGATTATTGTTTATTAAAAACTGGCGCAGACGAAACTTTACCTTTCGGACCGGATACACTTGTGTACAAGGTAAATAAGAAGATATTTTTATTAATGGGCCTTAATTCACCACAATTAAGTTTTAATGTAAAATGTGATCCTGATAAGGCGCTT
>CAYLVR010000201.1:0-6803 GCA_964387165.1 uncultured Chitinophagaceae bacterium | reverse complement strand
GTCCTATCCTGCCCCCGATCAAATGAGATAATCAATTTGGATTAACTATTACAGGTTTATTTCCTCCCTGGGAAGATTAACTAATGATTGTCTGAATCTGGCCGGTGAACGGTCCGTATTGATTTGCCGAATGGGAAGATCAATCATTGTTTTGAACCTGGTCAGTGAACCGGTCCGTATTGATTTGCCGAATGAGAAGCTGTAATTAAACGGCACTCATCACCAGGCAAAGATCAAATAATCCCACTGGATCAAATATTTTCATGACAATGCCCTTCCCAATAAGAAAGGGCATTGTCATACAAATATTAACCACCTCACTTTTATCGCATTATCAAATTTGTTTGTGCAGGCTCGCTATCCGCATCTCTTAGCTGAACATTTAACGCCCCATCCTTTCTTATGCTTCTATCAATCACTAATGTAATCTGGTAAGTGCCAGGCGATAAATTTACTGTTATACCTTTTTCCCCGATTTTGAGCGGATTATTTCCTTCCCAACCAATAATGCCTGCTGTTGAATTTAAAGCCAGGTGCACATTTCCTTTACTCAGCACTTCAATCTTAAATTTAACTGCACTATAGCGCTTGTTTGGCGCACCTTCTACAACAGGCAACTCTTCTATGGGAAGATCACCGGAAACTTTGCTATACACCGCATAGGTAGCTATTTTTTTATCCGCCTTTTTAAGCGCACCCGCCCCTTCGTCGCGTACTTTTTTATTGATCTCCTTGTCGGCCACTATTGTTTCCCAATGCCGAACATTTCTTTCGGTTGGTACCCTGAACTTTCCTGGCTCCCCAAGTTTTGTAAGGAACCCGATCAGATCCACAAACTCCTGGCGGCTAAGCCTTGCCGTTAGACCAGGCGCCATTAACGACCCGGGAATTTTTTCTATGCTCTCTACCTGACTTTTAGGTATGGCTATTTCCTTTCCACTCATATCACGAATAATAACCTCTGAATTACCATTAGCTGCGATATAACCCATCACGTCATTTTGATCGTTTTTAATTACACGATGTAGCTCATAGCCTTCTTTGATAGACTCATTAGGATATATAATAGAACGAATTATGGTTTCCAAAGGAGAACTGGGTCCAAGACTGCTCAGGTCCGGTCCTATCAACCCACCCGCACCTCCTATGGCATGGCAGGGAAGACATCCTGTTTTACGAAAAACCTTTTCTCCTTCTTCAGGATTACCGGTGGCTCTTACTTCTTTTTTAATTTCATTGATCTCCTCCGCCGTTAACTGCTGAGGCATCAACTCAACAGGTAGCGTTCCTCCTGAAGCTTCTAATAATTGTTTCAGCAGCAATACATCTTCTTCCTGGTGACGATTCCACGGTAATTTTTTTTGCAGCGTTTGCCTGCCCGATTTTGCAATTCCTTCAGGTATTTTTTTATTACCCATCTCTTTCGCTAATACACTGATTCCTTCTTTATTAGAAATAAACGCCTGAAAGAGCTCTGTAACATCCGCATCGCCTGGCAGCTTACGTAACAGGTCAACCGAAACTTTTGCCGCCTCCTGCACATTAACGGTAACAAGCTGAGTAGCTGCAAGAACCCGAAGCTCATCAGGATTCCTGGGTCCGGTCAATTCTTCAAGGAGCTTCTGGGCTTTGCTATTGTCCATAGCAACCATGGCGCCAAGCGCTGCTTTCTTAGTATCATTATCTCCTGTTTGCACCAGGCCCATTAATTTACTCTTCGTTTTTTCCAGGCCCCAATATCCAGCCAGATGGATGGCACTTAAAGCGATCGACTGATCCTCATTATCAATTAATTTGATAATTCTATCTAAATCCCGGCCAGGTTTAACCTTTCTCTGACGCGCGGCATCTTCCAGTGTGGTAAGCTGTTCCACAAGTTCCTCATGGTCCGCACTATTAACCACCATATTTAGTATAATATCAAGGTCCTGTGGCGCTCCCCATTTAGCAATAGCGCTAAGGGCATCTTTTTTATATTTTTCCGGCAGCTTGCCCTGCTCATATAATTTAACCATTTGGGTAATGGCATAAGGATTATTGACCGACTTTAAAGCAAAAACAGTTTTTTGATCATCCCCAAAAAAATGCTGATCCGATTTAACCCGTGGTATCCAATACGGTTCCAGCTCGCGTACAGTTTGCCAAAGCGCATAATCCAGGAAGTCATCCATCGGTTTATCCAGTACGGTCAGCGCCAGTTTAGCCGCTTCCGCAGTCTGTATTTTTCTTAATGATATCACAGCCTCAAGACGTACAGCCGGATGGTCATCGGCAACGGCTTTAGTGAGCAGCGAGGCAGCATTACTGATTGTATTACCCCAGGATCTGAGCGTTCTTAATGCTGCTGTTCTTGCCTGGTGATTTTTGGCATTCAACAGTTGTAGCAGAATGGGTTCGTTCACAACATCCAGTGTCTGGTAGGTCCATAGCGCTTCCAGCAGGTGATGTTCGTATTCCTTATCGTTCTTATCAAGATTATCGATCCATTTTTGTAATACCGGAATAACTTCTGCGGCGCCCCTTGCCTTTAATACCTGCTTGGCCTGCGAGCGCGTCCAGTCTTCTGGTTGCTTCAGTGCCTCAAGTAATTCCGTCACACTGGCTTTTGCGAGTTCGGGCTTTTTTACCAGGGGCCTGTTTTTGGCTACAATCCGCCATATGCGACCATGCTGCTGGTCTCTGCGGGGATCAAAGAAATCAACCTCGCCATGTTGAATGATAGGATTATACCAGTCTGCAACGTAAATGGCTCCATCGGGGCCAACTGAAATATCAACAGGACGAAAAGCTACATTGTCGGTCCAAAGCAGATCATCTGTCTGTTTAGAAACAAACCCACTACCCTGTTCTTCCAGTTTAAACCTGCTGATCCTGTTAGCGCGAAAATCATTAGTGACCAGGTCGCCATTCCAGGATTCCGGCAGATGTCTTCCCGAAACAATCTCCAGTCCGCTGAATTTAGGTTGTCCCGGGTTCAGCCCACGAAGGATTCTTTCTGCGCCTGGTGAAGTCAGGAATGTTGCTCCTTCAAAAGCATAATTGATACCTTCATGACCAGCACCATCTGTTAACAGTGATTGTCCCCAGCGTGTAAACTGAAGTCCCCATGGATTAATTAATCCTTTTGCATAAATATTAAGATCGAGCTTTGAAGGATCCAACTGCCAGACTCCCCCACCTTCCAGGCGTTTTACACCTGAAGGAGTTTCCACATTACTGTAGATATAAATA
Source organism: uncultured Chitinophagaceae bacterium (assembly GCA_964387165.1). Taxonomy (GTDB): domain Bacteria; phylum Bacteroidota; class Bacteroidia; order Chitinophagales; family Chitinophagaceae; genus Flavitalea. The sequence continues at coordinate 3,572 of CAYLVR010000201.1, read as the reverse complement.
GACTGATTAAAATAAAAATGTCCCTCAGGCCCCCAACGGAAGGTATGGATAAGATGGTGTGTATCGGCGGTGCCAAAACCATTCAAAACTCTTCTTTTCTGATCAGCCTTACCATCTCCGTCAGTATCTTTCAGGTGGAGTATTTCAGTTGAATTGGCAACATATACGCCGCCATCGCCAGGCAATATGCCAGTGGGTGTTTGTAAACCTTCTGCAAAAATGGTTGATTTATCAGCTTTGCCATCTCCATCAGTATCTTCCAGGATGTATATTTTATCGTTGGCAGCTTCACCGGTTTTTGTGTGAGGATAAGCTGTACTGGTAACTACCCATAACCTGCCTTCTGCATCCCAGTTCATCTGGATGGGTTTTACCACCATAGGATCCGATGCGAACAGTGATATTTCAAAGCCCTCAGCCACGTGAAAAGATTCCAGTTCTTTTTTCGGATCAGGATCCGGGATTTCTTTATCATAGCTCCGCTTTACAAGCGAGGTTGCAAAGACAATGATTAATAAAAAAGCAGCAATTCTAAAATATCGACGTTTATAACGTGGAACCATTTTCATCAGTGTATTTTTTCTTTTGAGACACAATCGTTTGACCAATCAGCAATTGCTTATTGTATTAATTTAATCTTGTGAGCGTATAAGTAGTTGGCTGACGTATTTGTTTTTGAGCTATTTGCCCTTCCAGCCATCTGATGATGATGCTCATATCTTCTAATCCTTTTAAATGCCGGCCCTGCTCGTAAGATCTGAATCCGATAATATAAGTAGTATTGATTGGACGATATTGTTGGAAGAACACCTCATTTTTTTTAATGATCAGCTCTCTTAATTGTTCTGCCTGATCAAAAGAAGCTCCGCTGCTGATACTTACTCCTTCGGCCCATTGTTTAGCTGAAGCGGTTATGATCTGGGCATTTTCGTCGGTGAGTGTGTAATATCCTTTTTTCAAGCCATTGATTTTAATGGTTTGAAGATTAGCTGTACCAGGTTGCATATTACCGGGTAAGGGCAGCGGCAGGTAATTCTCAGTTAAAACAAAACTGAAATGTTCGTTGTTTTTCTCCTGCTCTGTTATTTTAGCTGACGCCGAAGCCTGAATTTCATTTTTGGATACATTAATAGTAATGGCGTTGTTGCGTTTTGGTAACCCAAGCCCGTCTTCGATAATAGACGCCAGGTAGTAATACCCTTTTTCATTGAGATGAATACCATTATCGGTAATGTTGGCAGCCTGCTGGATTTCTTTTATAGGATTGAGAACATCTATAAAATATTTGTTACGTGATGAAGCTATTTCTGCTATTTTCCTGGAGTAAAGATCAATCAAAGAATTACGCTCGGCCTTATTTCCGGACGAGTCGGGTAGCATGAGAGGAATAGGAGAAATCAGCACCGAACGCGCTCCTAAACGATCTATGGTGTCGATCAGTTGATTGAGCCCTTCAGTGAAATAAGGGAGCCCTGCTTCTCCTTTCATCGCTTCCAATCCACCATATGCGATAAAAACCACTGTGGGCTGTGTTCTGTTAATGTTTTCGAGTAAAGTTTCATAGGCGGTCGGAGGATTGGTAAAGGTACTTCTGGCCTCACCTTTCACCATGTCTCCCGTCCATCCAATATTTCTATAGGTAATGTTTTGATTGGGCCATCTTTCGGTTAGCGCAGTTTCAAGGTAGCCATACTGCAAATCATTTTCAAAGAGTGAGTTCCCAAGAAACACAACCCTGTCGTTGTTATGGAGAACAAAATTATTTTTTGAATCAGCTGATCTTATCTGAGTATTATTCTGTGCAAAGCTAAACTGGTGAATAAACAAAATGAATAGCAATAAGATCGAACGACAAATAGCGAACATCGTTGAGAGTAATTTTCTTTGCTCGTACAAACACTTAGTTATATACGGCCTTTGATTAAAAAATATGACCCGGCAGGATAGCGTTTTATGGCAGGTCTAAAAATAGGGTTTAATTTTTAAACATAACGCTTTAATCAATACCCAATAACTCAACCTCAAACACCAGCGTACTGTTTGGGCCGATCTGGGCACTTACCTGCCTGTCGCCATACCCTAAATGCGGAGGGATAAAAAATCTCCATTTACTGCCAACCGGCATCAGTTGCAGGCCTTCTGTCCAACCCTTGATTACCATGTTCAGCGGGAAGGTGGCCGGCTGTCCCCTTTTAACTGAGCTGTCGAATACGGTGCCATCTGTTAATGTACCGTGATAATGGCAGGTAACATTATTTGAGGCTGATGGCTTTTCGCCGGTTCCTTCCGTGATCACTTCATACTGCAATCCGCTTGGTAAAGCAATCACACCCGGTTTGTTTTTATTAGTTTCTAAAAATTCAGTTCCTGCTTTTAAGTTAGCGGCTGCTTTTTCATTCTTCATTGCAAATAGTTTATCGCTTATTCCCATGATTACTTATTTAAAACTTTATTGGCTTCTTCGAGTATAACTTCCTTAATTTTTCCTTCAAAAAAAGAGGCAGTGAGAGGAAGTTTACTGTCGAGCGAAATATCCGAGTTATTTATTGTTAATGTTCCTGATATCGGCATGTTCATCACACTGAAAGAAAACTTCCCTTCGTTACCATTCCAATCCTGCTGCAGGTCTTTCACCTGCCCCCCAAATCTCGCCTCCACATTCTTTAATACTTCCTTTATTCGCTGCTGGGCTTCTTCCTGATTCAACTGGTGGGGAATATTCATTTGCATAGTCAAACTGTATTTGACTGCAAAGATATTGATATGGCTGTATAAATTTATTTTGTAGTTTTAGCAATGCACTTAAGCCCCCAAACTGTGATCAGCCCCCTGGTCGCAACCCTTAATTATTTTCACCCGCTGAGTCTGCCGGTCATCAATTATTTGGCTAGTAACGTCTCGAAAAAATACTATAACAAAGGCGATCTTCTTCTTAAAGCGGGGAATATCTGCGAAGAAGTTTATTTCATAGAGGAAGGTTTAATACGTGGTTATATTAATGATAATGGAAGAGATATTACCACATGGATAAGCTGTGAACAGGAATTAGTAACTTCTATCTATAGTCTTGATCTGAATGTTCCTGCACTCGAAAATATACAGGCAATCGAAGATTGCAAGCTGCTTTGTATGTCAACATCGGCGCTTAAGGAATTATATATTATTCATCCCGAATTTAATATAGTAGTAAGAAAATTATTACAGCGTTATTACAGGGATGCCGAAGCAAGGGCATTCATTACAAGAATAGCAAAAGCAGAGGATAAATATGAACATTTTCTGAATATATACAATCACCTCGCTAACAGGGTGCTGCTGAAATATATTGCTTCGTTCCTGGGCATTACCGTTGAAACTTTAAGCAGAATAAGATCGAAGTATGCGTTTAAAAGAACCGGGCGTTTGCTTGTTGATTAATAAAAATATTTTTGTTCTTCAGCAACTGCCTGTAGAAGTATGAATAAAGCATTCTTTTGGTTTTTTCCCAATTACTTAACGGCCCAGCGCAGACTTTTAAATTAATGATTGGTAAGTAATTTATTAAAACCTGTTCTTAACCACCTTGATCGTTT
>CAYLVR010000200.1:2462-6883 GCA_964387165.1 uncultured Chitinophagaceae bacterium | reverse complement strand
CTAAAAGCCGCCGTATTTAATCTCGCCATACACGCGGCCTGATGGGGAAATAATGTATTGTTAGTCCAGATAATTTCACTATTCCACTTATCCGTAACCGCGTTTTGCAGCGTTAACAACAGCCTGGTAGAATCTGAGACATGGGCAACATTAGCCGGCACAATAAAGTTATACAATGTTTTTCCCTCTGCGGCACATGCATCAATCGCAGCTTTACAAGCATCTGCCGCATTTTTCCATTTCTGAGGATCTTCAGTGGAAGAAAAAAGGAATTGCCCGTCTTTATTTTTGAAATTAGCATACACCGTATTCCCGTTAAATAAAGGGCTGGCCTGTGTCACTAAAACTTCTGCTTTTACCGAAAGCGCTATAGACTTTGTGATTCTTCCCAGTTCGCTTATTTCATTACTTATTTGTACCGGTAAATCAACTGCCGCCTCATCCAATAATTGTACAATATAATTGAACACGGAATCTACCGGCTCTCTCTTTACCCGTACTTCATCGGTAGAACTTGCTATTGGCAGGTTTTGCTTCATGATCGGGATAGGTCCATACATCCTGGCCAGCCAGAAATGATAATATGCCTTTAAAAATTTTACTTCCGCGATCCATCTCCTTTTTTCGGAATCACTAAGATCAACTGGCTCATTTACGTTTTCAAGAAAAATGTTGCACCGGCGTATTGCTATAAATAAGGGAACGCCGCCATTTGTTCCGTCCCAATAATTCAACGCCGGAGAAATAGTGTTTTGAGTTCCCCGTAGAATATCAAACCCTACATCATTATAAATTTTGGGATAAATTACTTCCCCGGAAGTTGTAAATCCCGGGTTTTGGGCGATGTTGGCCATACCTCCTCTCTGAAGTGTGGAGTAACAGGTAAAAAGATAGTTTTCGGCTTCGTTCCTGTTTCTGAAAGCATAATCTATTGTTGCAATATTATCAGGAGTTACGTCGAGATATTTTTTGCAGGAAACAACAGATGTTATTATGAATATTATAAAAATTAGTTTTAGTATTAGTTTCATACCCTTTTAAATTAGAAGTTCAGGTTAATTCCAATGTTATATACTTTTTGAATGGGATATGCCAAACCATTTCCTCCCATTTCAGGATCCCAAAGTTTAAAGCTGCTCCATGTTAGCAGGTTAAGCCCATTGAAATAAATCCGAAAATTATCCATGTAAATACGTTTTGCCAGCTTTTGAGAAAAAGAATAGCCTACCTCCAGAGATTTAAGCCGTAAAAAGGTACCATCTCTCATCCACCATGTACTGGGCTGCACGTTGTTGTTTACCAAATTGTTGGAAAACCTGGGCCATAAAGCATAGAGATTCTGATTTTCTTCAGACCAGTGATTATCGGCATACGCCGCCAGCAACTGGGTATTATTAACAAAAGGGGAAGTAGCCACAGGATCAATAAAAAATGTTGCTCTCGCAAGCCCCTGAAAAAATGCAGATACATCAACTCCCTTAAAACCTGTTGAAATCCCTACACCATACACTATTTGCGGGGTGGTAGGTAATCCTATAGGCACCATATCTTTTTGTGAAATGATCCCGTCTCCGTTTACGTCTCTGTACTTGATATCACCGCCTCTCGGAGGAAGATCTCCAAATTGTTGTGGCGGCGAATACGCAGCTTCTTTATCATCTACAAAAAGCCTTTCTGCAATATAGCCATACACCTGATTTACAGCCTGACCTGTTAAATAACGCCATGGCTCCTCATATTGCGGCTCTTCAAAAGCTTTGTATTTACTTTCAGTAACAGTAAGGTTTGCACGTCCTGATATCCAAAGCCCACTATTAAAATTCTTTTTGTAATCAATAGAAATATCCAGTCCTTTTGAATCTACTTCGCCTACATTGGCACTTATAGGTGCCTCGAGCCCCATAGTAGAAGGTAGTGCCGAACGCTGCTGTAAAATGTTGTAACGATGTTGCCTGTATACTTCTGCTATTACATTGAAATTATTGAAAAGCGTAAACTCAACACCTGCATTTGTTTGAGCGGATGTTTCCCATGTTACATCCTTGTTTTCATAGTTTCCAATTGAAACACCATTTCTGATATAAGTATTATTAAATCCAAAAACAGCAGGATTCCCTCCATTCAGATTAACATCTGAAAGATAGAAAAATCTTTGGGCGCCGATAGCATCATTACCCACCAGTCCGTAACTTCCTCTCAATTTCAATCTTGAAACTACATCCGCTAGTTTTCCCTTCCAGAATTTTTCTTTAGAAACGACCCATGAAGCTCCAATTGTAGGGAAAAATCCGAACCGGTGGTTTGAAGAAAAGCGTTCAGAGCCATTATAGCCAAAATTGAACTCTAAAAAGTAGGCATTCTTATAAGAATAAGTAAGTCGTCCGGCATATCCCAGGTTTCGGTACGGCAGAGAGTATTGTAGTGAGGGTAACGAGGTAGCAGGATCATTTGCATTGGCATTAAGCGTTTGCTGTCGGGTACCTACCAGGGATCCGCTAATGTTATTGTCACCAAAATCACGATTGTAATCTATTACACCCTGCAGATATAAAAAAGTATTAATTTCTTTTGTTCCCGGAACAAAATCAAGATACTCTGTAGCTTGTCCGGGTTGCTGGTTGAGCCAGATAAGCGAATACTGATCCCTTTGTTTATCGTAATTGGCAATATCATAATAATAAGGAAGGTATTGCCTGGTAACATCAAAAAAAGAAAAGCGATTGGTACTGAAGATACCTCTCAAACTTAACCCTTTGGTAAGAAAAGAAAGATTCTGGTTCAACTCAAACTGTGCAGACATTCTTGACCTTGAATAATTTTTATACCCTTTCATCAGGTCTGCGTACGGATTATCATATAATGTTCCCTGAGCATTACTCCCGCCAATTGAATTGCCAAAAAGTATATGCTTGGTGAAGAGGTTAGCCGAATCGGGGGCATAATGGGTTGGAAATAGTACAGGGCTGGTATGAAGTGCCTTATAATATAAATCTGTTCCTAACGAACCATCGCTGGATATGGGTCCGGCATATTCATCAAAAGAGCCTGATAACCTTACCACTACTTCAGTTGACCTGGTAACATTAATATTTACATTCGATCTTAGCTGATAGTTCTGCAATTTTACATTGCTGTTAAAATTATTAACGGGGTTAACCTTCAAAATTCCATTATCCTGGTTAAAGGATCCTGCTATAAAATATCGGGCTACTTTTCCGCCACCGCTTACATTAAGATTGGCTCTTTGGTTATTGGTTCTTTTCTTAAACAACTCGCTAAGCCAGTCTACAGCAGGATAAACATAAGGGTTTGCTCCGCTTTTTGTATTATTAATTTTATTCTGAGAGAACAGGGGCACGCCTAACGGGTCTCGTGTGGTAATTGCCTCATTATATAACTCCATATAAGTGATGGGATCGGCCAACCGGATATTTTTTGTTGATTCTGAAACAGAGTTTTCAACCCGTACACTTACCCTGGCCTTTCCTTCTTTTCCTTCTTTAGTAGTAATTAAAATAACACCGTTGGCACCTCTTGCTCCATATAATGAGGTTGCACTCGCATCTTTTAAAATAGAAAAGCTGGCAATGTCATCTACCTGCATTCTTGCAAGATCCGTTGGCGTAAGCTCAATATTGTCTACCAGGATAAGCGGGTCCTGCTTATACCCGAAAGTCGTAACCCCTCTTATAAAAAACATTGCGTTATCCTGTCCGGGTTGTCCACTGCGCTGGTACGCGACCATACCTGCAACGCGGCCTGCCAGCGCAGTAGTTAAATTACTGGAAGGCACTTTCAGCTCTTCGGGAGCTACAGATGTGACGGATCCAACAATAGCTTCCCTTCGTTGTTTTCTTCCAAACGCGGTAACAACCACTTCTCCGAGGGCACCTGAAGCTGCCTGTAATACTACATGTATTGGCAAGCTTGGGTCAACGATCGTCCACTCGGTTGCATTGTAGCCTACGTAAGAAAATATCAATACTGCGTTGAAATTAACCTGCAAAGTAAACTCACCCTTTGCATTAGTGGAAGTTCCCGCAGTATCTCCTTTTATCTGTACAGAAACTCCTGAAAGGGGAAGGCTATCAGTTGAAATAACTCTGCCATTTACTGTAAATTTTTGCTGTGAGCGGGCAGGAGTAGCAGAATATAGCAACAGCAGCCATATCCCCACCTGTAAGATTTTTTTTAAAAATCGAAATGTTTGCTTTAACATGATCAAGCAATTTTAGTTTGGTAAATAGTTTGGAATTGTATTGTAGTGAAGTTGTCTGACACCTTTAATTGTATACCTCATTTATAACGCAAGCATAATACTGTTTGTATTATTACTTTTCAACAGCCTGCCGTTTACACAGCTGGCGATAACAGAACTTTACTAAGTTATTTAACAGGTAAGGTTAAAATTGCGTGGAGAC
>CAYLVR010000200.1:0-2452 GCA_964387165.1 uncultured Chitinophagaceae bacterium | reverse complement strand
CGATAAAGTATACACACTGTTTTTATCCAGCTTTAACTAATGACAAGCCTTGTTGTTGCTTTGCTACCCTCTAACTTTCGATAACTCCACAAATGGTTCTTAATCTTATTTATCAAAACTATTTTTAAACACCGGATAAAAAAACGCCTGCATTTTCAAATTCCGATACCTGATTTGCATACTGATTTTGTTCTTTTCAAAGAAAAATCAGGCATGTAATAATGCAAATATTTATACTGAATTCCGCAACTGCAGGCATGATCATTCCAGGGATTTTCTCATCAATTTCATTTGTTTAATCAACTCTGCTTTTCTCTCAGCAAACGCAGCATTATCCCCGAGGTTTTCCACTTCATAAAAGTCCGTTCGTGTATCATACAGCGTTTCATAAAAAAATTCATCCGGATTATTACCATTAAAGTAACGCATGTACTTGTACTCTTTGGTAATGAACCCTTCTGACTTAGGAAGGTATACTCCGTTGGTTTCGAATAAATGATTATAGTAAAATGCAGTCCGCCAGTCCGTTTCCGCATTTTCGACCAGGGGCTTCATGCTTTTTCCCTGCATAACTTCAGGGATCTTAACACCAGCATAATCTAAAATAGTAGGCGCTATATCTATATTTAAAACAAAATCGTCAACATTGTGTTTTTTTTGAGGATTTCTTCCATCGTGCAGAATCGTTGTCACCCTAATGGACTCATTAAATCCAAACCATTTGCCTTCCAAACCATGCTCTCCAAGAGAATAGCCATTGTCGCTTGAAAAAATAATAATAGTATTCTTATCAAGCTTCAATCTTTTCAATTCATCCACTATCTGCTTAACTACATCATCAATACCTGTTACTAAACGATAATATGATTTGACAGACTCCTGGAATTTTTCATCTGTCGAAAAACGAAGCTTCCATCTTACACGAGCCTCATTAGAAATATTTCTTTTATTAAAGCGAAATGTCTCGGGCAGGGCCAGGTAATAGTCATCATCCGACGTAGGGCTATGAGGTATGGTTTCCTGTTGATAATACTGCTCGTAAAAAGGACTATAGATAAAACCATTATGTATGGGACTGCCATCCTGCACGTGTGGTGCTTTAAAGCTGACAGATAAACAGAACGGTTTACGCTTATCCCTGGTTGCAAGAAATTCAAGGGCCTGCCTGCCCATCAGATCGGTACTGTGAACAGAATCCTCCTTACCAACTTTATAAAAGTATGCACCCTGTCCGGCAAATCCTTTCCAATAATCAAAATCCGAGGCTGGCAGGTTTGTATCAGTTCTTTTTAGCTTGGTAATCTTTGATTGAATACTTTATCGTCACATTACTATTGATATTGTAATCTAAAAATTATTTATAATAGAGATGTATGTTTTAAGAGCTCTTTCACCATTTCTTTGCTGCCGGCAAAGAACGGCGTTCGCTCGTGAAGAGAGGAAGGTGTTATATCGAGGACAGGTTGACGACCACCTGTGTGGCTTCCTCCTGCTATTTCCAGCATAAATGCAAAAGGATTGCACTCATACATCAACCGTAATTTTCCTTTAGGTGTGGTAACACCTGCCGGATACATAAAGATGCCGCCCTTAATGAGGTTGCGATGAAGGTCCGCGACCATACTACCGGTATACCTTTCTGAATATTTTTTTTGCTGACAGTCTGTAATGTACTGTTGTACACCTTTTGAATACTGGAAAAAATTACCGTGATTTATTGAATAGGTATTACCATTTTCGGGGCATTTCATATTAGGGTGACTAAGACAAAATTCACCAATGGAAGGGTCGAGCGTAAACCCGTTAACGCCACGGCGTGTGGCATACACGATCATAGTAGAAGAACCATAAATAACATAGCCCGCAGCTACCTGCAGCTTACCCGGCTGGAGAAAGTCCCGTTGTTCTACCATTGTTCCAACCGGGCTGATGCGCCTGTAAATGCTGAAGATAGTGCCAATTGAAATATTCACATCAATATTACTGCTGCCATCTAGTGGATCAAACAGGCAAATGTATTTTGAATTACGGCTGGAAGTATCTTCAAAAGGCAATATTTCTTCCATTTCCTCACTTGCTATGCCTGCACAACTTGTGCCTCTTTTCAGGACATTGATAAATTCCGTGTTTGCATATTCATCCAACTTTTTTACTTCTTCATCCTGGATGTTCACTGTGCCGGCATCACCCAGGATATCCACCAAACCTGCTTTATTAACTTCTACGTTAATACGTTTTGCAGCCAGGCCGATATCACGCAGCAGATTACTCAGCTCCCCTGTAGCCTGCAGAAGTTTCCGGGTTTCCATGCTACGAAATTCATCAAGCGTGAGTATTGTTCTGTTAACAGCCATTAAACATTTTATGTCGCTTAGAGATCAAACGATTTCTCGTAAAAAAAATTATAAAGATACGCTTGATTCATTTCGATCTCACTGTTTTTCCAGTACTT
>CAYLVR010000199.1:6459-6891 GCA_964387165.1 uncultured Chitinophagaceae bacterium | reverse complement strand
GGTACGGCTACTATATGATGAGGCGCACCCGTCATACTATAACGGGTAAGAAAACTCCCCACGCTTTCATCCGGTTGTATGAACCAATGCGGCTTATAGAAATTTTTAAGTGGCTCTGCATCAAATATTTTTGTTTCATAACATACATAATAAAATGAACCATCCGATTTTGTTGTTATAGTTACCAGTGTTACCGGACCCGGCTCAAGCGTAAAATACATACCAGAATAGGGGCCTATTCCCTTGGCCCAAAAATCCATATGAATAAGCTTGATCTTTCTGTCTTTACGCGCAAAAGCTGGATTACATTCCTGCATGTGATCCATTAATATGAGGTTCCTTTTAAAATCGACAGTGTAGGTTTCTGTGAAATTAGCACTCCCGCATAACAGTCGCATTTGTGACATTAATGCTGCTCTTGAAACATCCCCT
>CAYLVR010000199.1:0-6449 GCA_964387165.1 uncultured Chitinophagaceae bacterium | reverse complement strand
TAACCAAGCCCTTCAGATAACATCTTGTTGATTCCTAAAAATGGAATTGCGTTAAAGCGCCCGTCGTTTACAATATCAAGAAAATTCATCGTAAAAGCGTCCAGGTTATTCTCTTCAATTAACTTTCTTAAAGCCAATTCAAGTTTTACTGAATTACGGTGGGTTGCCTCCGAAAGTTTTTCATCAATTTCAAAAAAATCCCTGTCTTTTTCAACAGTAATGTCTATGGACTTTTCATCAATATTTTCAAGAATCTCATGGAACCGCCCCAGGCCTAGATAAATAATATGAGGTCCCCATTTAGTACCCATCATTGTTTCATCAATTCCAAAATCTCCCATATCCTGAAATGGTGCGCCCAAAAGGCCAACACGGCTCTTTTTTGTGCATTTAAGTGTTTTGGCAGCATCAATCCATTCCTTCAAATCATTAATGGCATTTTCGTCCTGATAATGTCCCGATACCAATCCAAAAACTTTATTCCCCCGAACAAGCACATTCGTTATATCCTGAGTACCCTGAATCACATGGTTCATGACAAGATCATCATCATTAAAACCATCTTTTATTTCATAAAGCTCCTGCGTATTAAAAATAATAAGAGGGATATTGGTCTCAAGAAGTGCCGGAACTGACATATAACTTGCCGTGTAGCACATGGGTACTATTAATAGAACATCTGCCTGATTATTTTTTGCCTGTGAAATTTTATTTTCTACCTGTTCCGTTAAATAACAAACATTGTGAAATAAAATTTCGACAGATCCTTCGATCCCGCTTATAAATTTTTTTAATTGTATTTCCTGCTTTTCAATATAATCTGGCCAGGTGTGGTGATATAGTTCTAACGATAAACCGATTACAGCGACTTTTGATTTTTCTATTTTTCTCATAATCTGTTGTTTTTTATCAATTAAAAGTTATCGCTCCTGGATTAACCGGGAATGATTGTTCTGCGATCTTTCCCCAACTCATAATTCTTATTCGAATTAGGGCGCTTTATTATGCAAATCTGTTTATATAATGGATTAGAGTACCAGGTTAAATCTTATGCGCAAGGGACAAATTTCTTTGCGATGAGCGTTTTTTTATCCATGCCCAAAGCCATTTTTTAAAAATTATTTTCTTAGCACCTGGTTAACTGATTTTTTAAACTTTTCCAAAATTTCATCACATTCGTTCTTGTTAACTATCAACGGGGGCTTTACTTTCAAAATATTTTTTCTGGTACCAGCTAACCCGAATATAATCCCGTTGGTAATACCAACATTTTTGATCTCTATCGTTTCCTCGGCTAATGGCTCTTTGCTTACAGGGTCCCTGACAAATTCAACTCCAATATGTAAACCGGCCTGTCTAACATCGCCTATTTCAGGAAATTCTTTCATCATTTCCTTTATGTTGTCTCCAAGATATTTGCCCATTTTACGACAATTCTCTAATACACCGTTTTCAAGTAACGCCAACTGTTTGGCTGCAGTAACCATCGAAAGGGTTGGATTTGCAAACGTGTGAAGCTCTTCTGCATCTGTAGAAAATCCCTCAAGTTTATCCGATATAATTATACCTGCAAGTGGCAACCCTGCACCTAATCCTTTACCAAGGACTATAATATCAGGTGTTACTCCAAAGTAATTTGCAGCGAATACTTCACCAATCCTGCCAAACGTTTGTATCTCATCAAAAATTAAAAGGGTTTCAAATTCATCACAAAGTTTTCTAAGCTCCTGCAAGTAACGCCTGGGCAATATTAATTGTCCCCCACTCGCCTGGATCGGTTCAACAATAACGCCTGCCGGTTTCCCCGCAATACCTTTTTGAAAAGTTTCCCTAGTCATTGTAAGGCACATATCTATGTACGTTTCAGCATCTACATTAAAAGGATTTCTATAGGTATCGGGATTAGGAATTCTTACAAAATTTCTTGTAAGTGGAAGAAACCGGCTCCCCCCAACATATTTACCGCTTGATTTGGTAGAGATCCACGAAGCTCCCATCGATCCGAGCGTTGTGCCGTGATAACTATCCTGGAGACATACAAAATCCCTTGAAGGCTGAACATTTTTGAAACTGATTTTCATAGCCGCTTCAATGGCATTTCCACCTCCGGTAGTAAATGAGACCCTGCTCATTCCGGCGGGCGCCAGTTCCGCAAGTTTATTGGCCAAATAAAACCGTGGTTTGTTATCAAATCCCTGGTGTATATGGGTCATATACTCGATATGTTCCTTTATGACCTGATTAATTTCATCATTGGCATATCCGAGATAAAGTGCCCAACTCTGGGAGGTACAATCAATATAATCCTTACCCTCCGCGTCCCACACCCGTACGCCTTTTCCTTTTGCAAGAGTGGGCCCTCCAAGCGTGCCACCTCCTAACATCACATTTTTTTTGTACAGTTGCATTTGAGCACTGTCCATCTCATGAATTGATTTTAATACTGGATCCATATAGTTATTAATTAAATAAATTAATGCCTGATTATTTTTTTATCGATTACTTAAAATAACTTTTATACCCTTCGGCGCTTTATATGAAGTAATTATTTTACCAGCGTTATTTTTCTTATGCTTAATTTTCACAACACCCAGCGGAGTTGGGAATGTTCCCTCTACCCATTGTAAATCTCCCAAATGAGGTTCAATCCTGATGGTTTTTCCGCCTGGGTCAATTGGCTCCACGCCGAGAACATATCTGGTAAGCCACGCAGTAATACCGCCACCCCATCCATGGCACAAACTCTTGCGATAGCTGACATAACAACCCTCACCAAGGTCACCATGAACATCTACTTTTCCTTGCGGAACCATTTCATCTATCCGCGCAGCATTTTCCAACCATTTAACATTGAAATTTTCCCAGAATGTGGTGGAGCCCAAATCGAGCATACCGCCATAATATTCACGAACATTATCCAACGCTCCCTGAATATCACCTGCCATAACCCTGGCTTGTAAAATATAAGGCGCTGAAAAAACTGAGAGTCCATTCGCTCCATTTCCAGAAAGTATATCAGCATTAGCTTTTTCTGCAGGCACTAAACCTGAGATAGCCAATAGAGCGGCCCCTTGTTTGGTTCCCGCCATTTGTGGAACATGTTTCTTTAGCTTTTCAATTGATTGGGTACATAATGCTTCTGTTTCCTTGTCTTTTAATATCCTGCAGAGTTCTTTTCCTGTCTGGAAAGTCATCAGCATGGATGCCTGCATCCACTCGTGTTGGGAAGCCGGATCATTTATATTATTCCAATCCGTATGACGAGCCCCATCCATAATCTCTTTTCCATCCGCATCAATTTTTGACGCGAGCAGGCTTAACAATCCGGACAGATATTTTTTTTGTTCCTCCAGATATTTCAGATCTCCGTTGTGAATATACCAGTCCAAATGAGACCACACCCACATCATAGAACAAATACCAAAACCGCTATTCATCCAATTGGGTAGAGGAGAGTTATCGCGTATCAGATCGAGACTTTTTGGTACAACGTTGTTATAACCGAAAACAGCATTAATAGCCTGTATTTCAGGGTACATGTCGCCGGCCCAAATTAAGCGATCGCGCTTGATTCCTTCCATGATATACTCTTGCATATTCAGGTGAACCGTATAGGCGCCCGTCATCCAAATATCATTCAGCCGCGCATCATTAGATGTAAATGAACCTAAGTAGGGAATATCCCTGTAAACAAAAGCAGCACTGATTTCCTTTATCTCTAATTTTTTGTTGGGTTCAACTAAATCGATTCGTACAAAACGGAAACCAGTCGGTCCTATCTCCTTAACACCGCCAATAGGAAGTGTGACTTCAAAATCACGCATGGCATGGTCATTATAAGACCCATATGTCCAACCTGCGTCTGTCATTCCTTTCACACTTAATTCAGAACAGGTTTCAGCAACCGATTCTCCAAAACGCAGTCGAATCCTTCCTGCCGGATTTGAATTAAATAATGTTGCTACAATTTCCAGCCCTCCCTGAATTTCTCTTCCAAAATCCAGGATAATTCCAGGTTTAGAATTATTATCACTAACCAAAGTCAAATACGTCGTCTCCCCTTGCTGGTCGGCCTGACCATTACCTGGTTTCAGAATACTTTCTCTGTTTATTACCTGGGTACCTGAATTATTATCTGAGGTCCATACAACTCGAACTGGCGTTAAGTATTTGCGTATTAATTCGGTTGAACGCACTGAGGAAATCTGTTCCGGCTTAAAAGCAGCGGGAAGCTGTGCCTGTACCGATAACGTAGAAAAAAATAACACACATGCGTTCAGCAATCCGAATAAATTATTTTTCATGACTTATCTCTATTAATAATTAAAATTCTCAAGACTTTTATTAACCATTCAAATAGTCTGTTTCAATCTTATTTAATACATCAAGACTGAACTCAGTAATTAGTTCTATAGAAATTATGGGTTCTGCACCATGGTTGGATCCACTGACATTACAGAACTTGGAATACGAAAAAGTATTCTAATATTATTATAAGCAGGACTTGTGTAGCTAACTCTTTGCTGCTTTTGTTCGATGCCATGAGCTGTCATTACTTCCAAAGCTTTTCCAGTTCTGACTAAAACTCCCCAACGGTCATTTTCGCAATGAAATTCAACTCTTCGTTCATGTATGATATCTTCTAATGTTACGTCAGACAAATCTGCCAAACCTGCCCGGCCCCTAACCTCATTCACCAACGGCAGGGGATCGCCTTCTCCTGTTTTCAAATAACATTCAGCTAGCATGAGAAGAACATGAGGATATCGATATATTGGTACATCCGATCCTGTTATTCCTCGTATGTCGTGATATGGATCCCAATATTTTTTTGTATATGGAACAATTACATCATGATAATCATCTCCAAGGTTAGGATCGATAAAGGTAGTGTCGATCATCCCGAGCCTTTTATCACCATTCTCGAAAGATTCAATCAAAGATTGTGTTGGAATGTTCATTCCTGCTGCGACAGTGTTTTGAGCAAATGGAAGTCTATCAGAAGTACATGGTGAATAAGTGTACATGTGATTGCTTCCCTGATTGTAAGGTCCGGCAAGAAACTGGCAGGCAAAAATAATTTCATCATTCATTTCATTATCTATGCTAAAAACGGATGGATAATCATCCAGGATCCGATATTTATTACTATTGATAATTTCTTTAAGTTCAGCCTGAGCTTCGGGATATTTATTTTGCCACATTAACACTTCAGCTAAAAGTGTCCTTGCTGCACCTGAGGTTGCTCTTCCTTTATTTGCGGCATCATAACTTTCTGGTAAATTATCTTTGGCATCATTTAAATCAGAGACGATCTGTTCAAATACGACATCTCTTGAAACTTGTTTATTTAATTCAAAAGCTTCCGTCATTGAATTAACTTTTGTAATTACCAGTGGAACATTTCCCCAATACAGCGCCACATGATAATAAAGCAATGCTCTTAAAAACTTTGCCTCGGCTCTATAGCGGTCGATGTTAGCAATTCCTGTACCTTTCGCATCAATGTAATATAGTACGCTGTTACATCTTCCGATAGATACATAGGAATTGGTCCAGGTATAAAAATTTTGATAATTACCATCGTTCTCTATAAATTTATCAATCTCATACATTTCATTTAGGCCCGCATTCAAACTGGTAACTTCGACCGTGGTATTATCTGAACGTAATTCACCCATCAGCATAAAAGACCCACTATAATCACCTGAATAAACACCTCGCAGTCCTACATAGCATCCATTAATGGCCTGTTCAAAATCCGCTGAAGTTTTAAAAAAGGATTCGGTGTTAATTGCATTCGGCACTTCGTTTAAAAAGTCCTTTTCATTACAGCTAAATATGAATATACAGGTGGATAATATAATTGCAACGCAATATTGTTTCATAATATATGATTTGGGGAAATATTAAAATGTAATTGTTGCTCCGAATTCAAGAATTCGTGTTAAGGGATAATCATATTCATCGACACCTTGCATTAATGCACTATTTCCATATCTGTTAACGTCTGGATTTCCATACTTATAGTTCGTTATAAGCCAGGGGTTTTGAGCCGAAAGAGATAATCTACATTGCTTGATGTTGTTTAAACTAAAAGTATAGCCTACACTCAAATTCTGAATTTTCAGATAGGACACATTATAGATAAACTTTGAAGAGGATACATCTCTATCCAAATTTGATTGATGAAAAGAAGCAGAAACACGTCCATTTCCAGGTTCTGCTGATGATCTCCATCGATCCTTTACTTCTCTCGTAGCATTAAATGCTCCAGCCAGGTTTAAAGTAGTTGTTTCCAAAGCAGCGGCAACGTCAAAATTATATGCATAAGAGATATTTACATTGAGATCCCATTTCTTATAGATAAATCTGTTACTGATCCCCCCTGTAAAATCGGGATAGGGATTCCCAATCACAGTTCTATCATTAACATCAATTACGCCGTT
>CAYLVR010000198.1:2554-6996 GCA_964387165.1 uncultured Chitinophagaceae bacterium | reverse complement strand
TATATTTTGATAACTTTATGCTGACCCATGAATTAGGTTCTTTGAGAGAGGAGACGCACTATTATCCGTTTGGATTAACTATGGCGGGGATATCATCCAGAGCATTAGGGAAATTAGAAAATAAGTTTAAGTACAATAAAGGTTCTGAATTACAATCAAAAGAGTTTTCTGATGGAAGTGGATTGGAAATGTATGATACTAAATTCAGAAGTCTTGACCCGCAAATAGGCCGATGGTGGCAGATAGATCCTAAACCGGATTATGCGCAGAGTTTATACTCTTCGATGAATAATAATCCGATTCGTTTTAATGATCCGTTAGGAGATACTATAAGAATTGATCAAACTGTAACAGGAAATAAAACCTTAAATAGCGCATTTAATCAATTTGCAACTACAAAAGCCGGTAAAAGATTTTTGGGACAATATGCAGCAAAAGGCCAAACAATCGCGGGGCATACCTATAAAAAGGATGGAAAATATAGTAAGGGTGGGGCTGATATAAATTATAACGCTAAATCTCTAAATTATGGAAATCTTGGGGAAACTGCAACTACTGTTGATGGTAATGGTCGTGGTCAGGTAAATATTTCTCTTAATTCAGACGTTTATAATGAAAAGAGCTCGCTTGCGAAGATTTCTGATGGCATAGGTACTTTATTTCATGAATCTTTGATACATGGTGATTTATCCGGACAAGATTTCTTGGATAATAAGAACTTTGATGATAGTAATATAAGCGCCGACATTAAGAAAGCAGCTGGTAATCTTTCCTATCATTTCCAACACTATAAAGTCCTACTTGATTTTAACAAGAAAGGTTATAGTAATGGGAATCTTTGGCCACTTGAAGGCTTTAATGGTATTAAAGAGGCAAACAAAAACATAGGGATAGAAGTGACAGACCAATCTATTGTAAATGACATGTGGGAATATCAAGGAGGAATTAAACTTAATTAAATCAGTAAATAAATGAGTAAAGTAATAATTTTTATATTGATCGTTTTCGTTGAGGGTTGTATATCTAATCAAAGGCAGGATTTTATTTTTGATCAAATTGATTATACATATGATAATGGATGGAAGGAGGCGTTTTCTTTACGCTTAAGTCAAGATGGTAGTTGTATTGTTGCAAAGGGCAGATGGGAAAATAAGCAATATTTTTCTTGTATCATTGATGTAATAACTCTTCAAAAGGTAGATAGTATTTATAGAAATGTCTTAGCATGTAACCCTGATAGCGTTTATCAAGAAAGTATAGAGGACGGAGGATCTTATAAGATTGTAGATAGGCAAAAAAGCTTTTATGTATATGGGGGGAATGAGCCTGCATGTCTGAAAGAGTTCAGCAATGTGCTGCATGCGCTTACTGAAACTAAGCTCAATCCTATTGATACTGCGTTAGCATTTAAAAGTTTGGAATCATTTTATCCCCCGACTGTTAAATTAGATAGCGCTGAGTTTTTGCCTCCAACACAGCAAACAGAACGTTAGTTGTAACGACTAAATAACAATAAAGTCCAGCTCTACCATATAGCCCTCACAATTATTTGAGATTATATTTCAGTTTTAGACTTTAAAATAATATCTATAACACATTGTATCTAAAAACGGATACCTGTATATTTATGTGAGCAATGAGACGCCCAACATTGACGTGTTCTTTGATATGTTACAGGTGACGCATATTCATGGTCCTATTCTGGAAGAAACGCATTATTATTCGTTTGGACTAACAATGGCGGGGATCAGTAGTGCTGCTTTAAAGAATAATTATCCTAATAATAAACTCGAATACAACGTATCCGTCCGTCTAAGTGCATATTTTCCGTAACGATAATCACTAATACTTTTGTTCTTAAAACGCAGAGCAATTATTATGGAACCTCGTTCGTTAAAAAAGATTCGCCACTTCAGGGGCAAAGAAAGTATTTTGGGCATTCTGGATGAATATAAGACCAGTGGATTGGGCATAAAAGCATTTTGTGACCAGAATAATATTAGCCCGGCCAGTTTTCACAACTGGAAGAAGAAATATACCGAGGGGATAGTTACGCCAGCTAAAGCGACGGGGTTTGCAAGGCTTCAAATTACTTCACCACCTGCGACAGTTGAACCATTGTTTGCTTCAGTAAATGGCATCAAAATTTATCAGTGGGTAAGCGCTGCCTATCTTAAAGAACTGCTGCCATGAGTTGTATGATATCGCTTACGGATCAGAGAAGTTATCACCTGTATCGCAAAGAGACTGATATGCGCAAAGGATTTAATTTACTTTGCGGTATTGTGATAAACGAAATGGGTAAAAACATCATGCAGGGCGATGCGTTTATATTTATCAATAAACCACGAACGCATTTAAAGTTGCTGGTGTACGAACAAGGTGGGTTTACTATTTTCTACCGGCGCCTGGAGAAGGGCGCTTTTGAAGTTCCTGCTTTTGATCTGGATGCAAAGAGCATGCAGATAAGTTCTCATCAATTAAATTTTATCCTGCAAGGGGTATCATTGCAATCAATTAAGTACAGGAAAAGATATCAACATCAGTCGCCATTATGTTGAAAAAAGCAAGTATAATTACAAGGATATTTTTATAACATAAATGATCTTTGCTGTCTCCATGCAAGCCGCTACAGCACCTGATTATAAGTCGCTTTACGAACAGTCGCAGTTAGAAATGCTGCAACTCAAACAGCAGCTCGACCAGCTCAAAAAAATGATCTTCGGCAGCAGGCATGAACGCTTTGTTCCGTCCACTGCAAATCCTCCACAATTATTATTGGATATACATGCAGAAGCAACAGCGAGTGTTAATGTGACCGGCACAAAACAAATCAGCTATACCAGGATAAATACGGTAGTGGAACAAAAACCAATACAGCATCCTGGCCGGATGAAATTGCCTGAAAACTTACGCCGGGAACAGATTATCATACAACCTGCCGAAGATATTACGTCGTGCAAAAAGATGGGCGAAGAAATTACTGAAGTGTTGGAATACCAACCCGGCGAGTTATACGTAAAACAATACAAACGCATCAAATATGCCAGGCCTGAGAATAGCGGCATTATTATTGGCCAACTTCCTTCTCGTCCAATAGAAAAAGCAATGGCTGGTGAAGGCCTGCTCTCCCAGATCGTGATTGATAAATATGTTGATCATTTACCGCTCTACCGCCAGATGCAACGTTTTGAACGTGCCGGTGTCAAACTATCTTATTCAACACTTACCGACTGGGTGAGCGATACCTGTAGATTAATTACTCCTTTATTTGAAGCACTGAAAGCAGAAGTATTAAAAAGCAAATACCTGCATGCAGATGAAACGCCCATTAAAGTGCTGGATAAAAATAAAAAAGACAGCACGCACCGTGGTTATTATTGGGTAGTGTGACTCGTTCTTTAGAAACCGTATTAATTATACGGGTGAATAAAGGTAATCTCGCAAGAGATTATAACTCAATTTTCGAACAGGTGAGTTATTTAATAACAACTCCTGTCATTTAGGTGATTAAATAGAATGCAATATCCTGTATTTGTAAGAAGGGTTTTTCTTACAGGTAGAAACGAGGATATAAAGCGGGTAAGGTTAAGTTCGAATAATTAATCCCCGCAAGCAGGTAGTTATGGATAACGAAAGTGAATGTGCGGTTGAGCTGTCGTCAAGTATGGAAGTCCTAAATCGAACTCAGTGGACCCAGTTGAACTCGAGGTTAATGGTTAGCCCAGCCATTAACAATCACTCTCAATAGTTCCGGCAGAAAGCACAATCCTAAGACTACGTAAAACGGAAATTGGGAACGAGGTAACTTTCATCATGTTCTCTCGAAGAGTAGGTTAAACCAACCGTATACTGATGAAAGAAGGATCGGGTAAAAAGCCAACGCTTTCGGGAAAGCCGAAGGATATGCAGACTTACCCGCGATTAATTAGATGATAAAGACTTTAGTAGAAGTGAAAATGTTATGAACACGGCAAAACCGATGTATGAATGGAGTACACTTCCATGGAAAGAAATCCAAAGGAATGTATTTAAGCTTCAAAAGCGTATTTATCAAGCCTCTTTGCAAAATGAACTGGCTAAGGTCAGAAGACTGCAAAAGCTAATGGTCTCCTCATGGAATGCCAAAGCATTAGCAGTCCGAAAAGTTACACAGGACAATCAGGGAAAAAGAACAGCAGGAATCGATGGTGTGAAAAATCTCCCACGCGAAGCACGAATGCAAATGGTAAAGGATTTACAGGTAAACGAAAAGCCGCAACCTGTAAGACGAATTTGGATACCAAAACCGGGCAAGAATGAAAAACGCCCACTTGGTATTCCCACGATCAGAGAAAGAGCAAGACAGGCATTAATAAAGCTTGCGCTCGAACCTGCATGGGAAGCTAAATTTGAAATTAACAGTTACGGTTTTAGACCTGGAAGAGCAGCACACGATGCCG
>CAYLVR010000198.1:0-2544 GCA_964387165.1 uncultured Chitinophagaceae bacterium | reverse complement strand
GGGATGTGCGAGAATGCCAAAATTTGTATTCGATGCAGATATTAAAGCATGTTTTGATAGAATTAATCACGATGCATTATTAAATAAAATTAAAACCGATTGCAAAATAAAAACTGCAATTAAAGGATGGTTGAAAGCCGGAATAATGGATGGAGATACTTTGTTTCCAAGTGATGAAGGAGCCCCACAAGGCTCAATAATATCACCGTTGTTGGCCCATATTGCATTACATGGTCTTGAAACAGTCATCACCGAATCATTTGTAGATAGGAAAAAGCTACCAGATGGTCGAAAGATGAAATGGAAACCAATTGTAGTAAGATACGCCGATGATTTTTTAATATTCCATCCTGATCTGCCATCATTACAAAAGGCAGCTTCAATTGCCAGAGAATGGTTAAAAGAAATAGGATTGGAAATTAACGAAGCAAAAACAAGTATCAAACACACCTTCAACAAACATGAAGAATATAAACCGGGTTTTGATTTTTTAGGTTTTACAATAAGGCAGTATAAAACAGTGAAAAGAACCACTGGTATTAAAACTATCATTACACCAAGTAAAAAATCAACGGACAAATATCAACTGGCGTTCAAGGAAATCATCCGATCTAGAAAACATGTATATCAGGAAATGTTGATTAGAGAACTGAATCCAAAAATCAGCGGATGGTCAAATTACTTCAGTACTGTATGCTCAAAAGAAACGTTTGCAAAAATGGATCATCTTCTGTTTTGGAAACTATACCGATGGGCAAGGAAGAAGCATCCTAAAACACCAAGGAGAAGATTAGTTGATAAATACTGGAGGAGATGGAAATTTACCACTCAGGAAGGATACAGACTTAACTCGCATACTGACAAGAAAATAATAAGACACACAAAAGTAAGACTGACCAAAACGCCATTCGATGGAGATATTATCTATTGGAGTTCACGTATGGGAAGAAGTCCATTGCAGCCACACATAAAAGCAAGAGCTTTGAAACGGCAGCAGGGAAGATGTGAACACTGTTATTTAATGTTTATGCCGGGAGATAATATAGAAATATATCATCCTGTTCCTCTGATTAAAGGTGGAAAATCGGCATCGAATAATATCATCGCTGTTCACAATTATTGTCATGATGAAATTTATCGCCAGAAACTAAGAGGTACTTATGACAGAAGCTATTTAATCGAGGAGCCGAGTAAAGGGAAATCCTTTATGCTCGGTTCTGAAGTGGAAGTGGGATAAGCGATTATCCCACTTACCATAACTATCAGAACAGCATTGATAAAATAGTGTTTTTTGATTACCAGGAAGGGCGCGGCAGAGAGGGTCCAACGGAAATTTTACAAACCTTTACAGGCTATCTTCAAACAGATGGCTATGTTGCCTATGATGCGTTTGATAAAAAAGAAAACATCACGCAGATCCATTGTATGGCACATGCAAGAAGGATGTTCAATGAGGCGTTGGATAATGATCAATCGGTTGCCGAATATGCTATGCAGGAGATACAGAAATTATATGCCATTGAAAGAAATTGCAGAGATAAGAATTTATCTGCCCAGGAAATTAAAACAGTGCGGCAGGAGCAGTCTGTTCCCATACTCAGCTCGCTGGGTAAATGGATGAAAGAGGAGTATATAAAAGCGCTGCCCAAAAGCTCCATTGGCAAAGCACTTGGATACAGCATTGAGCGATGGGAGAAATTATGCCGGTATACGGAAAACGGAATGCTGCACATAGATAACAATCCTGTTGAGAATAGTATCCGTCCGGTTGCTCTGGGTAGAAAAAATTATTTATTTGCTGGTAGTCATGAAGCCGCCAAACGAAGTGGTATGTTATATAGTTTACTCGGCACCTGTAAAATGCATGGCATCGAACCCTATAGCTGGCTCAAGGATGTGCTGCACCAAATTGCTGATCATCCCATCAACAAAATCTCGCAGTTACTGCCGAATCACTACAAAAAATAATTGCAGCTGGCAACATGTATTTGGCCGAACGGATACAATACAACGGCAAAGAATTACAAAACAAAGAGTTCTCCGATGGTGCAGGATTAGAATGGTATGATTACGGAGCAAGAATGTATGATCCGCAAATAGGCAGGTGGCATGTAATAGATCCGCTTGCAGATCAGATGCGCCGACACTCACCGTATAATTATGCATTTAATAATCCCATCAGATTTATTGATCCGGATGGAATGGCGCCGGATGATTTTGTAAAAGATAAAGATGGAAATATAAGATGGGATAAAAATGCAAATTCTCAAGCTACTACTAAGGCGGGTGAAACCTATTTGGGAAAAACATTAGAGTTTAAGTTTAACAGTTATATTGACAGTAAGAGATGGGATGGGCCAAATCAGAAAGCGCCTGGCGATAAACTTACTACAACAGTATATGTTACTGGTAATGAAAATGAGAAAGGAGAATTAACAAGCGTTTCTGCTGGTAAACATGTCGAAGTAGGAAAGACACCTGTTGGTACTAGCGGTATGCTGTGGCGCAGTGCAGGGGACGGAGAGAACAGGAAGTATAATTTCA
>CAYLVR010000197.1:5345-7030 GCA_964387165.1 uncultured Chitinophagaceae bacterium | reverse complement strand
GATACTATAGAATCTGCCCATGATATAGATATTGCCATATTAAGTGCTCACTTAGGTGTGGCCGAAAATGGGGCGGTATGGCTGACGGAAGATGTAATGTGCGATAGAGTATTGCCATTTATCTGTCAGCATTTAGTGGTAATTATTAAAGCAGGAGCTATCGTCGCCGACATGCATGAGGCTTACAAATTAATTGGCGATAGAGATTACGGATTTTCTATTTTTATTGCAGGCCCATCAAAAACTGCAGATATAGAACAATCTCTTGTGCTGGGTGCTCATGGTCCCATTAGTATGACTGTTTTTATTCTTGAATAACTAATACTATGATACGAAAGACCGCCCTGTTATTAATTATTATTTATTGTCAGGCACAAGTTGTTGCGGTTCCTTTACGAACACCTGCGCCAGAGCCCACTTGGAAAGCAAGCTGGATAACAGCGTTTGAGAACCAGAATGAAACAAATACCTGGATAGCTTTCCGTAAAGAAATAAACATCGATAAAAAACCTTCGTCATTACCAGCGATGATCGCAGCCGACAGCAAATACTGGCTATGGATAAATGGTAAAATGGTAGTTTTTGAAGGTGCATTAAAGCGCGGACCAACTCCCAACGATACCTATTACGACGAAGTAGATATTGCAAAATATCTAAATACAGGAAAAAATACTATCGCTGTTTTATTATGGTATTTTGGTAAAGAAGGATTTGCACATAAAAGCAGCGGGAAAGCCGGATTAATTTTCCAGGCATCAACCAATGAAATTGAAATATTATCCGATATAAGTTGGTTGTCTTCATTACATCCTGCTTATGAAATGGCAAATGGAGAACGTCCAAATTTTCGTCTTGCAGAATCGAATATCCGTTTCAATGCAATGAAGGATATTGGCGCGTGGTATGAACCAAATGCAAAAATTACCGGTGCCAATTTTGCTAATTCAGTTGATTTAGGAAAGGCGCCCATTGCTCCATGGAATAAATTAGTAAAACGCCCCATACCAATGTGGAAGAATTTTGGAATGAAGGATTATGTGAGCAAAAGAATAATTTCCGGAACTGAATTCGATACGCTGGAATGCAAGCTTCCATATAATTTGCAATTCACTCCATATTTTAAAATTGAATCTGAAGAAGGTAAAACAATACACCTGCGCACAGATAATTCATTCGCCGGGGGCACTCCAAATATCCGTGCAGAATATGTTACTCGCACCGGCACACAGGAATATGAAAATATGGGATGGATGAATGGCCATTATATGTTTTATATTATTCCTAAGGGAGTGAAAATAATTGATGTGAAGTTTCGTGAAACAGGGTATGATACCGAATTTGCAGGATCATTTACATCCAGCGATCCTTTTTTTAATAAATTGTGGGAGAAAGCAGCGCGCACATTATATATCACTATGCGTGATACATATATGGATTGTCCTGATCGCGAACGCGCGCAATGGATAGGTGATGAGGTGAACGAAGCCGGTGAAGCATTTTATGCGCTGGATACGAAGAGCCATTTATTACAACGCAAAGGAATGTATGAACTAATTGGCTGGCAGCGTGCAGATAGTTCTTTATTTGCACCTGTACCTTCGGGTAACTGGAACATTGAATTGCCATCACAGTGTTTAACTATGGTGGGACAAAACGGTTTCTGGAATTATTACCTGAATACCGGC
>CAYLVR010000197.1:3312-5335 GCA_964387165.1 uncultured Chitinophagaceae bacterium | reverse complement strand
CACACAAACAATTGCTGATCTATATGATGGCGTAAAAAAATATTTAGCCATCTGGAAATTAAATGATACCGGTACGGTTGTTTTTAGGGCTGGCGATTGGACATGGGGCGATTGGGGCGAAAATGTAGATGTTGCATTAATGTATAACCCACTTTATTATTTAGGATTAAAAGGCGCGTTGAATATGGCCAATCTACTGGGTAAAAAAGATGATGCCGTTTATTATCAGAAACAAATGGACATATTAAAACCCGCATTTAATAAAGCCTACTGGAACGGGAAAGAATATCGCAGTACCGGTTATCAATTACTTACCGACGACCGTTGTCATGCACTTGCTGTTGTTTCGGGATTAGCAGATGAAGATAAATATTCTGCGATATTTGATGTGTTGAAGAAGCAGGAGCATGCGAGTCCATACATGGAAAAATATGTTACTGAAGCATTATTTATGATGGGAGAGGAAGAGTATGGATTAGACAGGCACAAGAAGCGTTTCGGACCAATGGTAAATAACGATAATTACACTACGTTATTTGAAGGATGGGGAATTGGGGATGAAGGATTTGGTGGAGGTACTGTAAACCACGCATGGAGTGGAGGAGGATTAACTATTTTATCGCAATATGTTTGTGGTATTGCACCTGTAGAGCCGGCTTATAAAGTATTTCATATTCTGCCACAGCCGGGTAATATTGAAAAAGCATCAGCAACGGTGCAATCTGTTGCGGGGGTTATTAAATCATCGTTTGCCAATTCGGCTTCGCAATTTATCCTTGATGCCACTGTTCCTTCGTCTACTACCGCTATTCTTGGTGTTCCTGCCGAAGGGGTCAGGAAAATAGTAGTGAATAAAAAGACCATTTGGTCCAATGGTAAGTTTTTGAAAAACAATAAAGTAACGGCGCTGGAGGGAGATGAAAGGTTCATAAAGTTTAAAGTGCCTGCGGGTTCTTACAATGTTATTGCCGGGAAATAATTACATTTAGGATATATTAATCCCCAAATGCCATGAAATTTCTTAAATACCTTGGTATTATTCTTGGAATAATCCTCCTGGTCGTTATTTGTATTGGCGCCTATCTTAAAGTCGCTCTCCCCGATACGGGCGCTGCTCCTGAAATGACAATCGAACGTACACCTGAACGTATTGAGCGTGGTAAATACCTGGCGAACAGTGTGGCTCTTTGCGTGGACTGCCATAGCACGCGCGACTGGTCGAGGTTTGCCGGACCTATGTTGCCTGATAGTATTGGCGGTGGAGGCGAAGTATTTGATCAGCAATTAGGATTTCCTGGCAGGTGGTATGCGGCGAATATTACACCTTATTCGTTAGGCGACTGGACCGATGGAGAGGTGTATCATGCAATTACAACTGGTGTAAATAAAAAGGGAAAAGCACTATTTCCAATAATGGGGTATCATCGTTTTGGGAAAATGGATGAAGAAGATATTAAAAGTATTGTGGCGTATATAAGAACATTTGCTCCTGTTGAAAGAATTATTCCTGAAGGCCAACCTGATTTTCCGTTTGGATTTATTTTAAATACACTTCCTAAAAAAGCGGACCCTCAAAAAATACCTGCACAAACCGATCTTGTTGCTTATGGACAATATATTATTAATGCGGCGGGTTGTGTTGAATGTCATAGTAAAAGAGAAAAAGGTGAATTAGTTCCCGGTACAGAATATGGAGGTGGAATGGAATTTCCGCAACCTGCGGGAGTTATTATTTCTGCAAATATTACAATGGATAAAGAAACCGGTATTGGTACATGGACAAAAGATATGTTTATCCGTAAATTCAAAATGTATTCAGATAGCGGTTATGTAATTCCAGCTATGACTTTTGATCAAATAAATACGCCTATGCCCTGGAATATGTACACTACTATGAAGGAGCATGATCTTGAAGCTATTTATGCGTATTTACAAACTGTAAAACCTATTAGTCATAAGGTGCCGAGGATGATTAATAAATAAGTCACACAACAGCCGCCAGGTCGTATAAAAAACTTATATC
>CAYLVR010000197.1:0-3212 GCA_964387165.1 uncultured Chitinophagaceae bacterium | reverse complement strand
ATGATTAATAAATAAGTCACACAACAGCCGCCAGGTCGTATAAAAAACTTATATCCATATCTATACAGATTGTGGGGAATAAATTCCTGATCTTGACGGGTGCGTAACCAAAATATTTTTTAAATGCTGTTATAAAATGATGTGTGTATTTATAGCCTGAGCGTTTGGCTATTTCATTAATATCGTAACTCTCCCTGGAAAGTAATTGTTTGGCCTGCTCCATCCTGAGTTCGTGAACATAACCATATACTGTATGCCCGAAAACTTTTTTAAAATGTTTTTTCAGGTAGTTTTCATTCGTACCCACGCGATGCGCAAGATCAATCAGTGAACAGGGATTCTGTATATTCCTATGTAATATTTCCCTTGCATCCTGCATGCGCCTGATATCAACCTCCCGGAGTTCAAACGCTTTCTCCGCTCTTTCCTGTTTGTATTCCTCATAATGACTGAATAACATCAACAGCAGTTCCACTGATTTGGCTTTCAGGTATAATCTTTTATAATGGCTGTTTAACGGGCAATTCAGTATCTCGTATAAAATTGCCTTTATTCTGGGGGTAACAGGTAAATTATATTCACTAATAGAAACTGCATCTCCCGGTTTGAATTTATTAAATCTCCCCGCAAGTGGATGCGTTGCCGGAAGATATTGCAGAAAGATCTCGGGTAATATATTTAATGAAAACGTTTCGATCCGATCATCAGACGCCCACTCTATAACAGACTTCCGGGCCGGGAAATAAAGAATGTTGTATTCATAATTTCCGAACTCTGCAAAAGAAACAGTTTCGTTTTCGACCTTGTATTGTGTTTTGCTGGAAATGGAGAAATTTAGCTGAATAAAAGGATTACGGGTATCTAAATGAAAAACCTTTTTACCAGAAATGGTATTGCTGTAATGACAAAAGTGAACACCATCAGGAGAAAGTAGCTCGTAAGTAAGCTGGTTGGATCCGTTGCGCTCACTGCTGTTTCGGGTTTCAATGATTGCCTGCTCGTTCCCTTTCGAAAGTTCGTAATACAAGTAAGCACTGGCAGGGCGCTCCTCAATTTCATTTTCAACCAGAGAATCACTCATTCCATTGCTTTTTAGTTAGGGTTCGTGAAATTATCCAAACTCCATAAAGAAAGCTTCCTATATACGGAAAATAGTGTTAAAATTTGATTAAAATAAAAATGGCTGGTTTAGGGAAGAATAATTCCTTTTGGCAATCCCTTAGTTTCCCCGGAATACAGCGAAACAAATACTTCTGTATTCAAGGGACTGGATGCAAATGGTGGTGCGCCGGTCGGCTTATTTAAAAGCGTTTCGCAGCCATTGGTACTGATGGGTTCTTTTGAAAGTCATTTCCTGCAGATCTCAAGGCCAGTACTGTGCTATTTTTTTCTGGAGAAAAGCAACACTTCTTTCCAGCTGGTCCATTCCATCTACACCATCTTCGATGCTTATCCATCCATCAAAACCTACTCGTTTCAACTCTGTGAAAATAGCATCATAATCATTCATCCCTTTTCCTATTTCTCCATGACTCAGTCTTTTTGCATATCCCATTGCACCGCCTTCTTCTTTTCTCAGATCTTCAATGGTGCCGTATTTCAGGTATCTGTCGCTCGCGTGCATGGTAACCACCCGGTGCGAAACTCTTTTTAATAATTCAAGAGGATCTTCTCCTGCTAGAAATGTATTGCTGGGGTCATAATTTACACCAAAATTCGGATGATCAATAGAATCAACTAATTTACAGAATACGTCCATCTGCTGCGCGAACTCAGGATATTCCCAGAAATCATCTTTGTAATGATTCTCAAGTATTAAAGTAATTCCTCTTTCCTGCGCATAAGGCAAGCATGCTTTTATACTTTCCGCTGCAAGACGAACGCCTTCATCAATAGTTAATTCAGGACGACGCTGACCAGATAATACACGGCAATATTTGCCACCGAGTATATGAGTCATTTCTATCCATTCTTTTTGTTTGGCAATTTCTTTATCACGGAATGATTTATCAGGATGTGTAAAATCGGGAGAGCAGCACATCATTGGAATTGTTTTTCCAGTTGCTTCTACTTCTTTCCTGAAACGTGTCCAGTTATTTTTATCCTGCATTTCAATAAAACCGGAATACCATTCCAGTCCTTCAATATCTAATTTGGCAGCAAGTTCTATCCATTCAGACACTTTCACTTCACCTGTTTTGCAAAGCGCCTGTATAAATGCTTTTGGAAAAGCAGCTAGTTTTGGCATAATTGATTTTTGATTGAGGTACAAGATGTTTCGTCTTACGCTTGCGCCGACGGCAGTCGGCGAAGGGGCCTGGCGAAAATACTTGTGCCGGTATGTTTGTTTTCTGGCGCAAGCATGCCTGTGCCTGTTTTAAAATGGATTTTTAATTGTCTCCGGATCCTTTGGCGGATTGCGCCCGATAAATGGATATTGTTCAAGATCACAAACCTGCCCTGATACCGGTCCGCTTTCATCACCTATCCAGAATATTACTGCTGCAGCAATTTCTTCTGGCCATAATATTCTTCCTGAAGGAGCATATACGCGCGGTAGATCTTTATACCAGTCTGTAGCTAATCCGTGTTCGCGTTTTCTTACTGCTTCAGTTTCTGTTAATACCCAACCCGGATTAATCTGGTTAACACGCACACCTTCGGTTCTGAATAATGAATCACCTAAATTCCGGGTCATTGTTGTTAGTGCACCTTTAGAAATACTGTAGGGGAGAAGATTAGGTTCACCACTATAAGCATTTACCGATCCGATATTTAATACATTACCTCTTGATTTTGATAAATGCGGAAGCCCTGCTTTTATTAACGCAAAAGGCGCCACGGTATTTACTTCAAGAACTTTTCTTAAATAGTCAAGATCTGTTGTATGAATATCAGAAGAAACAATCATCGCTGCATTATTAATAATGCAATCGAGTTTGCCGAAGGTTTTTACGGCAATATCTACCAGTCTTTCTGCGGCTCCTTCTTTGCCAATATCATCGATATGTAAAATTGCATTTGTTCCTCCTAATTGTTTTACAACATCTTCGCCAGCTTTTTTATCGCGACCATTCACTACCACTTTTGCACCTTCCGCCACACATCGAATAGCGATGGCTTTACCAATACCGGTAGTACTTCCGGTTACAATAATAACTTTATCTTTTAATCGCATTTTATTATACAGGTTTTAATACACTTTTTACTAC
>CAYLVR010000196.1:0-7060 GCA_964387165.1 uncultured Chitinophagaceae bacterium | reverse complement strand
GTGGAGCAATTGGCCCGCAGCTTGATGGTGTAGGTAAATGGGGTGTGGGGCCTTTATCTGAAAAAATACTTGACCCCAATAGAAATATATCCGAGAATTTCAGGATGTACACAATGAAATTAAAGGACGGAAAAGTATTGTCGGGTTTATACAGGAGAGATGAAGGGCAGGTAATTGTGTTTGCTGATAACAATGGCCAGGAGTTCAGTATTCCCAAACAGGATATTGTGGAAAGAAAACCTTCAAAAAGTACACTCATGCCATCGCAGTTCATCAATACAATGAAAGTGGAAGATTTTAACGCGTTACTTTCATTTTTGCTATCAAAGAAAAGCTAACACTTTTGTCATATGAATATCGCCATTGTTGGATTAGGATTTGGTGCGGAATTTATTCCGATATACCAGCGTCATCCCAACGCAAAAATGCATGCTATATGCCAGCGTAATGAGCAGAAATTAAATGAGATCGGGAACGCCTTTAAAATAGAGAAGCGTTATACTGATTATGACGAATTATTAAAAGACCCGGCCATTGATGCGGTGCATATCAATACACCCATTCCCGACCATGCCATTCAGGCGATAAAAGCATTGAAAGCCGGCAAACATGTGGCCTGCACGGTGCCGATGGCTACTACAGTGGAAGAATGCAGGCAGATAGTTGAACTGGTCAACCAGACCGGGTTAACATATATGATGATGGAAACCGTTGTGTACGCACGCGAGTTTCTTTTCATGAAAGAATTGTATGACAAAGGTGAATTAGGAAAAATACAGTTCCTGAAAGCAAGCCACCAGCAGGATATGGATGGATGGCCCAATTACTGGCCCGGCCTTCCTCCCATGCATTATGCCACGCATTGTGTGGGGCCTGTACTCGGATTAACCAGGGCCGAAGCAGAATATGTTTCCTGCTTTGGTTCTGGTACTATCAGGAAAGAATTACATAACCACTATGGTTCCACATTTGCCGTGGAAAGCACGCATATTAAATTCAGGAACTCTGATCTGAGCGCCCTGGTGTACAGATCTTTATTTGATACTGCACGCCAGTACCGGGAAAGTTTTGAAGTATATGGTTCTAAAAAATCGGTTGAATGGCCATTGATTGAGGGTCATCCATTGGTGCTGCATACTGCCAAAAAACCCGAGCATGAAATTCCGGAAGAAGTGCAATCGCCCGATTATGCGCATTTATTACCTGAAGCTATTCAACGGTTCACAACTAAAGGTGTTTATGATACCGATGATCATCAGCATTTATCATTTACACAGGGTGCCGGGCATGGTGGTTCACATCCGCATCTTGTAAATGAATTTGTTAGCGCCCTTGCCGATAAGCGGGAACCTTTTCCTAATGCGCGGCAGTCGGCCAATATTACCTGTGTAGGCATTCTTGCACATGAGTCGGCATTAAAAGGAGGGGAGCTAATAAAACTGCCTGAGTTTACATTGTCCTGAGCTTTTTTAATAATAACAATAGTAATTGCTGTGTTTTAACGCAATTGTATAAATTTGGCGGATGAACGTAAAGATCATATCCGCCAGTGTTCGGAATGGGCGGAACAGTCACAGGGTGGCGTTGTATTTTGAGAAGTATCTGTTGGAAAACAATCTTGCTACGGTTGAAATTCTGGATCTCAGGGAATATGCGTTCCCGGTTTTCGAGGAACGCCTTCAGTATATGGAAAATCCCCCGGCAAATGCGGTGGAATTTTCGGAAAAGATCAAAGCTGCAGATGGTGTGCTTATCGTTACTCCCGAATACAATGGCGGCTACCCCGCGAGTCTTAAAAATGTAACTGATCTCTTATACTCTCAATGGAAGAAAAAACCAATAGCCATTGCAACAGTTTCTGATGGTTCGTTTGGCGGTACGCAGGTAATAACCTCTATTTTATTTTCTCTGTGGAAGATCGGAGCCTGGGTAGTAACCGCAATGTTTCCTACACCAAGTGTGCAGGAAAATTATGATGAAGAAGGGAATCCGAAAAACAAAGAAGCCACCGATAAAAAAGCAAAACACTTTATTGGTGAGTTACTTTGGGCTATGGAAGCAAAGAAAAAAATGGAAGCATGAAATCCCCCTATAATTATGCATATTGAGCAACTGCAGGGAAATTTAAACAAACATAATTGTTAATGAAAGTAGGCATTGCCACGGACCACGGAGGATTCGAATTAAAACAGATAATTCATCCATACCTAATCTCGTTAAATTATGAGGTGATAGATTTCGGCGCCTATGAGTTTGATGCACTTGATGATTATCCCGATTTAATAGTTCCTCTTGCCCGCGCAATATGCGATAAAAAAATAGAAAGAGGTATCGCCATCTGTGGAAGTGGAGTAGGAGCATGCATTGCCGCTAATAAAATAAAAAATGTACGTGCCTGTTTAATTACCGATACTTTTTCAGCTCATCAGGGAGTAGAAGATGATGATATGAATTTATTATGCCTGGGTGGACGAATCACCGGACCTTCACTAGCGAAAGAAATTACCCAAACATTTTTACAGGCAATATTTAAAACCGAAGAAAAATTTACACGCAGATTATTAAAAGTTAAGTCGCTCGAAAAATGAATACAAAAAATCAACCTGCTATTTTTATTATATATGGCGCAACCGGTGATCTTTGCTCAAGAAAACTGGCCCCAGCGTTATATAATTTATTTTCAGATAACCGCCTGCCTCCTAATTATGCAATTATCGGAACGGGCCGCACCGAACTGACCAATGAAGATTTCCGTAATAAACTTCTTGATGGTATCAATAAATATTCAAGGAGCGGAAAAGTGGATAAGGCAAAATGGGATATTTTTTCATCAAACATTTATTACCAGTCTGCAGATTCACATAACGCCGCAGATTATGTAGCATTCACAAAAAAGGTCAACGAGCTGGAAACGATATGGAAACAGAAGTCTTATGTGGTGCATTATATGGCCGTTGCGCCTAATCTGTTCCAGGTAATTGCGGAAAATATCTCAAAAAATAATTGGGGCACTCCTGAAGATTGTACACGTATTGTTATTGAAAAACCGTTTGGTAACGATCTCGATTCGGCCAAATCGCTGAATAAACTCCTCACTAGTTTATTCCGTGAGGAACAGATATACCGTATAGATCATTACCTGGGCAAAGAGACTGTCCAGAATATTATGGCATTCCGTTTTGCTAATTCTATTCTTGAGCCATTGTGGAACAGGAATTATATAGAACATGTACAGATATCGGTGACAGAACAATTAGGCGTTGAGGGCCGTGGTGGATATTATGAAACATCAGGTGCGTTAAGAGACATGATACAGAATCATATCCTGCAATTACTGTGTTTAATAGCTATGGAGCCACCTGTGAGTTTTAACGCCGAAGAAGTGCGCAGTAAAAAAACCGATGTGCTGAAGGCAATGAGAAGATTTACAGCAGCAGATATGCGTTATCGCGCCATTCGCGGGCAATACAGCAGTGGATGGCTCAAAGGGGTGGAGCAGCCCGGGTATAAACAAGAAAAAGGCGTTAGCCCTGATTCAAATACAGAAACGTATGCGGCATTAAAATTTTATATAGACAACTGGCGCTGGCAGGGAGTACCCTTTTACATCCGTACGGGAAAAAGACTGGCTCAGTCTGCTTCCACTATAACAATATCTTTCAGGGAGCTTTCTCATTTTATTTTCCCTGAAGAAGCAATGGAAAGCAAACAACAAAACCGTCTTATCATCAGTATTCAGCCTGAAATGAGTATAAGAATACAGGTACAGGCAAAACGCCCCGGCCTTGATATGATATTGAATCCCGTGGATCTTGTATTCGACTACGAAAGTACCTATACGAGTTATACCCCCGAAGCGTATGAAACATTATTGCTGGATATTATGCTGGGCGACCAGACATTATTTATGCGCGGCGACCAGGTAGAAGCAGCATGGGATTTATTAATGCCTGTATTAAATACATGGACAAAAAAGAAAAGCTTAAGCTTTCCTAATTATGCAGCAGGCTCATGGGGGCCCGAAGCCGCAGAAGCATTGATCGCAGCAGATGGATTTCATTGGATTGATTTGCCAATGAATGGTAAAAACAAAAATAAATAGTGAAAACTGCCAAACAGAAGAAAATAACTATGCAATTACATATTTCAAAAGATCCTGCAGAAACGAACAAAGCGCTGGCCGATTTTTTTATTCAATCGTGCAATCATGCGATAAATAAAAAAGGCCGTTGTGATGTAGTGTTATCCGGTGGAAATACTCCCAAGAAGTTTCATGAACTACTGGTAACTGAATACAAAGACAAAACAGACTGGGAAAAAATCAATTTCTTTTTCGGGGATGAAAGGTTTGTGCCATTTGATAACCCCGATAATAACGGGGCAATGGCTAAACACACTTTATTTGATCCGTTAAATATTGCCGACGCCCAGGTGTTTTATATTGATACCAGTTTACAGCCAGAGCTTGCTGCAAAAAAGTATGCTTCCCAGATATTGAAACACTTTGGGAACGATCCCATTCAATTCGATTTTATTTTACTTGGATTAGGGGATAATGTACATACTGCTTCTTTATTTCCTAATACTAATGTATTAGACGAAAAAAAAGCACTTGTAAAACAAGTGTATGTAGAAGAGATCAGCGCTATGAGAATTACAATGACTGCCGCATTAATTAATGAAGCGGCAAATATTGCATTTCTTGTTTATGGCGAGAATAAGGCCGAAGCTGTTCGTTTGGCAATTGAAGGTGAAAAAAATTATCATCTTTATCCGGCGCAATTAATTGAGGCAGAAGATGGTGAGGTGTATTGGTTTATTGACGAAGCTGCTGCGGCAAAACTTGCTAATAAAAAACAATGATACGCATCTTCGTTTTTGTTTTTACATGCATAACAATAATCTCATGCGGAACAGATTCTTCCAGTAAGCCGGCCGATAAAATTCACCCCGACTCACTTGTGTTTACACTGGAAAAAATGGCAGATAGTCTGTATGCACCACTGGCAATAGAAAATGCACATGATGGTTCAGGCAGACTATTTATTGGTGAGCAGGCAGGAGAAATACGTGTAATTAAAAACGGTAAATTATTGACCGAGCCATTTCTTGATATCAGGAACATGCTGGTGCCCATGAGAAATGAATACATGGATGTGGGCTTATTAGGTTTTGCTTTTCATCCTGATTATAAAAACAACGGCAGGTTCTTTGTTCATTATAGCGCTCCTTCTAAAAAAGGATTTGATAATACTTCGGTATTAGCTGAAGGAAAGGTTTCTCCCTCAAACCCCGATAAAGCAGATACTTCATGGAGCATATTGCTTGAGGTTGAACAGCCTGAATCAAATCATAATGGTGGTAATATAGTTTTTGGTAAAGATGGTTATTTGTATTTAGGTTTTGGAGATGGTGGCGGACAGGGAGATAAGCATGGAAAGATCGGCAATAGCCAGGATCTCGAACAGTTACTAGGGAAAATTATAAGGATAGATATAGATAAAGAAAAACCATATAGTATTCCGGCTGATAATCCTTTTGTAAATAAGGATGGCCGCGATGAAATATGGAGCTACGGATTCAGGATGCCCTGGCGTATTTCTTTCGATCGCAAAACAGGTGAATTATTCTGTGGTGATGTTGGCCAGGATGAATATGAAGAAATCAATATTGTTGAGAAGGGCAAAAATTATGGCTGGCGTGCTATGGAAGGCTTTCATATTTATGATTCTGTATTGTACGATTCTTCAAAAGATTATGTTTTGCCGATAGCAGAGTATAAACATCCTGAAGGCATAAGTATTACCGGGGGATATGTTTATCGTGGTAAACAATATCCGGATCTTGATGGAACTTATTTATTCTCAGACTGGGCGTTTAAAATGTATTATCTTACCAGAGACGGAACCCAATGGACAAAACGAAACTGCCGTTTTGAAAACAAAACTGATAACGTGTTTACTTTTCGCATAAACAGTTATGGAGAAGATGAGAACGGCGAGGTGTATGTTGCTATTCAGGAGCAAATAGGGGCTATTAGTCCGACAGGATCAATTTATAAAATAGGAGTAAAATAATCAGGAATAAAGCATCGCTATTGTTCCGCATAAAGCTTTTACAAGCATTAATCCATCAATAACAATCAGGTAGTAAAATATTGATTTTCGCCTGTGCAGTGAATAAGCTACAACTATTAATAATAAAAATGGAACGGTGTTGAGCACAATCTTCCAGCTGTTGAAACCACGTATCATTGCATAATAGATAAACGATCCTAATCCGGCAATGCATAATGGGATCAGTATAAAAAAAATTGTATTTCTCAATC
This sequence comes from uncultured Chitinophagaceae bacterium, assembly GCA_964387165.1. Taxonomy (GTDB): domain Bacteria; phylum Bacteroidota; class Bacteroidia; order Chitinophagales; family Chitinophagaceae; genus Flavitalea. Next base: position 732 of record CAYLVR010000196.1, on the reverse strand, counting down.
CGGCTTTTACTACAAATGTTTTTAGCTGCCTGTTATGATCGGCAGCATAATCTTTTATGTCGAACATAATACATAATACAGTAATAAACATGAAGTTTTTAATAAACAAAAACACACCTGTCAGATCCGGTACATAATTCAGTTCATTTTCTATATTATAAAAGATAATTGGATAGATGTTGACCAGGCCCGCCCATACAAAACCAATAATAAATGGCTTCAGCCATCCTATATTTCTTAACTTAAGATTTACCAGCCTGGGATGATTAATGCCATAATATAATATTGCTACTGCAGGGAATATTAATACCAGTATCCAGTTAATAACCGGCAGCTTCAGTATAAAACTGTGATGCTGGTAGAGCAATATGCTTAAATAAATGGCGGTGATAACAGTAAAAAATACCTGGCTTGCGGTTACCATATTCCTGTTCTCCCAATACCAGCGTGTACGGGGGTTGGGACTAACCGACGGGCGCTCGGTAATATATGCCCTGGTATAATATAAAACAGTTGTGGCGAAACAGAATATATAATACTGTAAGGAGTTGAAAGGAAACCCCTGCTGCAGCGTCGCTTCAATAGATAAGACAATTGCACATATGCCGTAAAAGTAATTACTGAAAAAAAACGCATGTATAGGGTTGTTTCTCATTACGACTGAAAGATATTGAATAATGACAAGTATATTGTGGGTTTAAAATTTAGCATATGGAGCCTCTCAAAGAAATG
>CAYLVR010000195.1:6546-7088 GCA_964387165.1 uncultured Chitinophagaceae bacterium | reverse complement strand
ACACCAATACAATAGAAGGCTTTTGGTCACAGCTTAAAAGAACGATCAAAGGCACACATATACATTGTGATGCAAGGTATTTACAGATTTACGCTGATGAAGTGGCTTTTAGATATATGAACCGGAATAAGCAGGATACTATGTTTGAAACTATTTTGAGCCACGTTGTTTAGGTTTTGTTGCTTTATTTACAGCTTTATTAAATGCCTGTTTACCATTATCCTTGACTTCCTTGTTTTGAATAAACTTTTCATATCCGGCAGTTATATCTTTCATATTTAAATTCTTTTTATTGGGCATCCTTATTTACTTTTTATGATTTATGCATACTTCACATGGGCATGTTGGATTAGTGAAATGCCGAGTTCCAACATGAGTACTGCCTTTTCGATGCGCTCTCTTAATTATTTCTTTGAATAAAATATCTTCATTATTCTCTAAATACCTCCTAATAGAATACGCACATACATCTGCCATTTGAATCATGCTAGTTAATGAAGAATCTACAAACAACGGTGTTTCTATAATATTTGGTATTTGCG
>CAYLVR010000195.1:0-6536 GCA_964387165.1 uncultured Chitinophagaceae bacterium | reverse complement strand
TTTGCGTCCAAAATGTTCCAGACTTATGAAAATGTTTCATTAAATTAGTGTGTCGCTCTGCCACTGTTTGATTATTATCGTGAATCAGTAACCCATATTGATTGTTTTCAGATTCTATAGATGATAAAAATTGCTGAAAGCGGGACACAACTTGTTCAAGGGCTTGCTCGTCAACGGATTTAGGTGCACGATTAGGATCGAAGAAAATTTTATCTATACATTCGCAAAACAATCTCGCAAATCCCCAATTCCCTATAGTTTTTGCTATTTCTAATACAAAATCTCTTCTTTCCTGAAACGTTAAATGTGTATATTTTTTAGTTTGTTCAAAATTTTTCCTTGTTTGTTTTAGCTGCTTTGATTTGCCAGACTTCTGAAGACCTAATAATTCCGCTCTCCTCATTTTTTCAACTTCAGATTGCCTTTGTAAATATGGGAGTAGATTAAAGTCCTTAATTTTGTTCTGTTCTGTATAGTTTCTTAATAGCCAGCCAGTATGAATTTCAGCGTCAATAAGATTATATTTCCTTTTTACTAAATTTATTTCAGCATCACACGCATTCCATTTATATATTGGAATAGATAAGCCAGCTAAAACATAGTGAGAAGTGTTACCTGGGATGTCAGAGGTTCCTGATTCATCAATATAGCATAAATACATAATATGTGTATATTGGGCACAAAAAAAGCGACTGGTGATGGGGGATAAATCCCCCTCTTTGAGACGCCCCGCGACTCGTTCCAGACGCATGTCAAATATAATAAAATTTTTGAAAAAGACACGTTTGTTGTTTTTTAATCAAAAACAATTAACCTTTAGGAACTAAGGTTTTATACACCTTTAAAACCATGACGGTTAAATTTTTCTCGTTCATTTCTGTTCTTGCATTATTATTTTTCTCTTGTTCTAAAACAGAAAATGAATCACTATCTCCTGAACAATCCTTTTTAAAGCCCTTTGCTGAATCAGAACTTCCCGGACAATGGCAGTTTAATTATTATGATGGATGGGAAGGGGAATATCACAAATTAGAATTTAAAAAGGATGGGATTTATGATGCTGATACTAAATCTTATTATGGCACAGGTGAACTTACCTGTCAGGGGTTCCCGTGGGAAGATTCACCAACTGGCACAAAGGAAATATGCAAAGGCAATACAGAATTTCCATTGGACTTGACTTTTATAGGAAAGCCGGTAAAGTGGAGATTGCAATACAAAGAAGGCTCTTGTTTCTTTACATGGGCATTTGAAGAAATAGAATTTAATTCCATCCCCGATCATATAGAGGAATTTATGCTAGTTAAAGGCAGAAAGGAATATACTACAAAATGGATAGTGAGTGACGATGGGTCAATAACCTACGATGCAGATGTTATAAAGTTGAATTAACCCATTCTTTACCGATACAACGCAAAGCCGCTACTTATTACGGGTAGCGGCTTTTTATATATCTTAGTCAAAACCTTTAATTATGGAAGATTACCAATTTGCAGAACTTATGAAAGTTCTTAAAGAGATTAATCACAATTTATCTGAACTGAAAGATGCCCTTCCATCCGAATCTGTTTATGACTTAGGAGATGTTTGCGGCAAAATTGATGAGGTCAGACGTGCGGTTGAGTCTATAGACGTTGGATAACTACTTGCTTGCTTTAATTACAGAGAAGTAATTAATCTCATTCAGAAGGGCGTGGAGTATTTCTCTCGCCCTTTCGTTATTTTGCCCATCCAGAAAAGAAATTATTGCATCCGCAACATCCTTTTGCGCATCCCCTAATCTTTTATAGGCTCCTGAATGAAACACTTCTTCCATGTTAACAAAAATACAATTTTATTCTTGTGTTTAGAGTACATATATACCACATCCTGGTCGGGCGAATGCACGACCAGGATGAGTCAGTCAGGCTTTACGTTTGCGCGTGTTATTTAATTCGTTTTTGATCTTATATAATCAATCTGCTCCTTATCAGTTTTCTGTGCGGCAACTCTATTCAGAATATCATTGATATATGGTGCGATACCGTACTCGGCAGGGATACTGTCCCTGAATTCTGTGATCATATCAATACCTTCCTTTAATTTCTTCGTATCGTTTGTTCTTGCCAGCATCTGGCTGAAAGGAATAACTAAATTGAATTTAGCCTGCCCCGGAGGCAATGCATCAAAATTTTTCGCGATCAGGTCAAAACTGCTTTCGTCGCCCGCACTTACCAATACTTTCGTCACAGCTTCTGTAAGCCTGCCTTTAATTTTTCCTTCACTCATTTTTTTTGCTGCTTGCAGTGCAGCGCTGCTGTCGATCATATATAATCCTTCCAGCGCGGCTCCTGCCACAGTATATGAAGAATCATTAACTCCTCTTGTAAAAATATCTTTGTATTTATTATCAGCAAACACGACCAATATACCCGTTGCGCTTCCTCTTACCAATGATTTTTCATCATTATTTGCGAGATCCATAATTACTGGCTCCATTGCCAATGCCACTTCCGGATCCTTCAGGTTCAATTTGCTTAGCGCATACGTACGCAACAGATAAAATTTATCCTTAAGTGCGAGTTTCATTAATTCAATTGCTTTCGGATCGTCAAGCTCCGAAGCATAATCAATGGCTTCTTTCCTGTCTAAATAATTTCCTGCATATTTATACTGGTGGATAAAATTATCTAGTGTCTTATTGTCTTTTTTCTCTGCTAATAATATTTTATCGCTATCAACATTTACCAGATCGGGACGTGAAGTATAATCAAATGTCAGCGTATCAATTTTATTTTCGAGCCAAACGTTATGCCTTGTTTTATTGCTTCCGTTATAAATATCAACAATAATAGGTAGTCTGAATATTTTGGCCCCCTGCAATTGTTTAACAATAACCTTTACATTTTTAGCATTATCGTTATATACATAAGAGATGTCCAGTTTAGGGTGCCCATTGCCATAAAACCACTGGTTCCAGTACCAGTTGAGGTCTTTACCTGTTACTTCTTCAAATGCTAATCTTAGTTCCGATGCTTCTGCAGAACCGAATTTATTTTTGGTGAGGTAAATGTTTAATGATTTAAAAAATGCGCTGTCGCCAACATAATTTCTTAACATGTGTAATATTCTGCCACCTTTATTATAACTCACAGCATCAAACATTGCTTCTTTATTATCATAATAATAACGTACCAGGTTTTTATTTTCGCTCCGGCTCTGGATGTATCCATTCATGTCAGAAAAATTCTCCTCATCACCAGCGTCTTTCCCGTATTTGTATTCTTTCCATAATACCTGGCTGTAATTAGCGAATGATTCATTTAATGTAAGGTTGCTCCAGCTTTCACTGGTTACATAATTACCAAACCAGTGGTGAAATAATTCATGAGCGATTGTTCCTTCCCATACATTCTCATCAACCAGTTCCCGTGCATCCTGCTGCGCGCTTTCCTGGTGAAGGGTAGCTGTTGTATTTTCCATGGCTCCGCTTACATAATCACGCCCAACCATCTGTGCATACTTGTTCCATGGATATTCCACTCCCAAAGCTTTTGAAAAGAATGCCATCATTTCCGGGGTGTTACCGAATATTTTTTTTGCAACAGGGGCATATTCTTTTTCTACATAATAACTCACTTCTTTTCCTTTATAGCTATCTTTTATTATGGCAAAATCACCTACTCCCATAAAGAATAAATAAGGTGCATGTGGCAGGTCCATTTTCCATATATCAGTTCGTGTGCCGTCAGTGTTTTTTCTCTGGGAAATTAATTTACCGTTAGAAAGCGTTACGTATTTGGCAGGCACAGTCATTGCGATTTCCTGTGTGGTTTTCTGGTTGGGTTTGTCGATGGTTGGCACCCATACAGAAGTTGCTTCGGTTTCTCCCTGCGTCCATATTTGTGTGGGTTTGTCTTTTTCTTCTCCTTTAGGGTTAATGAAATACAATCCTTTAGCATCTGTAATTGCGGCGCTTCCTTCGGCGTTGAATTCATTTGGTTTCGCGATATAATCGATATACACTGTGTATTTGTCGTTCCGGGTGTATTTTTTATCGAGTTTAATATTTAATATCAAACCGTCATATTCATATTTCAATGGGGTTTTAGTAGTTCCTTTAACTATTGAAATATTTTTAATTTCCATGCCTTTGGCGTCGAGCGATAATGTATCGGTTGGATAAAAATGTGGTTTGAGCGTTATCCATGCTTTGCCGATCAGGTAAGAATTATCATAATCAAACCTCGCATCAAGTTTTGTGTTAACGAGGTTATTGATCTTTGTTGGGGTTTCGCGGTAAATCTTTTTCCAGCTTGTATCAGCTTCGGCGTTTGGTGCGTGCTGAGCCGAGGTTGAAAGGCATATTGCAAGCAAAACAATCAATAAAAACGGTCTGTTCATTTGTTAATTTTAAGTGGCAATAAAGATAAGCGGCGAAGTGTTTACATCAGGCTAAAAAAGTATAAGTGGCATTATAGTGAGGCAAATAACTATTTTTGGCTGATCAATTAATAAGTTTTCATGAAGTGTCTCTTTATAAGTATAGGATTTGTTCTTTGTATGGTAATGGCTTTTGGCCAGGAAAAGCATTTTGTTTTTATTCAGCAGGTGGAAAAGAAGCCATTTTATGTGAGGATGCAGGACAAAAGCTTTAGCTCGTCGCCTGGCGGACATATTATCCTTTCCATGCTGAAGGATTCGGTGTACAATATGTTTATCGGATATCCCTCAAGCCGCACAGAGTATCTCTTTAATGTAGGAATAACGGGTATGGATAGAGGGTTTGAATTATCCGGGGCTAATCTTATGGATCTTCAAACCAAATTGGTTTTTGATGCCGCTATTAGCAATCAGACTAACCTGTCAGGGGTAAAAAAGTCAGATACCTACTCTTTGTTAATGGCCGGTGTAGTAAGAGATACAGCGGTTCTGTATGAAAGCGCTGCAAAAAAAGATGTAATTAAACCACAGCCGGTAACTATTTCCACTCCTGCTGTTGTTTATGATAAAAGGGATATTATCAGGTATGCTACAGAGAATGTGAAAGAAGGAAAGCTAATGATTTATCACGACAGGAGTGCACCGGTTACTGATACTATCAGGATCATTATTCCGCGCTTATGAGCCGTTATTTTATAGAAGTCAGGTATAAGGGAACAAATTATGCGGGTTTCCAGGTGCAGCAGAATGCGCTGACTGTTCAGGAGGAGGTAGAGAAGGCTATGGAGGTGTTTTTCAGGAGAAAGATCAGTTTGACGGGTTCTTCAAGAACAGATACGGGTGTTCATGCACAACAGAACTTTTTTCATTTTGATCATGAGGGAGTTAATACAGAAAGTGTTTACAATCTGAATGCTATTTTGCCTGGGGATATTGCTGTGGTAAGTATGAGGAAAGCAAGGGATGGGGCCCATTGCAGATTTGATGCATTGTCGAGGCAGTATAAATACACTATATATAGCAGGAAGGATCCTTTTATCTGCGATACGGCCTATCATTTTCCTTATGCGGTTGATGTGGGATTGATGAACGAGGCAGCAGCAGCAGTAATGGATTATAAGGATTTCAGTGCTTTTGCGAAGCGGAATACGCAGGTAAAGACTTTCAATTGCACTGTGTTGGAGAGTTCATGGAAGATGGATCGGGATTTGATTATGTATAATGTAAGAGCGAACAGGTTTTTAAGAGGAATGGTGAGAGGATTGGTGGGTACGATGCTGCATGTGGGAAGAAAGAAGATTACAGTTGAGGAATTCAGGAAAATTATAGAGGGGGGAGATTCCGCAAAAGTGGATTTTTCGGTACCAGGTCATGGGTTAAGTTTGGAAAAAGTAGCGTTTGAGGCTGGTTATTTTGAGTAAGGAAAAAAAATATATGAACTGGAACCCGCGCCTGTTATGGGTTTTAAGATTGATTTACAGATAGCTGGAAAGAAATGTTTGGTAGGAATGGAGGTAGTCCTATATTTGCGTCCCGTTAGCGAAAAACGGGGTAGTTCTTAGAAAGGTGCAATAGAAGATTTGAGGTAAAACGTTTGACGGTTCAACGACAATTGAATGAGAGCAAATGCAGAATAAAACCATAGTTTTTGTAAAAAAATTTGGTAAGAATTGAAAGCTGATTATCTTTGCAGCCCGCTTGAAAAAATAGCGAGTAGTTCTTCGAAAAAATGCAAAGTTTCTTTAAATAAAATTGATAAAAATTTTGTTAGAAAGAAAAGACCACTTACCTTTGCAGCCCGCTTGAAAAAATAGCGGTTAGTTCTTCGAAAAAATCATATAAATAATTCTGAATAAAAGCAGAAAAATTTTGTTGAAATAAAAAGGCCACTTACCTTCGCACCCCATTGAAAAATGGAGGCGAAATAACGCCGAAAGATCTTTGAAAGTTTGGAAGCAATAGCACATTGAAATGTAGATTTTAATGGTAAGTTTTAGCGACATAGAAATTTAACAGACAAGAACCGTTGAATTTTCTTTAGAGAAATTTTTAACGCTAAGGTCATAACTCTTTTACAATGGAGAGTTTGATCCTGGCTCAGGATGAACGCTAGC
>CAYLVR010000194.1:0-7108 GCA_964387165.1 uncultured Chitinophagaceae bacterium | reverse complement strand
GTTCATGAACCACCACATAATATCAATGAAGGAAGTGAATTTCTTGACGATGCTATTCGTACAACAGATCAACCATTGATGTTTACGGAAGAAAGCATTGCCCCCGGAAGTCCTGAAGATTTATTGTAGTGCCCGGATATTATTTCAACAATATTAGTTATGAAATGATGCAAAAACTAAAACCTGAGTATCCTCTGTCCGAATAAATTAAAGTAATCTAAAAATAAAAATTATGAAAAATTATAAATCACTTGTCGATGCTTTATCAGATCTCAGGGAAAGAGGCTATGAAGCTGATTTTGAAACGGCACCTTTCTGCCTTTACTGCGGCGATCTGGATATCCGGCTTAACCCGGGAGCATTTAATGTAGATGAAGTTTACCGGTTCAAAGGAAATTCCGGCCCCGGCGATAGCGCCATCATATATGCTATTTCCTCGAATGCAGGACTGAAAGGCACAGTAGTGGATGATGCAAAACAACTTAACTATAAATAGATATAACGATGTGGTATAAACGAAATAAATTTCTTAATCATTAAATAGATTTTATGAACAACGCAATTAAACAATTTATGACATTCACATTGATGGTACCGATAATATTTCTGTCGATGTCGAAGGATTCACAATCCCAAACAGTAAGAGGGGTTAAAAACATCGTATTGGTGCACGGTGCATTCGCCGATGGATCCAGTTGGTCCAGGATTATTCCGATACTTCATGCCAAAGGGTTTAATGTTATCGCTGTGCAAAATCCACTCATTTCGCTGGAAGAGGATGTTGCTGCTACTAAGCGGGCCATTGCATTAATGAATGGACCGGTATTGCTTGTAGGGCATTCCTATGGCGGAGTAGTAATCACCGAAGCAGGGAACGACCCAAAAGTAGCAGGGCTCCTATACGTTTGCTCACTGGTTCCAAACGACGGTCAATCAGTGGTGGATGTTATAAGCGCATTTCCGCCTGCACCTGGCAGTGCAGAATTTAAACAGGATGCTTCGGATTTTCTAAGCTTGTCATCTAAAGGAATCAATACTCATTTTGCTCAGGATCTGAATGCAGAAGACAGGAATACGATTTTTGTAACACAGGTTCCATGGGCGGCAAAAGCAACTACAACCAAAATATCAAAAGCGGCCTGGAAGAGCAAACCCTCATGGTTCATTATAGGTACAGAAGATAGAATGGTAACTCCCGAACTGGCACGTGCAGAAGCAAAAATGATTGAAGCCAAAACCCTTGAGTTGAAATCCAGTCATGTTCCTATGATGTCTATGCCGGCAAAAGTAGCCGCTTATATAATTAGCGCTGCTAATGAATTAGAGGCTCGTGAATTCTTGCAATAATCCGCAGCATAATACATGAAATTGTGGGAAGAAGCTGCCTCGTTTTTCGGGACAGCTTTTATTTATTACATCCTTTTGGTCGGTAAAACAGTGTGTATTTATTTAATAAAATTGATTTTGGATAAGTAATCTGCGTGCATATACATTGCTATCATCAGAGTATCTATATTTGACTACCCAAAACAAGATTGCTCAAGTAAACCGTAAAAGTGCTATACTTTTTTTTTCTCGGCCTGTTCCAGTCGCTGATGACCACTGTTATTTTAATACGCAAGGTAAACAAGCGACCTGCCGACATATTCTTATTATTGCTTGCCATTTCTTTCGTTATACATTCTTTGACCAGTTTCCTTTTGTATGAGCTTGTCAGCAACCCTTATTTCAGGAAAGGGTTCATGAACTTTACCTTACTGACTTATGGACCTCTAACGTATATGTATGCACGAAAAAGCAAAAATGAATTACAAACTGTATCGTCTCTCTGGTGGCTTTTAACACCTGCGATTATCTGGTCAATACCCTATTTTGCCATCCTCGGGCTTTGGGTGGTCCATTCTTTCTTCGATTTCACCTATTTACAACTTTATAACCGGTCCCTGTTAATTGTTATGGGGCCATTAAATGTTATCTGTTTTATTAGTGCCCTGCGTATCGGCAGCAAATTACCGGCAGGGCAATCAGCTATTACGAATCTCATTCGCATCATTTGTATAACTGGATTGGCGAGTATTATTTTTTGCCTTTCTTTATCTTTTTATATTATTTCCAACGACATTGCTTTTGGGCTGTTTCACCAGATTGTTCGCACGGTAGGCGTTTTAGGTTTGCTCACTGTCTGTCTCGCCATCGCCAGGCATGCGGTTATAGACGATCGCCCTCGTGTGATTGCCATCCATTCTCCGGCCAAAATGCCCAGGGCAGAACTGAGCAAAGAACGTCTGAAGGAAATCTATGATCAGCTTGCGGATAAAGTAAAACAGGAACGGTTATTTCTTGACCCGGATCTGAATATGGAAAAACTAACGATGGCTACCGGTTATTCCCGGCACCAGATTTCCGAAGTTTTGAACCAGTATGCCGACGTTTCATTTTATACATTCATTAACCGGTTCAGGGTCGAACAGGTATGTGAACAAATGAAAAAAGTATCTTCAAAAACAACTACCTCCTCGGTTAATATGGTTGATCTTTCTTACGCCTGTGGATTTAAGTCGAAGTCTACTTTCAATGAATATTTTCGCAGGTTTACCGACCAGACTCCTTCTCAATATTGGGGTAAACTGAGTTTGAAAGAAAAAAAAGTTTAAGATTTGATTTCCTACAACCTTTTGATTATCAGTTCATGTAAGACCTTTTCGGCCGATTAAGCCTACCATGTTGTCCGTATCGGCCGCGGTGGAGGATTTATTTTATTTCCTGCCGTTGTATAACTGTCCGAGATCATTCTAAATCCAATACCGGTTGTATGCTAAGTCTAAAATCTGCAAGGTTTACTTGTCTGTTTATTATTTTGAGTGCCCTTTATGCACCCCTGAATGCCCAAACATATATTTATAATACTATAGCTGACGGTAACTGGACGTCTAATGTTACCTGGCAGAATGGTGCTTCCGGTAAACCGCCGGTATCTGGAAATTGCAACTGCATTATTAACATTAATCCGGGTCATCGCGTCACTGTCAATCAAAATATCAACATTAATAACGCAAAAATTATTTTACTTGGTGATGGCAGTGAGCTAAGATTTTCCTCCGAAATTTTGCTGGCACAAACCATGCAGCTTAATGGCACCTCCAGCATCGAACTCAGGCACAGCGGCGCCAGTATTGAAAGTAAGTCCAACTTTTTAGGTTATAATGGTAATACAATTTCAATCAATGGAACGGTGGTCTTCCAGGGTTATTCCACACATGTAAACTCATCTACCCGTGGAGTGGTCGATGGGCCGGCAAGTGTGAGTTCTTCCATGTTGCCACCCGTGTTTATTAATATGATACTACCGGTTAAATTAATCGAATTCGGCGCGAAAGAGTTCCGCGGCAAAGTGATGTTGCAATGGAAAACCGCAGAGCAGGAGAATTTCGCACATTTTGAAATTGAAAAAAGTTTAAATGGAAAAGATTGGTTGAAAATCGGAATAGTTAATGGAGCGAAAGAGACATATACTACTTCGGTTTATTCTTTTACCGACTTATCACCAGCCAGGGGTGTGAGCTATTACCGCCTTAAGATGGTTGATATTGATTTACAGTTTAAGTACAGCAATATTACGGCGGCAAATTATTCCCTACAGCAGGAACAGGTTAAAGTTTATCCTAATCCTGCATCCTCTGTATTATATGTTTCCAATATTCAGGAGGAGGGGCAGTATTATGTTGAATTAATTAACAGATCGGGACAGGTGGTTTTAAACAGGAAATGTTTTCCTTCAGAAAACGGGATTTCATTGAACGTGGAGTCGCTTCAAAAGGGTATATACTTTCTTACAATTTCTGATGCGGCAGGGTTGAAACAAACATGCAATAAGATAATAATCAAGTAAGAGTGTGAACAACTCGTTACGTCAGACTAAATAATCATTGCAGCATTTTTTTCATAAACTCATCTTTTCTTCTTGTGGCGACCTCAACCTGTGATTCATCCATCATCACAATATGACCAACCTTACTTTTAGAATAGCTTTTAACATGCGAAAGATTAACGATATGGGAATTATGAACGCGGAAAAAATCATATCCTGATAAAAGTTCCTCAAAATCCTTCAATGTTCTGGCAACAGTGATTTTTCGGCCATCTTTTAAATAAATTATGGTATAATTCCCTTCCGACTGGCAACGGATAATACTGCTTAAGTTAATAAAATCAACACCCTGCATGTTAGGAATTGCCAGCCGTTTTTCCTGTCCTTCGGTCTTCAGATTGCTTAACAACGTTGCCAGTTGCCCATGATTCATCTGCAAAGTGGTTTTTTTGGTTAGTTTTTCAACAGCGGCCATCAGTTCTTCAGGATTAATCGGCTTCAACAGGTAGTCTAAAGCGGAAAACCGAAATGCGTCGATGGCATATTCGTCATATGCAGTAGTAAAGATCAATTCGAAATTGATTGCTGGTAATTGCCGAAGAAGGTCAAATCCTGTATCGTTATTGAGCATGACATCAAGAAAAACAAGACCGGGATTAAGCATTCTTATTCCTTCTGCTGCGCTGCTAATATTATTGTAACTACCGCAAATTGTGACGTGCTCGGCGCAATGATGCTCCAGGAGTTTCGTCAGTTGGTTGATGCAGTGTTGTTCATCATCTATAATTATTGCCTTAATCATTTATTTCTGTTTCAAATGGGAGTAATATCTCCGCTCTTACGCCATCTTTCAGGTTTACAAGTTTCATCTCTGCGTTTCCTCCCTTTAATGCGTTGATCATTCTGATCCTGCTCTCCGTAATCTTTATTCCCAGTGATGTTTTTCCAGGCATACCAGGCTTGTATATTTTTGTGCCGCCACCGTTATCTTCCACAATATACCTGAGGGTATTTTCACTTCTGCTTATGTTGATGAAAATATACCCACCGGAAGGTTTTGTGGATACGCCGTGCCAGATGCTGTTTTCTACAAAAGGCTGCATCAGCATTGGCGGAACAAAAGTAAGCTCTGGATCGATCTCATTATCAATTTTAATCTCGTAGGTAAAGGAGCCATTCAGCCGTAAAAGCTCCAGTTCCAGGTACTGCTCCAGAAGGTAAAGGTCATCAGCCAGCGTAATTTCCTTTTTCCGGGAATTTTCAAGGGTTAAGCGCATTAGCCGGGCGAATCTGGTGGTAAACAGGGTAGCCTTACTGCCTTCATTGTTATCAATATAATTGTTAATGGAGTTCAGTGAGTTGAAAATGAAATGCGGATTCATCTGCAGAAGAAGAAGATCCATTTCATTTGAAGCTTCCTTCAATTTGAATTCAGCAGCCCTTTGTTTTTCAGTAGCATCTCTTTTTCTTTTATAAAAGATGAAACTGATAAAGGCAGCCGTCAGCACTACGCAGCCAATTATGACCGAGGTATTCCGTATTAGCCGGTGCCTTCGTATTGAGGCAGTTGCTTCTGCCTGCTGTTTTTCCTGCAAGGCTCTTAGTCTTATCTCCTTTCGTTCGAACTCGAACTCCATCTCTTTTTTCTGAACGTCGTTTTTTACTTCCATATTAATGATACTATCACGCAGCATAATATGGTTTTTATAGGCTTCCAGTGCCTTGCTGAATTGTTGCTTTTTTTGATATATCTGACTCAATACATTCCATGCATCTCTTTGTACATCAGGGCTGCCAATTTCCTGCCCTATCTCCAGGCTTCGCTGACCATAGGAGAGAACAATATTTTGTCTCCTGGCAGTATTTCCCAGTCCTGGTAATGAATCCGGCGCGCTGAGATATATTTTGGCTATTTCTATAAGGTCGCCGGCAATTCTTTTTTTGTCGCCTGCGTGCTCATTTATTTTCAAGGCTTCCTCAAAGTTGTTCAGTGCTTTCGAATATTCTAACATACCACTGTACACTATTCCTATATTACTGGTATTACTGGCAATACCCCGTTTGTCACCCGTTTTTTTACTTAGTTCCAGTGAACGATGATAATAGTTTAATGCCTGGCTGGCACTGTCTATGTCATGATAGATGTTGCCGATGTTTCCTAATGTGTTGATCATTCCATGATTGTCGCCCACTTCCTCGTATATGGAAAATGCTTCCTGTTGATAAGCCAGGGCTTTCTCAAATGATGACAGGTTTTTATAGACGAGGCCGATATTAAGCAGGGTATTCGCTTTTGCCATCATAGCTCCCTGGTTGTTTAATATTTTCAGGGCCTGAAGATTAAATTCGAGAGATTGCCTGTAGTCGTTAAGGTATAAATAAACAACCGCTATATTATTCAGTGAGTTTGCCATGCGGGTGCTGTCGTTCTGTTCACTGAATATCCTGAATGCTTTTTTATGGTATTCAAGAGCTTTAGAATAATCCGACAGGTTTACAAGTGAAATGGCAATGTTATTATAACTTGTTGCGATGCGCAATGTATTTCCCAATTGCTGGTGAAACGACAATGCAAGCTGATAATAATGCAGGGCAAGTGAGTCTTCTCCCAGGCTGCCGTAATTCATGCCTTTGTAGCTATAGGCTGACGCCAGGCTACCCTGATTTTGCAGGGATTGGGCAAGTTCTATGGCCTCATCAGCGGTTTTAAGTCCTTTTGCAGGATTTGTTCTGCTATAATAATAAGCGAGATCATTCAATAGCTGCAAACGTATGGTATCCCTGTCAGAATGATTTTTCAACGCAATCAGTGTGGAATCTACTCCACGCTGTTGTGCAATACAAATCCCTGGGGAAAATAATAAAACAATAATTAGTAATGGTCTGGGCATACAGGATATAAGTGCGAAAAAGATATGGATATTATTCCAAATATCCACGGAAAGGCAGCAGATAATCAAAATGTGGCTGCAAATAATAAGTTGTCCTTCGGCAATAGAAGGTTACCAGTTAGTTTTAAACCACTACAACCATTTTTGAATCAGGAGATGAGCTAATTCAATACGTTTAAACATGTTTAAGATGAAGTATTTACAATTCGGTATAAGTGTACTATTTATGATCGCAGTGTTGACGGGATGCAAAAAAGATGAAAATTCCGAACAGGATGGAGGTGAATATTATATCCGGTTTAAAATAAACGGCGTACAGAAAGAATACAAGGCGCAAATACCTAATAAC
>CAYLVR010000193.1:0-7121 GCA_964387165.1 uncultured Chitinophagaceae bacterium | reverse complement strand
TCAAATATTGTTCCCTGTGTAGGGTATATCTGAAAGCCACAGCAAGGGCATTGATAAGATCTCCTATTCTTGACACGTGTAAAGGGTTTATCACCGTCACATTTTGGACATACTAGGTTAGTGTACCTCAATGTAAATATCTTATGTAGGCAAGCATCATTATCAGGGTAATCATTCCTAAATTCTGTTATCGTGTACTTATTCATAGTTTATAACTTTCAACTAGTAAAGCAAAAAAATATAATTATCTTCTATTTGTTACAGGGATAGTGCTGAACCTATTGGTATCAACAAAACGAACGCCATCAATTAGCACCAATTCCATTTTATTCTCTTTTACGAGTTTGTAAATATATGAGGGTGTCACACCCTCTTTAAGTGCAAAGTTTTTAACGGTCATTAATGATTTGAATAGTTTATTCATGCTTCTAACGTGCTACAAATGTAATACAAATATTTGTAGTTTACAACTTTCAACTAAATATTTTTATTTTTAGAGTTATAGTACTACTTTGGTCGCTTAAATAAATGATATGAGCTTATCCCTTATCAATAGAGTTGAAAGTTTCTTAAACAATGTGAGCTTTATAGCATTTGCGTATAGAGATGCTCCTGCTATTTTAACTTTCATATTTGAAGAGGATAAGATCCCCTTTTTTAATAATAAAAAAGCGCATGAAGATTTGAGAGATTTTTTTAGAGGCAAAAAGATGAAGTTTGTGGTTTTCACGTCAGATAGTAATCCTACAACAATATCGCTAGTAGATACATTGACAGCCGATTCTATAGTACTTGACAATCCAAAGTTTATAACAAACAATTTGGCTTTATTTATTGATGCCAAAATTCCTGAACAAACTATTTTCGCTGTCAACTTACTTTGTCAAGGACGTACGAAAGAAGGAGAAAAAGTTATGGCCGTTCATCCTTATTGGGTTGACAAAAAACATTTAGAAATTCATGGATATTCGATAATTGATAATCGCTCTTTATAATATATCCTTGTTCGTCAAATGTTCCTAAAGGTGTATTCATTAAATCTTCTGAAAGTTGAGGCAATTCAATTTTGTGTACCATATCAAATAGTTTATTTTTGTTATGGCCTTATTAGAGAAGATCTTACCTTTAGCCTGCTGCAAACAGGCTATTTTCATTTGTACGATACATAAAATTAGTGCCTAAAGGCTATTCAATTATCATTTCTTTTACATTGTACAACAATTCAAACCCATCTGGCTTATACTTATCATCTAATATTCCATTAACAAGCCATTCGTTTTTAATCCACAAAAAGCCTCTCAATGCACCTTTTGGTTTCATTATCTTTAGAATACCTAAATCTTTTAATGCTCTAATAGGCTCTTTTATCTTGTAATCACATCCATTGATCTTATTAAACTCTGCTTGTACTTCATTGAATTGTGCAGCCCTGCCAATTATATCCATTGCTCTTATAATCAGCACTTTTACATCAGTCTTTCGGTAGG
Organism: uncultured Chitinophagaceae bacterium; assembly: GCA_964387165.1. GTDB lineage: Bacteria > Bacteroidota > Bacteroidia > Chitinophagales > Chitinophagaceae > Flavitalea. The sequence continues at coordinate 5,634 of CAYLVR010000193.1, read as the reverse complement.
TGCTAACGGCTAAAGGTGTGCTTTGTGGATTTGGTGTAACTGTGGGTGATTTGGTGGCCTCAAATAACAAGTTGCCATCAGGTGAATTATCCAAACTCTTAACACGTTTAATTATTCTATCCACTTGCATTATCCTAGCATGTAATTCATCTCTCTCTTTCTGTAAACTATTGAGTATTATCTCTGTATCTGTTGCCATCATACAAAGTTGTAAACATTCAACTAGTATAACAAATGTGTTGCGTATCTAGCGGGAGCGTTTGTGTCTTGAATGCATAATCACCCAGGATGTTTTTTACCACCTGCCACTTGCGCCGCCACCACCACCGCTACCACCGCCAAATCCCCCAAAGCCACCGCCACCACCAAATCCGCCTCCCCCCCAGGACGAACCTCCACCTCTTCCAAATCCTCCGGGAAATATAACGGGTCCGAATCCACGACGACTCATGAATCCACCACCACCACTTCCTCCACTTTTAGAGAAAATGATAATCAGTATAATGATAAAAATAATTGCACCAATAGGAACTCCCCGTTTTTCTCCCCGGTTTCCATAACCTTCAGGGGCTTTATACTCTCCTGCAGCAGCAGCAATAATTGAATTGGTGGCCTTATCTAACCCTTCATAATAATTTCCGCCACGAAAAGCAGGGACAATATCATTTGTAATAATATTATTAGCAATGATATCAGGAATAGCCCCTTCTAATCCGTAACCAGTTTCAATTCTTATTTTTCTGTCGTTGATTACAGCTAATATTAATACTCCGTTATTTGTTTGCTGATTACCAATCCCCCAATCCCTTAATATTTTAAGTGCATATTCTTCAATGGGATAATCATTAAGTGTTTCAATGGTAATTACTGTGACCTGGTTAGATGTACTATCATCATATGCTACCAGTTTCTTTTCAAGTGCAGCTTCCTGATCGGCAGGAAGTACATTGGCAAAATCATTTACCAGTTTCGGAACAACCGGCTTTTTTGGAATATCCTGCGCCCCACCAATAAATGGAACCAGCACAAACAGGCAAATAAATATCCTGGAAACTAACTTCATTTAAAATCAATCTTCTTTATCTATTAATAATTTGATAGGCGCCAACCTTTTTACCCGTCGAAGCGCAAAGGTGGACCGCTTTCGTTAACCGTATGCGCTAAAGCTTTAGACGCTTACGGCAAAGATTTGGCCGACAGCTGTCAGCGTCGGAGCATGTATCACAGGCTACAGCAGTTGAAACCGGGGTTACCTGCCAAATACAATCTCATCTGGTAATTCATTTCGGTCTGCACCTGCATCAAATGGGAAATGTGTATGCAACGCCCGTCCAATATCCTCTATTACCAATATTAATGCATCAACGTAATGATTTTCTCTGAAATGCCTGCTCATCTTGCTTATCTCTTCCTGCCAGAATTGATTACCTAGTTTTTCGTGAATGCCTTTATCAGCAAAAATGGAAAACTGGTGATCCTTCATTGCAACATATAATAACACTGAATTATGATGAACGGTTTGATCCATTTTCAGTCCCCAGAAAATTTCTTCTGCACGATCAAGCGGATCAACAAATCTGCAACGGCTTTCAATATACACGCGGATCTCTCCGCTTGTGGTTTGTTCAGCTTTTCGGATCGCCTCAACAACATGCGTATTCTCGACGGAACTAAAAAAGGATCTTTTGCCGGATGAAAATAAACCCATTTTAAGTTTTTAATTAGAACTCAACATTCGGAGCAGTTTCTGCACCTGCTTCGGCCTGGAATGGCTGCCGAACAGAGAATCCGAACATGCCTGCAAACAAATTATTAGGGAACCTGCGCACTACACCGTTATACTCCTGTACCGAAGTATTAAAATCATTACGGGATACTTTAATCCTGTTTTCGGTGCCCTCCAGTTGGGTTTGCAGATTCAGGAAGTTTTGGTTAGCTTTTAATTCAGGATATCTTTCGACGGTCACGAGTAAACGACTCAGCGCCCCGGATAATTGACCTTGCGCCTCCTGGAACTTTGTAATATTTTCAGGGGTTAGGTTAGCCGGATCAATAGTTGTTTGCGTGGCCTTGGCACGCGCTTCAATAACCTGTGTCAGTGTTTCCTGTTCAAAATTGGCTGCACCTTTAACTGTACTTACAAGGTTAGGTATAAGGTCGGCGCGGCGCTGGTAATCACTCTGCACATTGGCCCATTTGGCTTTCACATTCTCATCCAGTTTTACCATACTATTGTACCCACTGCATCCACAGCCTCCAAACAGTAGGACTGCACCAATAATTACGATCAGAAGTAAAGTACCTGTTTTCATCAGTTTATATTTTTATTTTTAAAATATCTGACGGGGCTTACCATCAGTTTACCCCAATGTAATGTTAATGAAAATTTGGTGATGCTCAGGTATAAATGTTTTCGATTTATCCCCTTTCAGTCGCACCTGCCTCTCCTTACGTTTGAGCTGACAACCGTCGGGCCAAAGCTTATGACGTCGGACGAAGCTTTGAGGGTAGGCACATGGGAAGAAGTTGCCAGCTCTAAAAACTATTTATGGATAGCAGCAATTCCCGGCAATTCTTTTCCTTCAAAGAATTCCAGCATTGCGCCACCGCCAGTAGATACATAACTAACTTTATCAGCGTACCCGAACTGGTTAATAGCCGCAACGGAATCGCCTCCGCCAATTAATGAATACGCACCTTTCTGCGTAGCTTCGGCAATAGCTTCGGCAATAGCCTTTGTACCTTTAGAAAATTTCTCCATTTCAAAAACTCCCATGGGACCGTTCCAAAGAATGGTTTTTGATTGAAGAACTACATCTTTAAACTCTTTAATGGCTTTAGGGCCGATATCCAGTCCCATCCATCCATCCGGAATATTATTATTATCTGCCTGGTCTGTATTTGCGTTAGCATCAAACTTATCAGCGATAACGCTATCTACGGGCAAATGTATTTTTACATTTTTTGCCTTTGCTTTTTCGAGCAATTCTATAGCGGTTTGCAATTTATCTTCTTCTACCAAAGAATTTCCAGTCTTTCCACCCTGTGCCTTGAAAAAAGTGTACGCCATTCCTCCGCCAATAATAATATGGTTGGCTCTTTCAAGAAGGTTTTCTATCAGCATTATTTTATCAGAAACTTTTGCCCCACCCATAATAGCAGTGAAAGGCTTTTCTGCGCTTTTTAATACTTTTTCTGCGCTTTTAACTTCGCTCTCCATTAAGAGGCCGAACATTTTTTTACCAGCAGCAAAATCATCTGCAATAATTGCAGTAGAAGCATGTGCGCGGTGCGCGGTACCAAAAGCATCATTTACATAAATATCACCTAAGGATGCAAGTTTCTTCGCAAATTCCTTATCCCCCTTTTCCTCTTCTTTATAAAACCTGAGATTTTCCAGCAGCAATACCTCGCCGGATTTTAAAGCAGCAGCTTTCCGTTTTGCATCTTCGCCAATACAATCATCAGCAAATAATACTTCAATATTCAGTAATTCACTTAAATGAGGTACAAGATGTTTCAGAGAATATTTATTGGTTGGGCCATCTTTTGGTCGGCCCAGGTGCGACATTAATATTACACTTCCACCATCCTTCAATATTTTTTTTATTGTAGGAATAGCAGCCCGAATTCTGTTATCGTCGGTGATCTCAAATTTGTCGTTAAGTGGCACGTTGAAATCTACACGTATAAGTGCTTTTTTACCGGAGAAGTTGTAGCTGGAAAATTCTGACATAAAGATGTTTTATTAAAGCGGGGCCTCCTTGGGGAGACCCCGCTGTCAACAGAGATCATTTCGCGAAGTGTTCCCAATAGCGAGCGCTAAATCTTTAGCGATGCGTAAGGGAACATACGCAGTCTGCAAATTATTTACTAATTAAACCGGCGAAATATTTAACTGTACGAACAAGTTGGCTCACATAACTCATTTCGTTATCGTACCAGCTTACCGTTCTTACCAGTTGTTGATCGCCGATAGTCATTACTTTAGTTTGAGTAGCATCGAAAAGAGAACCGAAACTGCTGCCAATAATATCGCTGCTTACAATTTCATCTTCAGTATAACCAAAGCTTTCATTGTTCGCTGCTTTCATTGCGGCGTTAATTTCTTCTGCGGTAACCTTTTTACCGAGAATAGTATTCAGTTCTGTTAAAGATCCTGTCAAAGTCGGAACGCGCTGTGCACTTCCGTCGAGTTTGCCTTTGAGATTAGGAAGCACCAGCCCGATTGCTTTTGCAGCGCCGGTGCTGTTTGGTACAATGTTCTGAGCTGCAGCTCTTGCTCTTCTCAGATCGCCTTTCGGATGCGGAGCATCCTGGGTATTCTGATCATTAGTGTAAGCATGCACAGTGGTCATCAGCCCCATTACAATACCATATTTATCATCCAGCACTTTCGCCATTGGAGCGAGACAGTTTGTTGTACATGATGCGCAGGAGATGATAGTTTCCGAACCATCGAGGATATTATGATTAACATTGAAAACGATTGTTTTCAGGTCGCCGGTTGCAGGAGCAGAAATAACCACGCGTTTTGCGCCTGCAGTAAGGTGGGCGGCAGCTTTATCTTTATCTGCAAAGAAACCAGTGCACTCAAGAACCACATCAACATCATGGGCTTTCCAGGCAATTTCAGCCGGATTCTTCTGTGCATATATTTTTATTTCATCACCATTAACAATAATTGAGTTTTCTGTAGCTTTTACTTCCTGGTCGAAACGCCCCTGCGCGCTGTCGTATTTTAAGAGATGAGCGAGTACCTTAGGGCTGGTAAGGTCATTGATCGCAACCACATCGATTCCTTCCATTTTATATATCTGGCGGTACACTAGTCTGCCGATACGTCCGAATCCATTAATAGCAACTTTAACTGTGCTCATAGTTTGAGAGTTTGTATTTGTAAGATTGAGGTGCAAAATTACGGGTTTGCATGGGTTTTTTAAAACAATAGAGATGAAATATAGAACAAAGCGAATTGTTTTAGTATTATTCGTTAAAGTTTTTAGCATTTAGCCAACGTCCATAAGGTTCAAGGCAGCATGTGCAGTTTTGTTATAATTTTATTACATGCTGGCAGCTTCTCAGGAGACTATTAAAACAGAATTAAAACAACTTCCTCCCAAACAGGTTCTGGAACTTTTGCTTCGTCTTTCAAGGTTTAAAAAGGAAAACAAGGAACTCCTCTCCTATCTTTTATTTGAATCAGGAGATGAACAGGGATATGTGCAACAGATAAAAGCAGAAATAGATGAACAGTTTGCTCAATTAAAAGAAACAGGATTTTATCTCTATAAAAAACAGATCAGGAAAATACAGAGAATGATCAATAAGCCTATTAAATATATGGGCAGTAAAGCGTCAACAGCAGAACTATACCTGCACATGGCAAATAAAATTCATGAGCAGAAAAAAACGATTTATAACAAGGCTTTTTTAGAAAAGACGCTTCAGCAATATGTTACTAAAATAAACAGGGTGTTACCTTTTATGGATGAAGACCTCCAACATGACATCAGTCAACAGCTACAAAAATTCATGTGAGCTGTGCCAGCATCAAATTCCGAACTGATCAGTCAATCATCGGTTGGCCATCGGTCATTCATCAATCGATCATCGGTCAATCATCGGTGTGGA
>CAYLVR010000192.1:0-7192 GCA_964387165.1 uncultured Chitinophagaceae bacterium | reverse complement strand
AACGGTGAATCTCTCAAGTTCCGGGAACTGAAAAGAACTTTGTATTCATTAATTAATTCCCTTCCCGAGGATCAACGAATTATTTTTCTTCTGAATCGTGAAGAGGGACTGACCTATAAAGAAATTGCGGAAAAACTGGGCATCTCTGTTAAAACAGTTGAAAAGAAAATGTCGCGTTCAATCAAATCACCTCGTACCGGCCTCGATGAAACAATGATCCTTGCAATAATGGCCTGCAGCCTGTACGATTTTCAAATATAACTACGGCAGTTGTTAAGAAGCTGGTCCTTGGATAGGACCAGCCACTTAATTATAACTTATACTTCGCCTGGTATTTTTTAATCAATGCCAATCCTTTGGTAGGCACATCCCAGTCGTCGGAGAATTTGCGCCATACATTCATCATATTGGCAAATCCCTCATCGTTACGGGAGAACGATTCGATAGTGATCCAGCCACTATAATTAATTTTTGATAACGAAGAAAATACTTCATCAAAATTAATATGCCCCTCACCGGGAGCACCGCGATCATTTTCGCTGATATGCACGTGTGCCAGTGAACCTTTTAATGAAGCAATTGCCGACGACAGCGTTTTATCTTCTAAATTAGAATGAAAAGTGTCATACATCGGTTTTATATTCGGATGATTAGTAAGTTTAATCAGTTTATTGAGTTGGTCAATAGTGTTACATAAATAACATTCAAAACGGTTAATAGCTTCTACCGCAAAGATCACATTTGTTTTTGCGGCGTATTCACCAGCTTTATATAATACTTCCGAGCTCCATTTGTATTCGTCTTCACTGGGTGGACGTTTCCTGAAATTCAGAAATGCAGAATGCATTGGCCCGCACATTACTTTGGAGCCTAATTCATTTGCACGGTCTATCATCCATTTCATTCTTTCCAGCGCGGCATCACGCACAGCTGGCGACTCACTGATCGCATCGTGATCGGGGCCAAGGCCGAATGAACAGGTAACATCCATGCCTATGCTCTTTAAATATTTTCCATATTCTGCATAAACCTTTTCATCAGGGTTGCCCATGGAAACTTCAATGCCATCAAATCCAATCTCTTTTAATTTATCAGCTACAGGATTCATTTTTTCTGACACCGATGCGCCCCATAAAAGCAGGTTAAAGCCTACTTTGTTTTTAGCTTTATAATTTGGGTCGATATTAAAATTGTCGGAAAGGGAAGGAAGCAAGGGTGTTAATCCTGCCATTGTCATTTGTCCCAGGAATTTTCTTCTATTGTTTTGCATGATATGAAATATACGTTTTTTTCCTTTTGTAACATGCCGCCTCTGTTACTCATCCCGGCCACAATGCAAAAAACATTACTGCCAATCCTCATATGAGGGATAGTGAGACAGGGAGGGTTAATTATGAATTAAAAAATCCAGCGTTTCTTTATTAAATCTTTCCAGATCCTCCCAATGGTGCACATGGCCGCCGGTAGGATAAATGCTTAATTCCGATTGAGGAATGTTGCGGTGAATTAATTCAGAAAAAGCAGGAGGCGTGAATATATCCATCGTGCCGACTGTAATAAGCACGGGAACTTTTATTTGAGAGAGCCGTGAAACCGCATCATGATTAATACAGGCATCAAGCTGCCCCTCAAATCCTTCAGCGGACTGCAACAACGGATTATTATCCGCTCCGGCCGCATCCGCATTTAATTCGTTTACAAAATGATCATAATAAGGAGGGGCAAATATCCAAAGCTGCAATAATTCAGTAAAATACTGGGGGCTTACCTGGCGGCGTATATGCTTTAAATTCTCATATACCTTTTTAGCATAATTATTAAAACGTGCCCAGGTGCTTACCAATATCACACTGCGTACGCGTGAAGGATAATTAATGGTAAGTTCCTGTGCTATGGCGCCACCCATTGAAATTCCAACAACACGAGCCTTGCCGACACCAGCATGATCCATTACCGCAATCGTATCAGCAGCCATCATAGCAGTGGAATAGGGGCCTGGCCTTTGATCGGATAAACCAACTCCACGGTTATCTAAAATAATGCAACGGAAATGTTTTTCATAAACAACAGCATGTTTCTCCCATACTTTTCCATCGGCACCAAACCCCATTATTAATATCAATGGTTCGCCTGATCCACGTTCATGATAATAAATATCCGCACCCTCAGACTTTGCAACTTTATAATTCATACTACCAGAATCTTACATAGAGCATTGAAATAATCAGCAATATAAACGCGATCATAGCGATTAGTTTCGGACTTAACTTAAACATCGTCTTGTCGAGCTCAAATGCTTTCGGATTTATTTTAGGACCCGCCAAACTGATCAGTATCATTGTTATTGTAGTGATAGTAAATGAGAATCCCATGTTAAGAAGAAATGGAATTTCAACATATGTTTTTACTTCTCCATTAACCATTTTCTGATACTCGTAGGCTGTGTACAGGAAAGTTTCCCTGCCTAAAAGATCAACGGCATAGTTATTAAAGAACACCGATAAAGCAAATCCTAAAATCACACCAACAACTGCAGCTGTACCAGTTGTGCGTTTCCAGAACATACCTAAAATAAACATCGCAAATACACCCGGGCTGATGAACCCGGTATATTTCTGGATAAATGTAAATCCACCTTCACCCCCTATGCCTAGTAAATCTTTCCAGGTAAATATAAGTGAAACGATTATCGCAGTTAGAACCGCCATTCGGCCTATCCATACCTGTTTTGTTTCCGACGCCTCCTTGTTAAAATATTTTTTATGTATATCAAGTGTATATATTGTAGAAATGCTATTCATTTTTCCAGCCAGCGATGCAACAATTGCAGCAGTCAGCGCCGCTATTGATAATCCTTTCAACCCACTGGGTAAAAATCCGAGAATGGCAGAATATGCACCGTCTTTAGAAGATAATTCAGGAAGGTGACCATTCTTATATAATACCCATGCAGCAATACCTGGAAGCATTACAATGATAGGCATCATTAATTTAAGCATAGCAGCAAACAAAATACCTGTACGTGCAGTTTTCAGATCGGCGCCCAGTGCACGTTGTGTGATATACTGGTTACATCCCCAGTAATTTAAGTTCACGATCCACTGACCAGCGAAATACATTGCAATACCTGGCAGCACAACATATTTCTGTATCTCCAGGTTTTCGGGCGTATCAATGAGACCTGTTGTTACTGATGGTTTGTCAAGTATCATCTTGAAATGGCCGGGAGAATCTTCCAGGAGCATCTGAAAACCTGCAAGCGCGCTTGAGCCCACACCAAATTTTTCTGCCACAATGGTAAGCGCCAGGTACGTTGTTGCCAATCCACCTATAATTAGTACAGCTACCTGTATTACATCAGTATAACCGATAACCTTCATTCCTCCTAAGGTGATAAATAACGCAAATAAGGCCAGGGCAAGCATGATCACATGCAGCGTATGTTCGCCGCCGCCTACCAGCCCGGTAATGGCAATTGCACCGAGATATAAGATAGATGTAAGGTTAACAAATACATACAAAAACAACCAGAATATCGCCATGATCAGCGCTACGGTTTCGTTGTACCTGGTCTTCAGGAACTGCGGCATGGTATATATCTTATTCTTAAGATATATCGGGATAAACCAGATAGCAATAATGATGAGAGCAAGTGCGGCCACCCACTCATAAGCAGCTACGGCCGTTCCTACGAAGAAGCCTTCACCACTCATGCCAATAAACTGCTCGGCAGAAATATTTGAAGCGATTAATGACGCGCCAATGGCCCACCAGGTGAGCGATCCTTCGGCGAGGAAAAAGTCCTTAGTGTCTGTTACAGCCTTTTTCTTCTTTAAATAGATCCAATAGCCATAAGAAGAAACGATAATAAAATAGAGAATAAATACTGCGTAATCTGCGAAAACAAGATTGTTCGTCATAAGCAAGAAGCCATTAAATTAAGGCCAACAAATATAGGCGTATTCTGTACATAGTGCGAAAGATAATAATATACAATTTTGGGGTTATAAAGCAATATATTTTATTTAGACTAATATGTAGTTTTCAGTTCTGAAGATTATGCTTAAAACTAATCTCAAATACCTTATTTCCGTGGATGCGTCTCTGGATACGCCTCAGTATCTCCAGGTGTCGAACGGGTTCATTCGTGCTATTGAACAAGGACGTTTTTGCAAGGGTGATCAGTTACCTTCCATCCGCCAGCTTTGCGACCAGCTTGAAATTTCTTTTAACACGGCTAAGAAAGCATATGCGGTTCTTAAAAAAAGGAATATTGTTACAGCATCGCAGGGCAAATCTAATGTGATCAATACTTCCTGGCCATTGCTTTCCTTCCACGTCTTTTTATTATTGAACGAGTTGAGCGCGCAGAATAAAATTATTTACGATGCTATTATGCAATCTTTGCCTGAACAGGGGGTAATTGACCTTTATATTTATAATAATAATAATAATTCGTTCCGGCATTTGCTTAAGAATAAAAAGAATTGTTATACTCATCATATTATTATTCCTCCTGCAAATAATAGTGATTGGGAAACAGCCAGTATTATTAATGAATACCTGGAGGGCCAGGAATTAATTATTCTGGGTGAAAAAGTTGAAGGTATTGATGTTCCGCATTCCTGCGTGTATGAAGATTATGAAAATGATATTTATGCCGCCATGGAAAGTGTTCGGCATTTGCTGCAACACTATCATGCGATGAATATTGTTTTACCGGAAGGAAATAGTTGCCGCCTTTCAATTTTAAAGGGATTTAAAAGATTCTGCTACGATAATGAATATATTACCAATGAATGCCATGGAGTAAAAAACAGGGCAAAGATAAACAGGAGAGAATTGTTTGTTACGTTAACTGACGAAGATCTTGTTCAGTTGATTGGTCAACTGAAAATGCAAAAGCTGGTGCCGGGTCGGGATATCGGGATTATTTCCTATAATGAAACACCATTGAAGGAAGTATTACTGGAGGGTATTACAACTATTTCTACTGATTACAGGAAAATGAGTGAATTAGCTGTCAAACAGATGACCAGGGGAATTAAAACCAGTATTGCTGTTCCTTTCAAACTCCTGCGACGATCCTCATTGTAATTTCTTAAATTTATTCTTTCTTAAAATGCTTTGCTGATGAAAAGCATAATAACCGTTCTATTATGCTTTAGACCAGGTCATTGCAAAACTCAAAAAAATAAAACAGAACCCGGGATAACGGAAAGAATAATAAAGATATGATAAGACGACTGATAGTAATTACACTTGTATTTGTTTACGTAAATAGTTTTGGCCAGCGGAATATTTCTATAATACCACAACCGGAACTAATAAAAATAGAGAATGATTCTTTTTCACTTACAAAGAATACAGCTATAGAAATTATTTCCCCTGATAAAAATGTTTTGTGGATTGCAGAGTATTTAGCGGATAAATTAAAAACTCCCACCGGGTTTCCGGTTAATGTAAAAAAAGTGAGTTCATTTTCTCCGGGAAATATTCATGTAAAAATAAATTCACCAAATAAAAAAAACAAGGAGGCCTATGAGCTTGTCGTGGGGTCTTCTGATATTTTATTAAGCGCGGATTCTGCAGCAGGTATTTTCTATGGAGTGCAAACACTGATGCAATTGTTTCCTAAAGAAATAGAAAGTAAAAAAGAAATAAAGAATACCTCATGGATAGTTCCGGCGGTTACAATAAAAGATAAACCAAGATTTGGTTGGAGAGGAATGATGTTTGACGTAACACGACATTTTTTTACCATGCAGCAGGTAAAAGATTTTATTGACAATATGGTGAAGTATAAGTTTAATATGCTTCATCTCCATTTAAGCGATGACCAGGGATGGAGGATAGAAATTAAATCGTTGCCTAAATTAACCGAGGTGGGAGCCTGGCGGGCAGAAAGAACCGGCAAATGGCTGAATACACCAAAACCTGCGGCAAGTGAACCAAAAACGTACGGCGGGTTCTATACTCATGAAGATATTAAAGAAATTATTGCCTATGCAAAAGAAAGGTTTGTAGAAATCCTTCCTGAAATAGATGTGCCGGGGCACAGTCTTGCGGCAGTAGCTTCCTATCCTGAACTTTCCTGTACTACTGATAGTACTTACCAGGTAAATGCAGGCGAAAAATTTATGCAATGGCACGATAAAGGATTTACTGCCTTGCTGGATAATACGCTTTGTCCCGCCAATGAAAAAGTGTACACGTTTTTAGATAAGGTATTTACAGAGATCACGCAGTTGTTTCCTTTTCCGTACATACATATGGGTGGTGATGAATGCGCGAAAAATTTCTGGATAAAAAATCCGCAGGTACTGGCGCTGATGAAAAGAGAGAAACTAAAAAATATGAATGAAGTGCAGGCTTATTTCGTGAAAAGAGTGGAGAAGATCGTTAAATCGAAAGGAAAAAAAATGATAGGGTGGGATGAAATACTGGAAGGTGGTTTATCGCGCGACGTAGCAGTAATGAGCTGGAGAGGAATGAAAGGAGGAATTAAAGCAGCCAGGGACGGACATAAGGTGGTAATGAGCCCCGCTGATTTTGCTTATCTCGATTTATATCAGGGAGATCCTGTGGCGGAGCCCCCCACTTATAGCATGGTACGTCTAAAACAATCTTATAAATTCGATCCGCTGCCTGCAGGCATAGATCCTAAATTGATATTAGGTGGTCAGGGTAATTTATGGACGGAACAAATACAGAATACACGTGCCATGCAATATATGTTGTGGCCCCGGGGACTTGCTGTGGCTGAATCTGTGTGGTCGCCAAAGGATAAAAAGAATTGGCCTGATTTCGTAAAAAGAGTAGAGAACGAATTTGAGAGAATGGATGTTGCGGAAATTAAATATTCGCGCAGTATGTACGACCCGATATTCAAATCATCTGCAGATGGTAATAATATTAAACTGGAAATGGAAACTGAAATAGAAGAACTGGATATTCATTATTCGTATGATGGCTCAGAGCCGGATAATTTTTATGCGAAATATACAAAAGCCCTCATCGTTCCAAAAGATGCGGAGTTCGTCAGGGTAGTCACTTACCGCGATGGAAAACAGGTTGGAAAACAGATTTATATGCCTTATGCCGAGTTGCAGAAAAGAGTGAAGAAAAAATAAATAAGGAAATTTTTCTCATGACATGTTCTTATACACCCTGCGGCGCTGTGCTGTTATAA
>CAYLVR010000191.1:0-7260 GCA_964387165.1 uncultured Chitinophagaceae bacterium | reverse complement strand
TCATGAATGTAGCGGTGCCTTCACCCCAGCATTCTCCCATATTCGGACAATTGCCGCTTTCACAGATTGTATGAAGTTTGTGATTGTCTACCAGCCCTCTTACATGCTTGTAATTTTCACCTATCGGTAGCTTAACCCTTAACCAGTCTGGTTTTTTTATTTTTGATTGAGAAGCTTCTATTTTACTGATAACCGGAAGTTCCTGCATGACGCAAATTTAATATTATATCCACACAAATGGTTCTGCTTCGACGGAACACCTGCCGTAGATAAACCACTAACGGGAGTGTTCTCACAGCAGACCGGGCTACTTTAGCCTCATTTTCTTTTACCCAGCAAAACCGCAACGTATGCATTGAAGAAGAAAGTCTTTTCTTTATTAAGCATCATCTGCGATATTTTATTGGTATAGTATTCTGCACTAAGTCCCACTTCAATCGCCGTCACTGTTTCGTTGAGCCTGCCATAATCGAAACGCATAGCTGTTTTAGCATAAATGCCCGGCCGCACCTTAAGTTCGTTCCATCCACCTGCAATGCCTTTGGCTTTGATTTCGTTATAACCGCTATCAATTATTTCAGGATATCTCGATTTCAATAGGCCACTTGGGCTATTAGGATCCTGCACATCCACGATATAAGGTTTTACCAGGCCAAGCGCCAGCCCGCCGCCATATATTGCTGAAACAGATACCCCGTTTTTGTTCCCCTTACCACCAATTACCTGTTGCATGGCAGCGCCAAAACGCGCCTGGTAAAAAGTATTTGTTTTACCAAAAGCAATATAATTTATACGATACTGGCTGCCGTCAAATTTACCTTCCCTTTTTTCTTTGGAATGTTTTTTCTCGGACAATTCGAAATTAAAAAGTATGGATTTACGATTTGTTTTGAATTTTCCGAATTCATAACCAAGACCGTAACCGTCGGTAGCGAGCTTTATACTGAAAACGCTTTGTTTATTGTAAACGATCTCTCCCTCTTCTTCCTGGCGGGCTAACTCATTGATATGCTCACGCCTTTCGATTTTTTTCTTTTGTTTAGCTTCTTTACCAATTGAAGAAGTTGGATTAATCTGAGTAAATGCTGAGGTAGCTATAAATCCGGCTAATAAGGATAGAACGATTTTCTTCACCTGCTTTGATTTAATGTAATCAACGTAAATTTAGGCTAAAAATTCCAATGACATCAACAGTGATTTACGACGAAAAGCAGCGGACTATTTGTACTCATTTAAGATCAGGTTCAAAACTGGAAACAGATGCACCTGTAGATAATAAAGGTAAAGGCGAGCGTTTTTCACCTTCCGACCTTGTAGCTACTGCGCTTGGGGCCTGTATGCTGACTATTATGGGGATGCGTGCGGAAGAAATGGACGTTGAATTGAAAGGCACAGAAATTCAGGTAGAAAAGATAATGAAATCTGACCCAAGGCAGATCGGAGGATTAAATTTAACATTTCATTTCCCTGAATCACTGAATTTGACAGAGCGTCAGCAACTGATATTACAGAAAGCTGCGGAAACATGCCCTGTTAAATACAGTATTAATCCGGACATTGAACTGAATGTAAATTACAACTGGAAGATTCCAGTGTAAGTGCAGGTTGTTGCCCCTTCGAGACATACCTCTGCGCCAGAAATGCCAAACGCTACCCGGCAAACTGTTTTGCAGCAGACGTGACTTACTCGTGCTTAAAATTTTCTTTTAAGTATAGCATTGCCAATCGCGCATTCAAGGCATCTGCGCTGATCACAATATTGTGTTTTTAGTTCTATAAGAGACTGGGAACCGCCTGCATTAGTGCTGGCAACCTCCAGCTTTCTGAATTGATCGATAATATTGTTTTTCTCGGACGGTAATATGTTAAGTATATCAATTGCCCTGCTAACCTGATCTTCATTCCCATACATTCTCCCATAAACAAATAAAATTGGAACAACTGCATTAATAATTATTGCAGAGGAAAATACCGACCTTAACTGACTGGTATTATTCGATATTATTGTTTTAAATAAATCCTTATGGATACAGATAAATTCCGCAAGTTGTTTTAGTCTCACATTTGGAAATGCTGCGGGTCTCATCCTTAAAAAATGAAGTGGAATTTGTAATTGTCTCACCTTTTCAAGGAGTAATTTTTCCATCTGTTCGGGATCTGATTTTGTTTTTAATAAAACATCAAAGGTTACAGATCTGGCAATTCTCTCAAACGATTCTGCATTTATCTGTAAACCGAAATTTCTGGCTATTACCCACCATAAAGTTTCATCCCAGTTATAATTATTTTGCTCAAGCATCAATTTAATCTGCCTGTATTTCCTGTCAAGTCTCTCAACCAATAGTCTTTCCTTCCAGCTTATCAGGATAATTTCATCAACATAAGATAAATACTGGCCACAGGGAATAAAAGAACTGCTATTCATCCACTGGTCATATTGCTGCAGTAGTACTTTTGGAACCCGGTCGGCCAATATTAATGTAGGTATTTCATGGGAAGGATATTGATCGTCATCCAGCCAAACCACATGAAGGATGACATTTTTATAATTAGGATCAGTAGCATGTCCATGTCTCTTCCAGTCGGAGGCACGTATGTGCAGTTCAATATTGCCTGCCCAGGTATTTCGACTTATTTTAATTCTTGCATCAAGGAAATCCGGACCCTGGTTAGTATTTAAATACCCTGGTTTAATAATTACCAGCTTTTCACCGGTCGTTGTTTCAATTTCATTTTTATTAAAATGCTGAAACTGCCATATGTATTGCAGTAGTCGCTCGTTCATATAACAAAACTAGAGCTGCTGCATTACCGGGAAAAGGTGATTTAACGCAATTCACGCAGTGTTTTCACAACGCGACTGATAGGCAAACCCATCACATTATAAAAATCTCCGTTTATTTTTTTTATGCCAACCACCCCGATCCACTCCTGGATAGCGTAGGCACCGGCTTTATCGTAAGGTTTATATTTATCAATGTAGAAATTGATCTGGTCATAGCCCAGTTCATAAAACTGCACTTCGGTGGTGTCGGAAAAAAGAATCTCTTTATCATTTTTCATTATAACCACCCCGGTAATAACATGGTGCGTTTGCCCGGAAAGCCTGGAAAGAATATTAAAGGCATCGGGCCTGTCCTTTGGTTTCCCTATTATCTCATTATTTAATACAACAATAGTATCAGCTGCGATAATTATTTCATCGGGGTGCTTAACCGCAATGGCTTTGTTCCTGGCTATATGAACCGGAACATCTTCAACAGGAATATCAAAAGGAAAAGACTCATCAGTTTCTTTCACCCTTATTTCAAAATCAATCTCTGCCCATTCCAGAAGCATTTTTCTGCGTGGTGATTGTGAGGCAAGAATAATTTTATTCATCATCAAAAGAATATCATCGATAAAATTCCAGTAAGCATAACAAATTTTATTATGCCGCTGAGTTTATTAAAATCCTCTGTTGTTTGTGCTTTTTGTAGTTTTCTTAACGCAACCAGCAGGGGAACAATAATGAATATAAAACAATAGGCAGCTGCTATAAACCATTTTAACTGCAACACATAAGCGAATACTATTGCCAGTGCCGCAGCCAACACAGTTATCCATGTACCTGCAAAAACTTTTGACACATGTACTCCCCAGATTATGGGCATGGTTTTGCATCCGTATTTTGCATCTCCGGCCATGTCTTCCACATCTTTAATTACTTCTCTTATCAGGCAGATGATAAAAGCAAAACCTGCATATAAAAAAGTAAATCGCAATAATCGGGATGCATTTATTGTTCCATAGAGAGAAGTATCCATTACCAGTCTGTAGTGGGTAATGAACCCAATAACCAATACCACCCAGGCTGTTAATAAAGAAATTAATACGTTACCGATAATTAATTTCTTTTTAAATGTGGTAGAATAGAGCCACAATACAATCACGCAGGCAGTATTGGCAAAGCCCAGCCAGAACACACGCAGTTTCCATGAAATATAAAACCCGATAAGAATACCCAGGAAAGAAAATATCCAGTGCCATACAATTGCCCATCTTCGCCGAATGATCTTTTCAACGACTATTTTCGATGGTTTATTAATACGGTCTATATTCAGATCAAAATAATCGTTGATAATATATCCGGCAGCAGCAATTAATACACTTGATAAACAAAGCAGCGTAAAATAATATGGAGAAAGTGCCGGAGAAACAGGCTGACCCTCGAACATAGGTACAACGATACAATACTGAAACATTACCTGTGTAACGATAATGAACAACAGGTTTAATGACCTTACTAATCGTAGAAATGCTGCAACTACTTTCATCCTTGTTTGTGTGCTGAATTCTTGTTAGCGGCTGGGTACTTCTGTATCCAGTTCCCAATGCCCGTTAAGTTTGAGAACTTTCTCCATCACCTCGCGTACACAGCCCTCACCACCTTTTGCGGATGCAATATAAGTTGCAATCTTTTTTATTTCAGGGCTGGCGTCTGCGGTGGCACATTTTACTCCACATTCAAGCATTGCGGTGTAATCGGGTATATCGTCTCCCATAAATAATACTTCGTCCTTACCGAGCTTGTTTTCACTCATGTAATGCAGTAGTATCTCCCGTTTGTTGTGCGCATTCATGAAAATATCGTTAATGCCCAGTTTATCGAGCCGGCTCACTACGCCTGGAGCATTTCCTCCTGAGATAACAAGGATGCGGTACCCTTTTTTAACTGCCAGCTGAAGTATAAAACCGTCTTTAATATTCATTCTCCTCACCTGTTCCCCGTTTTCAAACGTCAGTACGGTTCCGTCTGTAAGCACGCCATCAACGTCCAGTACGAAGGTGGTGATCTTTTTTAATTGCTCGGGTAAGGTCATTTTTTATTATTATATACCAGGTGATCCTGCACAATCATATCGTTGATCACTTTTACTGATTCATCTAAATAGATATCGGAACGAAGATTTTTTATCCATTGTTTAAAACGCGCACTTTTACCTTCATCGTAAGAAAGTCTTTTCAGATCATCAGCCAGCGCTTCAACATTTACCTCGGTGGGAATTTTATTTAAGCTATCTACCTGTTTTGCTCTGTCTTTGATCTCCTTTTGTTCATCAAGGTATTTTTGGAGACTCAGGGGATACTGCTTATCATTTTCTTTAGCAAACCACTCGGCATTACTTTTAATTAAATTAAAGCCCGGATTTGCAGCAATACGCGCATTGCTGGCATTTTTAATCGGCTCAAGATCTAAAGTATATCGCCAGTTGCCATAATCGGCTTTTTCTATTTCATCCCATGGTAATGCATCAGGATTATTTTTTTCCCTTACGGGAGAATATTCGAGCATATCGGGAAGGTTAATATCTGAGCTTACGCCCCTTAATTGTGTTGAACCACCGTTAATGCGGTAGAATTTCTGCAACGTTAATTTGATAGTTCCCAAATCGCTGTTTGGTTCAAGAATTCCCATTGCTTTATCAAGGCCGATATTTCTCTGAACGGTTCCTTTACCATAAGTGGTGGTGCTGCCAATAATAATTCCTCTTCCGTAATCCTGGATAGCCGCTGCAAATATTTCTGAGGCGGATGCGCTGAATTCGTTTACCATTACAGCAAGCGGTCCCTCATATAGAACTGACTTATCCCTATCACGATAAATCTGTGGTCTTCCATCACGATCCTTTACCTGTACGATAGGACCATCTTCTATAAATAATCCCACCATCTGCACCACATCATATAAAGAACCACCACCATTGTTACGGAGGTCCATAATAATACCATCTACCTTTTGTTCTTTTAACCTGATCACTTCTTTTCTTACATCATCAGAGCAACGTGCTCCTTTCGGATTTTCGAAATCAGCATAAAATTCAGGCAGGTATATAAATCCTATTCTTCCTTTTTCAGTATTTACAATTGCACTGCGGGCAAATACTTCGTCCTGTACAATTTCGTCACGTATCAGCCTAACAGTTTTTGTGCTGCCGTCTGCCTTTTTCAAAAGCAACACTACCTCAGTGCCTTTTTTGCCACGTATTATTTTCACAGCATCTTCAATAACGAAACCAGTAATATCTACCGGCTCTTCTGCACCTTGTGCCACTTTAACAATAATATCTCCGGCGGTGATCTCTCCTGATTTCCATGCGGGGCTACCGGTGATGAGAGTCATTATTTTAATATTGCCCTCTTCCTCCCTTAATGAAGCACCGATACCAAAAAACCGGCCACTCATCTGTTCATCAAAATATCTTTTTTCTACAGGGGGGAAAAATGTAGTGTGCGGATCCATTGTTTCCGTAATAGTGTTCACGTAATCATTAAATGCCTCGTCATTGTCGAATTTCTTTTTGAGCCTGTCGAACGAACGGTTAAGTATTTTAAGCACCCTGTCGCGCGCCTGTTTTTCGAGTTCAGCATCAGACTTAATACTATCTTTATTCTTTTCTTTATCACGTGACTGTAACAGATCTGAGTACCTTTCAAGTGTCATGTATTTTACTCTCTTTCTCCACATTTCTTTTTTATCTTCCTGAGTAGCCGGGAACTCTAATTTTTCTGCATCAAGGTTTACGGTTTCATCTTTAGTAAACTCAAATGGTTTTGCAAGAATGTCTTTATAATACTGTTCCGTTTCAGCTATACGTTTTTTATAAATTACTGCTACTGCCGGAACAAATTGTACCTGCCCACCCTGGATCTCATTATCAAGTGTATTCTCGTATTTTTTTAATTCGTTGATGTCTTCAAGCAGGAATGTATTCTTTAGCGGGTCGACCTTTCCAGACAGATATTTTTTAAATATTTCTTTGGAGAAGTTATCGTCGATTTTTTTAGGACTATAGTGTATCTGCGCAAGCATTTCGCCGATATTATGCAATATCCTTTCTTCCTTTGTCGGAGGGTTACCACCACCCCATCCAAGTGAGCGGAAG
Organism: uncultured Chitinophagaceae bacterium; assembly: GCA_964387165.1. Taxonomy (GTDB): domain Bacteria; phylum Bacteroidota; class Bacteroidia; order Chitinophagales; family Chitinophagaceae; genus Flavitalea. The sequence goes on along the minus strand of CAYLVR010000191.1, from coordinate 334 downwards.
GCCACTATCAAACCAATGCACAGAAATAATAATATTACGGGTAAAGATTTCCTGCTGAACATATATTTAAAAACTTTGGTCATTGATCCAAAAATAACGATTAACGGTCAGGAAAGTTGCGTACATAGATGAATTAACAAAGGTTATTACACAAGCGGTGACCGTTCCTGCACCATCCCGCCGCGCAGTAAAACTATTCTGTGCATCAAGGTATTTGCTCGTCCAACCCTTCCAAGGAGAAGAGTGTGCGAGCGAATGCGGGGCGGGGTGGTTAATAAAGAAAGCGCAGGATCGGATGACCTTGCGCTTACCAGGGTGGATGATGGGGCTCGAA
>CAYLVR010000190.1:0-7374 GCA_964387165.1 uncultured Chitinophagaceae bacterium | reverse complement strand
TGGAAAATGCCTACGTTGCCAAAGATGATATTGAAATCGGATTCGGAAACATCATTCCGGTGTGGTTATTCGGGTTTATGTATTAGGGTTTTACTTTCTGTATTTAATTATAACCTGGATGAGTTTGCTTTGCTCCGTGCCCTGCAATTAACACCTCGCTGGCTTCAACGATGTGTTCTAAAGGGTTATGTCCACTTTTTTTGCAGGCTTCAATTGCTTTTTCTATTACGCCCGAAAAATTCCTGAAATCGGTATAGTCAAGTGCTTTAGCTAACCGCCGCCATCCAAAATTCATTGCTGTTTTCATCTGTCTGTTTTATTTGCTCAAACACTGATAACCTTTGTTGCGATATATCCTTTTTCATTGTCTGTATCTTTTTATTATTTTATCATCTTCCTGACGTCAGGAAGGTGATACCTGGATATGTTATATTTCTTGCCGTCTGCGGCAGTAGTTAAGTATTCCTTAATAACTGAATTTTCATTTAATTCTTTGTCTTTCAGTATAGTAGTTATGTGCATGCTCATGTTGGGAGCAGAGGTATCAAAAAGTTACGGCAGATGCTGCGGCATCACCTAACAAGTTGTTGTTTATTTCCGGGTTACCCTCATGTGGCAAATTTATCCTTTATTATTATCTCTGGGATGAGTCGTATCCATTGATAATCAGATCTTTATTAATTTATAGATGCTCCGATATATTGAAACAGCTAAATGATAATTTAGAGCAGATGGCTAAAACGCTGTATGACCACTGGTTTGTACAATTTGATTTTCCGGATAAGAATAGTAGTCCATATAAAAGCAATGGTGGTAAAATGGTTTGGAATGAATCTTTGAAAAGGAAAATACCGAAAGGATGGGAGGTTGGAAACTTGGAAGATGTTTTGACTTTAGAATATGGGAAGCCTTTAAAACAAGACGATCGTTCAGGGAATGGGTTCCCTGTTTTAGGCTCAAATGGAATAGTAGGATATCACAATGAGTTTTTGGTAAAAGGTCCAGGAGTAGTCGTTGGGCGTAAAGGATCAGCAGGAGAAATTGTTCGGATTGGACAAAACTTCTTTCCAATTGATACTACTTACTATGTAGTCGACAAGCTTAATCAAATTAGTTTAGATTATCACTATCACTTATTGAAATACAGCAGTTTGAAGTCAATTGAATCGAGTTCAGCAGTTCCAGGCTTAAATAGAAATGTCGCACATTCGTTAACAATCATAAAACCGCCTATAGTATATATTAGGCAATATAACGAATACACTTCCGCACTTTATCGAATAATAGATTTAAATAGTCAACAAAGTCAGGAACTCGTTGCACTCCGTGACTGGCTCCTACCCATGCTCATGAACGGGCAGGTAACAGTTGAATAAAATTTGTAAAATAAATTATCATTTATCCGATTGTTCAGTTCGATTTTGTCATCTAAGGCAGATAAAACAGATGCGATTTGGTGCTGGGATAATTTATCGGGAACAGATATTTCTTGTCTTTTAAGAGCGCTTTCATTTACTCTTTTTCGGCCAGAGGTTCCTTCCATACAACTAATTGCTCTATCTCTGAAAACAGGACTTCTGGCCAAATAGAAAATATAATCATTTATGGAATTTTCATTTTCCCGTAATACAATGAACTCAGAAGATCCGAAAGCAACTTCATCGTTTTCCAAAATATCAACCTGTGCCGTTTTGCCATTCTCCAGGCATGGGGTTATTTTTGCAACTAACGTATCTCCGTTTCTAAACTTAGGGCCACTTTGGTAATTTGATAATTCAAAACCTTTAATCTTTCTTTGAAATTCAGTTAACATTGCCATCGGTATTTTCTTGGAAACTCTACCCTTTTCAATTTTTTCAGCGGGATTAAAATCTACAAATTCTCCGATATTTATTTTTCGCCATTTCGCCATGTTTCAATTTTAATTTAAACTAAATACTACTTCTTTTCCTTCTTTTTAGCCTCCTCCACCAACTTATCAAAATCCGATTTATATCCCTTATCCTGTACCAACCTAAATTTATCGTATTCGCCTTCAGCTTTGATTTTGGTTTCCAACATAGTCTTGTAATCTTGTAATTTTTCCCATCTGCCGCAGTTGTTTCCAGAATGGAAATAACTGAAATTTTTTCTAATCCTTCTGTTGCTCAAATTTTATCTGGTCGTTGAAGTATTGCAGCGAAACGTTTCTCATAGTTTATTTCTTTTTTCTCTTTTTAGCTTCTTCCACTGCCTTATCAAAATCCGACTTATATTCTTTATCCTGTATCACCCGGAAATTTTCATACTCGGTTTCTGCTGTCTTCTTAGCAATGGCTGCGGAAATTTTTCCGGCATCTTTTAAAATGCCATATTCGTTAAAGGCAAGAAAAGCATCCAGGCGCTCTACCCAGTCCGTCATCTTCATTTGTTTCTGGCGTTTGGCCATGTTTTCCGCAAAATCAAGATACATGGTAACAACCCTGTTCAATTCACTCAGTTCTTCTTCGCTCAAATAGTTTTTTGCGATACCCACATCAGTTTTTTGAATCTTACCCCCTTTTTTCTCATTTTTCCAGGACGTAAGACCCATATTAGGTTTCCCGGCATCGGCTCTTAGTTGTATCAATTCTGCAGCGGTATGCCGGTGAATAGCCCAGTGCAATTTGTTTTGCACGGTGGCATAAAATTCCTGTGTAATAGAAGAGTGCGGGTCATAATCAATGGAAGTGGCATAGATATCGGTGATCTTTTGATAAAACAATCTTTCGCTTGCCCGGATCTCCCTGATCCTTTCAAGCAGTTCTTCAAAATAATCTTTACCGAAAAGCCGGTTTCCCTGTTTCAGCCGCTCATCGTTTAAAGCAAAGCCTTTTATCAAATATTCTTTTAAAACAGATGTTGCCCATTTTCGGAATTGCGTAGCTTGTAAAGAATTAACACGGTAGCCAAGCGCAATAATAAAATCCAGGTTGTAAAAATCTATTTCCCTGCTAACACTCCTCCCTCCTTCTTTTTGAACAGTTCGGATTTTCCGAACAGTTGAATTTCGTTCCAATTCATTGGTTTCAAATATATTAGCTGTGTGCTCGCTGATAGTAGCTTTAGTGACCCCAAATATTTCACCCATTGTTTTTTGGGAAGCCCAAATGGTTTCACCCTCCCTGTCCAATATCACCTGCACATTTACATTTCCATCTTGCGATTGATAGAAAATGAAATTTGCCTGGTTTTCTATATTATTGTCCATATAATATACCGGTTATAGGTTAGTTAAATTTCAACTTTTTCAAATTCTCCAGAATCTGTTTTTCCAGCTTTTCGCCTTCGGCAAATAATTCCTTTAAATTATTCTGAAATCCGTTCATTTTCTCAGCAAATTCTTCAGCCGTTATATCCACATATTCAATCTTCACTTCAAAATATTGCCCGGCGCTGAAGCTGTAGTTTTTATTGCGTATGTCGTCTGCCGTTATCACCACACTGAAATCGTCTTCCGCTTTTTTTTCATTCATGGCGGCAATAATGCGTTTTTCTTCAGCGGGAGTTAAAACTGTTCGCTGGTTTTTACCGTCTTTAATGGTATCGCCTAATTTACTGGCGTCTACCAGTACAATATGTTTATTGTCTGTCTGCTTATCCATGAACAGCACACTTACATTGGTGCCGGTGCTGGCAAATATATTGCTGGGCATGCTTACCACGCCCCGCAGCCATCCACGCTTTACCAATTGCTCCCGTATATTTTTTTCAATACCGCTTTGTGCAGTGATAAAGCCTGTGGGCACCACTACTGCACCCTTTCCCTTTTTGCTCAGGCTATACATAATATGCTGTATAAACAGCAGGTAAATAGCCATGCTCTCCTTTTTGTTGGCCGGTATTTTGGGTATGCCGGCAAAAAACCGCTCTTTAAAAGCGTCTTTCTCTAAATTATTTCTGAAATCGCTGAAGTCTAACTTAAACGGAGGGTTACTGACAATGTAATCGAATTTTTCTTTAAGGTAATATGGCTCGGCAATAGTATTGGTTTTAATGATATGAGGAATGGAGTGGGAGAGATTATTCAGGATTAAATTCAGCCGCAGCATATTGGAAGACTTCTGTGAAATATCTTCACTATAAATGCTGCAGTTTTCTTCACCAATAGCATGTGCAAGATTCATCAATAAAGTTCCGGAACCTGCACTGGGGTCGTAACAGGTCACCTGCTTTACCGGCTCCGGCACCATAATAGCCGCCATAATCCGGGCAACGGCATGGGGGGTATAATATTCGGCATATTTTCCGCCACTGTCGGTATTGTAATCTTTAATAAGGTATTCAAATATCGTAGCGAAGAAATCATATTTCTCCCCAAACATTTCTTCGAAGCTGAACTCGAAGAGCTTATTGATAAGCGCTTTGCAAAATGCATCCCGCTGTGATGCATCGGAAATGAACTGGCTCAGCTCATCAAACATTTTATCCTTTGCACCACTCGCAGATTTTACAGAAAATATTTCCGTATTGTTAATGCTGATATTACGTAATGTACTGTCAAACAAAACAGCGAAATCATCTTTGTTTTGCTGATTGTACAGGTTGCTTATCATTTCATGTGGATACAATTTAGGTATAGAAGGCCCAATCCGTTTTAATAGAAATTTATACTCATCATCAGAAAGCGCTGCTACAGCTTGCTGAAAATTCTCTGCTTTTTCCAGTTGTTTATTGCATTTTTTAGCTTCGTACCGGAATTTATCGTTCATGAATTTATACAAAAACACCTGTGTAATGATCTTGAATTCATTGCCGTCATTTCCCAAACCGTAGTTGGCGCATACGGCCTTCAGGTTGTCAATAAGCGCTTTGGTCTGATTGATGAAATTAATATCCTTTGTCATGCTCTTTTTCCGTAATATTGGTTTAGGTATTCGGTTACTATAAGCTCATTAATTGACTCGGTAGTATCAAAGTTGAGGCTCAGCTTTCTTTTATCTATCAATTCACGGATTACAATCTGCTCTACCGAACCCTTAAAATAGGCTTCATTTTCCATGATACGGTCATTACGTATCAGTTGCTCGTCTGTTTGTTGCTTAATGCTTTGCAGCGCTTCGTATAGCTGTATTTCTTTTACAGAAAGGCTTTCTTTTTCGAGAAGACGCTTATGTATGCGAACATATTTTTCATCATTCTCATACTTTGCTTTCAGCAGATCGTTTTTTCGGTTCAGCTCTTTTACTTTATCGTAAATAGCTTTCAGGAGAATGATATTATCTTTCATTTCCTCCTGACTTATTTCTTCCAGGTTTTTCTTTTTAAACAAACGCTCCAGCTCATCCTTCAACGAAATAAAATTCGGATCGTGGGAATCGAAGTTATTCAATAACTCTTCTCTTGTGCGACGTAATTGATTTTTTAATTCATCGGCGATTACCAATTCGTTTTCCGATACCTTGGTAAAGAGGAATATGATGTCTTCTAAAGCGGTATTCAGCAGGCTGGTAGTGTCAGTATCATTTTGCAGCGCATCTAATTGGTTCAGCTTATCTAATTGTGCCTGCGCTACATTCAGCAACTGGTTGAGCTTATGAAAATCAAGCTTCTGTAATAATTCCTCAAAGCCCTGCAGCCGGATGATGTTTTTTAACTCTTTTGCATTGCTTAATGCTTTTAATAAACCATTCAGTACTTTTTTATCCGTTACTTCACTTACCTGCCGGCTGAATATTTCGGCATTATTGGTATCATAGTGAAATAAGGTTTCTTTAATGCTCTCAATATCTGCCTGTATTTCTTCTTCCGATTTAAACAGTTTGCTGTAGCTCTCCATCTCATCACCTAACTCAGCCTGCAACTCATCAAAGTACATGCGATTCGTTCTGTCGAACGCAGATGTGATATCTGCAAAGTCTACCACATACCCAAAACGGTAGTTCTTATAAGGACGGTTTACACGGGTGAGTGTTTGCAGCAGGTTATGGTCTTTAATAACCCTTGTGAGGTACAATTTTTTTAATCGTTTGGCATCAAACCCCGTCAGCAGCATATTGAATACAAAGAGAATGTCTATCTGTCCGGCTTTAAAGGCTTTGATCAAATCCTTACGAATGTCCTTATCGTTCACATCGTGCAGTATCAATGCCGCAGTTAAATCTTCTTCATGATTTCCGTAAGGCGGCTGCTCTTCTGCTGCCATTGACAGATTGCTCGTTAAAGTTTCCTGCTCACCAAATTTCTTTTCAAAACATTCAAACAAAGCTTTCGCCTGTTCGGAAGAATCACAGACAACCATTCCACCAAGGGAATTATCATTCTCCGCTTTCCGGGATTTTCTAAGGTCATCTACAATATAATCCATTAAAGGCTCCGTGTATTTATGATGCGCATATACCAGTTTCTTAGCGATATCACCCTGCAGCACTTTGATCTGCTCCAAAATCTCTTTCATCTGCATTTTATAGTTGGTATCAATACCTTCCCTGATAAGGCGAAGGGTATATCCGTCTGCAATGGAGCGGTTGTAATAGTATTTATGGATATAATCGCCAAACAATTGCCTGGTATCAAAATTCTTTACTACCTGTTTCAATAAAGGCGTACCGGTCAGGGCTATTTTGATGGCTTGCTTGTCGGAATTAATGAGATTGGCAAGGTAATTACCTGTGGGATTGTAAGAGCGATGAGCTTCATCCAAAAAATAAATACGCTGTATATTAATCTCATAGTGAATGTCAGTATGCACCACTGCATCCTCGCTGAATTTCTGAATATTGATCACCGAAATTTCTGCTTCGCCACTGGCATTGTGTATGGCAGCAACGGTTTGCAGATCTTTTATAAAAGCTGATTTGGAGTCTACCATCTTCACTTTCAGTCCACGATTCAAAAACTCAGTGGCAGCTTGTATAGCAAGGTCAATGCGGTCAACTACAAAATAGAACTTTGGAATAATATTTTTCTTTTGATAATAATCTGTCAGGAATTTTACATTATAAAATGCCAATGCAGTTTTTCCGGAACCCTGTGTATGCCATATAATTCCTTTTGTTATGCCTTTGTCTAATTTTTGTGCAATAGCTTTTGTGGCGAACACCTGCGGATAACGCATAATATGTTTCTGAATTTCTTTTACCCCGTTGTTCTCGTCTTCCACATACGCAATAGCGTAATTCAGCATAAATGCCAGCCGTTCTTTACCAAGCAAAGAAGTGAGTAAGCGATTGGTAGGCGAATTATAATGTTTGTTAGTCTGAAATTCCGGTGAATTTTTTAATACTTCTACATTGTTATCTTTTAGTATAGCATTCTCTATATCATCATCGGCATCTGTCAACAGAACATTAAGGTTAAGGTTTTCCTCTTCCCTGAAATAATTAAAGAGCAGGTCTTTATAGGCAGAGGTAGCAT
>CAYLVR010000189.1:0-7420 GCA_964387165.1 uncultured Chitinophagaceae bacterium | reverse complement strand
TAAAACGATTTTGTATGAAAAAGCTATTATTTATTACAGCAATTGGTATTCTCACCGCTCTTAATATAAATGCGCAGGAGAAAGACATGAAAGACCATAAGACACATGAAAAAATGAAAGTGAAAGATAAGGATGTTCCACAATCCGTAAAATCAGCATTCGAGAGCCTGTTTCCCGGGGCGAGTGATGTTGACTGGAAAATGAAAAATGGTAATTATAAGGCTGATTTCGATATGGGCCGAACTGATTACATAGCAGAATTGACTCCATCCGGCGAACTGGTTTCTAAAGGAATGGAAATTAAAAAGAATGAACTGCCAACCCTTGTTTCCGATGCCGTAAAAGCAGAGTATGCCAACCATACAATTGATGAAGTTTACAGGATAGAAAAAAGTGCAAATATTTATTACCTGGTGGAACTTGATGGAAATCCTGATAGAAAATTAATGTATGATGAACAGGGTAAACTGGTAAAAGACAAAACACGTAAAAAATAACTGTTTTAGATAAATTGATAAACCCTCCCTGGCGGAGGGTTTTTTATGGATAGGCACGCTTTATCGTTAGCTATTGTACGTTTTTTCTTAAATTACTGCTCCTATTAAATTCATGAGTATGAGAAAATTAATGACCCTGGCTCTTTTAATGCAGTTCTCGCTGGTAATAATGGCTCAGAATGGTAAAGACTGGAAACTTGGAGTGTCACTTTGGACATTTCATACGGTTGATTTCCCCGAATCACTCAAACTGGCTGACAGTACCGGTCTCAAATATATCGAACCAAACACTTTTCATAGTGCCGGTCCTGAGTTTAAAGATTCAGCGATTGGGAAACTTTCAAAGCCTTCATTAAAAAAAATAAAAACACTGCTTGATAAACACAAACTTATTGCTCCATCAATTTATATTGCCGGAGGGAATACTGTTGAATCCTGGAAAAAAGAATTTGAAACCGCTAAGCAGTTGAATGTAAAATATGTGACGGCAGAACCCCCGGTAGATATGTGGGATAGTATTGACAGTCTTGCCGGTGTGTATGGTGTTAAGGTGGCAATTCATGACCATTGGAAAGGAACAAGTGCTTACTGGCATCCCGATTCAGTTCTTGCAGCCATACAGGGCCATAAGAATTTTGGCGCATGTGCAGATATTGGTCACTGGCCAAAAAGTGGAATTGAACCCGTTGAAGCTATCAGGAAATTAAAGGGTCATATTATTGGTGTACACCTGAAAGATATAGCTGCCTATAATGATCCCTCACTTAAGGATGTACCGGTAGGCACGGGCGTTATCAACATTCCCGGGGTGCTGGATGAATTAAAAAAGCAGCAGTTCAAAGGTTTTATCTACATAGAACGTGATGCACAGGATCAGCCCAATAATCTTCAATCTGTTATACAGACAATTGAATATTTTCACAAACACGCCAGGTAAAGATGAAAAGCCGACCCCTGGTAATACAGGCTGTGCCGGCTTTCCTGTTATGTATAGCTTACTGTTTTAAAAAATGAATGGTAAACAATGTTTTACATGCTTGCGTGCAGGTAATCTTTTAATTGAGTGATTGTTTCCTGTTGAGAAAGAATTGTTTCTTTAACCACATCGTTTATTGAAATAATTCCGCAGAGTTTATCTTCTTCAAAAACGGGAAGATAGCGTATGTTTTTATCTGACATCATCTGCATGCAATAATCGATGGAATCAGTAGGTGTTATGCGGGGAAAATCAGAAGACATGATTTCTGACACCTTTGTATCGGTAGAAGACTTTCCTTTTAAAACTACCTTGCGCGAATAATCTCTTTCAGTCATGATACCGATATAATTTCCATTTTCAACCACTACTATAGATCCAATGTTTTGTTCGGCCATGATCTTTAATACATCAAGTACAGAGGTGGAAGGAGAAACACTTGTAACATTTGGTCCTTTGCGGGCGATTACGTCAGCAACTTTTTTCATGAGCAAACAATTTAGGTTAGCAATTCGGATGGTGCCTTTCAAAATACGAAAAATATGGCAAACATCAAAAATGGTTTCTACGCGGCAGTCACCCATTTTCAATTAATGTATTTTTTTGTTGCAATTCAAAATGGGTCACTGCCTTCTACACCTTAAATTTGCCGTACAAATGGTGTATAAAACATTGGGGCTCCGATTTATAGCCCTTTTTATCGACAATCTCATTTTATTGCCCCTGGCATTATTTGGAGGCAACGAGGAGAAAACGAGCCTCGACCTGTTTACCATAGCCACCATGGTTCTTATGCATTCCTATTTTATTATAGGCCATGCCCAATATGGACGGACCGTTGGAAAAAAAATAATGGGTGTGAAAGTGGTGAGCATTCACCAGCATTTACCAATCACCTGGATGCAGGCAATCCGCAGGGAGCTTTTATGGATACTACGCAGCGCCAGTTTTGCTTTTTTGGTCGTTAATGCTAACAACCCTTTAAATACTCCTACAGTTGTTGGTTTAGTATTAACACTTCCCATCCTGGCCGATGCAGTTCTGGCCATAATTCACCCGCAAAACAGATCGTTGCGTGATTTTATTGCAGGCACAATAGTAATAAGGCACAGAGATATACCTGTTGAATAAGAATTATGCTTTTTGATGCCGCGATATTACATCTTAAATGGCTCCAATGGAAATACCATTCCAGCACATTTCAAATGACTTATCCAAAATAGAAGGAGTTAATTTTTTACCACTGTAATTGGAATGTTTGATCATTTCGCGTATCGTGCCGCGAACATAGGCAATTACCCACATTGTTTCTATATCTCTTATAAGTCCGGCTTTTCTCGCCTGGTCAAGAAAATTATACCAGGCTTTAAATCTTTCCTTGGTCAATACCCTTATTTCTTCAGGAATAAAAGGTGAATGGAAACACTGCTCAAGAAAGATCATTTCCTCGAAGTATTTGGTATAATGGTGCACAATGTTCATCCAGACTGTCCTGAAATTTTTGCGGAAATCGGCGTCAGCATCCACACCTTGAAAGTAAACTTTTACGTAATGATCTGCACAAACATCAAACAGTTTAGCAATCAGTTCTTCCTTGTTCCTGAAATAAAGATATAACGTGCCTGTGGCCAGCCGGGCCTCTTTGGCGATCATGTTCATCGTAATACCTGACAAGCCATGTTCCTTAACCAAACTGAGGGTGGCCGAATAGATATGGTCTATTTTACTTTCATCTTTTGGTTTCACGTGCGCAAAGTTAAATGAATTTTTATTCACTTAAAAAAACAAGTTCAGAAAAAACATTTTACGTACATTAAAAGATGCGCATTCTTTGGAAATACCTGAGACCCGAACGTGGGCTCATCCTTTTTTCTCTATTGCTGGCCACTGTGGGGCAGTTACTTACGCTCATTGATCCTATTATATTCGGTAAAATAATCGACGACTATGCTTCTGCGCCGGCCTCAAAACCACAGAATGAACTGGTAAAAGGGGTTTTATTCTGGCTGGGTGTGGCTGTTGTTGTTTCACTGGCAGCGCGACTTGCTAAAGCATTCCAGGATTATACCACTAAAAAAGCCGTTGCTGCATTTGGGATGCAGATATTTAATGATGGTTTGAAACAAACGTTGAGGCTCAATTTCCAGGAATTTGAAGAAAGCAGGAGTGGGGAAACATTATCCATCCTGCAGAAAGTGAAAACCGATACAGAGCGTTTTATCAATTCATTCATCAATATTTTATTTTCATCTTTGATTGGTATAGGATTCCTTATATGGTATTCCATTACAAAAAACTGGATGTTAATTCCTGTATTTGTTATTGGTATACTTGTATTAGGATCGTTAACAGGGCTTCTTTCAAAAAAAATAAAAACTGTTCAGCGCTCCATTAATCGAGAAACAAATAAAATGAGTGGTGTAATTACCGAGAGCCTGAGAAATATTGAACTGGTGAAAAGTCTTGGATTAACATTTCCTGAAATAAGACGGTTAAGGGAACAAACAAAAAAGATTTATGACCTGGAAATGATGAAAGTCCGAAAAGTAAGAACACTTTCATTTTTACAGGGTACAACTTTAAATTTATTAAGACAATCCATATTATTTATCCTGTTATGGTTAATATTCCGTCATGTATTAACTACAGGGGAATTAATTACTATGCAATTTATTTCCACGTCTATATTTGGGCCACTGCAGGATCTCGGAAATATAATTTTACAATATCGTGAAGTGGATGCATCCCTGAACAATTTTGATGCACTGATGAAGAAACCGATAGAACTGAGACCCGATGCACCAGTTGAAACGGGTCCGTTAAAAGATCTCGAGTTTAAGAATGTAATATTCAAACATAAAACAGCTGTTGAAAATGCAATTGATGAAGTGAGCTTCAGGGTGAGAACAGGGCAAACCATTGCATTCGTGGGACCTTCAGGCTCAGGAAAAAGTACCCTTGTAAAATTATTAGTAGGTCTTTATAAACCTGTAAGTGGCAATATATTTTTTAATGGTCAGCGTGCCGTTGATATTCGTTATAATGAATTACGACGGCAAATAGGGTTTGTTACGCAGGACACTCAATTATTTGCCGGCACAATACGGGAGAATTTATTGTTTGTAAAGTCTGACGCTACTAATGAAGAGATCGTTGAAGTATTGAACAAAGCTGCATGCGGCCCATTATTATCAAGGAGCCCGTTGGGTATTGAAACAGTTCTGGGCGAAGGGGGTATGAAGTTATCAGGAGGTGAAAAACAGCGCATCTCCATTGCGCGCGCTTTATTACGGCATCCACGTTTATTGATTTTTGATGAAGCCACATCTGCGTTGGATTCTTTAACTGAAGAAGATATCACTTCAACTATTCGTACTATTTCTGCTGCACGCGAACAGATCACTATTTTAATTGCCCATCGTTTAAGTACAATTATGCATGCAGATGCTATTTATGTTTTGGAAAGAGGAAAGATTGTGGAAACAGGATCACATGATCTGCTTCTCGACCAGAAAGGCTTATATTATGCAATGTGGCGCCAGCAGGTAGGAGAGCGTAGATTCCCGGAAATCAGAGATGACCGGGGCTAGGATCATGTGTTCTGGGTTGAAGAATCAGCAATGGCCAGGGCATCATTGAGATATACATTGAAGATATTGTCCCATTCGTATTTATCGAATTCCTTTGCGATAGTTTCCCTGTTGTATAGATGTTTTGTTTCGAGGATTTTTTCAACTCCATATTCAACACTTGCAGCGTTATCATCAATAAGCACTCCGCAAGGTACTTTTGAATTACTCATTACATGAATATTATCAGGACTGTTTACGGCAATAAGAGGTATCCCATTTACCAGGTATTCGTAAGTTTTTGTATTCGGCTGTTTTGAAAACGGCATCGACAAAGGCATATATGAAATGCCGCAATCGGTATGTTTGAAAAAATAAGCAAGTTTTGATTGAAGAATATATCCGAGTGCATAGATCACGGAATGCAGACCATTATTCGCTATATAATCCTTAATTTCCTGTAGTTCATTACCTGCAGAGCCTCCAATGATCAATAATTTAACGCGGGCGTCAGGATGTTTTTTTATGTAAGAATGAAAGCCTTTCACACATTCTATTACATCTCTTTTACTTAGCGCACCAACGTACATGAAAATATAATCACCACCTGAGAATATATTATCGTATGTTCTGGCAACCGACGGATCTTCTTCACTATTCATGAAATTGGCCCCACCCAATGGTAGTAATTTATAATTCTTAATGCCTAGTTTTTTTGCTGCAACGTCAGTGATCACTGATGTATGTTTAAACATAACAGTGGCCGTTTTAATAAGGAAATCGAAGAAAGCGCGTTTAGCAGGGTTATTATGAATGGAGACCGTTCGGATATCAATATACATTTTATGGCGTGGAACAAGCGCCAGCAGCATGGTAATGCCAGGAAATACATGAAGCATTATCCTGTCGAAATTATACTGTTTGTCTAATTTTTTTATTCCGGATATAAAATTGTAATGTCTTAGGAGTTTATTTCCTGTACCATCAATATAATGAATATCGGGGTTGTCACTTTCAATTTTCTCACGACCATAATCGACACAGATGTATTTTACATCATGTCCCTTTTTCTTCAGATAACCGTAATACCTATAATAATCAACCAGGTAACCGAATTGAGCGGTCGTAACCACAAGGATTTTCATTGGAGCTAAGATACTCTTGAGGACCCTAATGCCCAAATAATTGCGGCGATGAATCGGGAACTACCGGAGGTTTATTGCGACTCTTTATAATAAAAAATACACAGCTTGTTATCCATCCTATCCAGAACAGGTAAAATCCCAGGTGAAATCTTTCTTTAAGAAGCCTGTGCGAATAAGTATGATGAAAATCATTGAAGGTGGTCGCCAGTCCGATCAGTGCCAGTGCAATAAATACAGCGGCTGTAAGGATTGTTTTTTTAGCTGATGATCTTTTTTGTGTGAGATAGAGTAACAGGATTATCAGGAGTTGTATGCCGAAAAACAATAAGAAGGTCTTCCATCCCGATCTTAGGAGCCTGTATTCTTTATAGAACAGTGCGATCCCGATTTTACCAATAGTTGATATTTTAGAAACCAGGTATGTAGCCAGCCAGCAGAGTGCTGCCTGGCCCAGTATTAAATAGATGTATGAGGATTTGAGAGATTTCAATAACCCGGTTTTAATCCTGGCAATATAAAGAAGCAAAGCAGATATTTAACAAGTGGCCGGAACTGAAAATTAACGCCAGCCTAATCCGGGTGCAACATGCTCTAAAATAGAAGACAGTATGTGTACATTGTAATCAACTCCTAACGTATTGGGTATGGTTAACAGGAGCGTATCTGCCTCCTGAATAGCTTCGTCTTCAGCCAATTCTTTTATGAGTTGATCTGGTTCTGCAGCATAGCTTCTTCCGAAAATGGCGCGTTTTTCCTGTTCAATCATTCCGATTTTATCGACCCGGTTAGCTTCCTGCCCAAAGAAAAGCTTATCCTGGTCAGTTACCAATGCGAAAATAGACCGGCTCACCGAAACCCTCGGTTCGCGCTGATGTCCCGCTTTTTTCCACGCCTCCTTGTATAGTCTGATCTGCTCGGCTTGCTGTATATGGAAAGGCTTGCCGCTTTCATCGTATTTTAAAGTAGAACTTTGCAGGTACATTCCGTTTTCGGCCGCCCAAACAGCTGTAGCATTGGAAGCCGCTCCCCACCAAATACGTTCCCGCAATCCTTCGGAGTGTGGTTCCAAACGCAGCAAACCCGGTGGGTTCGGAAACATCGGAAAAGGGTTAGGCTGGGCAAATCCAACACCTTTTAACTTGTCCAGGAATTCCAATGCTTTACGTCGTCCCATTTCTGCGTCGGTTTCTCCCTCGGCTGGTTCATATCCAAAATGGCGCCATCCATCAATTA
>CAYLVR010000188.1:0-7445 GCA_964387165.1 uncultured Chitinophagaceae bacterium | reverse complement strand
CTTCCTTCTCAATTTGTACTGAAAACAACACACGATTCAGGAGGCATAGTAATATGTAAAGAAAAGTCCACACTAAATCTTGAAAAAGCGAGGAAGAAAATTAACCGTCATTTAAAGAAAAATCTTTTCTATACATTCCGGGAATGGGTATATAAAGACATTACGCCACGGGTTATTGCCGAGGAGTTCTTGGTTGACGAAAGCAAGGCAGAGCTTAAAGATTATAAATTCTTCTGCTTTAACGGAGAGCCTAAAGCAATGTTCATTGCAACAGGGAGGCAGGCAGGAGATACCAGGTTCGATTTTTATGATATCAATTTTAATCACTTGGATATCGTTCAGGGCTACCCGCAAAGCGGCAGGGTGGCAGAAAAGCCCAAAAATTATGATCTGATGGTAGCATTAGCAGAAAAATTATCAAAAGGGCTGCCGCATGTAAGAGTCGATTTTTATAATATTGACGGAAAGGTTTTGTTTGGAGAATATACATTTTTCCATTTTGCAGGAGTAAGATCCTTCTCCCCTGAAAAATGGGATTATGAATTTGGGAGTTGGATTGACATGAACACCTGTGTCAATAATAGAACCATGGTTTAAAATGCTTTTATGAAGATTTACAATTTATGGTGCTTTTAACGGGCAGACGTATGAATTCTGAGTCAAAAGTATTTTTTATCAAGAACATTAAAGCTGTTGCATTGCAAATAAATAAATGAGGAACGATAAATTTATACAGCTTTTAATACTATCGCTTTTTGCAGCTTATTTTTCTCAGGGCGTGTTATATGCAGAAGGTTCCCTTATATCGCAAACAATATTTGCTCTTGTGATGCTGATAACCCTGTTCTACTTTATAAAATCCTGGTTTTCGGGTATCCATAAAAATGTTTTCTTTAAGGCATGGAGTCTGTTGCTGATGGTAAACATTTTTGGATTTATTTTTACGGGGGATATTGCTAATATTTTTCACTTTGGGATGCTTAAGAAAATATTTCTGGCTTCTCTTCCCTTTTTCCCCGTTTATTATTTTGCACGCAAGGGAGTGCTGAAAACTAAGTATATAAAGTTTTTTCTGATAGTGATGTTGCCTGTAACCATCTTACAATATTATCTTCAGGAAGCTTATATTTTAGCCCAAAGAATATCTATTGATAACCTAAATGTAGTAAATAACACAGCGTATACTTTTGTAGCATTAATTCCCTTTGTTTTCCTATTTAAGAATAACAAGAATATTGCTAATATTTTAATGGCAATTTTCATGTTTTTTATTATCCAAGGTGCAAAAAGAGGAGCGCTTATTGCCGGCGTAATCGGACTTCTGCTTTTCATTTACTATCAGCTCAGGACCATTAAACGAAAACATAGGATAAGAGGTTTTCTATTTGTATCTGCAGGAACGGGTATCATGATTTATTACCTAAATCAATTCTTTGAAAGTAATGAATATTTACTCTACCGTTTACAATCTATCGAAGAAGGTAGCAGCAGCGGACGGGACATTATTTTTGCTTCCATATATAACGGCTGGTTAGAAGGCGGTGTTTTTCAGTTGCTGTTTGGCTTTGGCTTTGCTTCCTCATTCAAATTTGCAGGAAATTTTGCCCATAACGACTGGTTAGAACTGTTGTCAAACTTTGGTCTATTAGGTATTATCATATATGCAGTGTTGTTTTATCACGGTTTTAAAATGATTATATCAAAGGGATGGGGCCCTTCAAAGAAAATTATGGTATTATGTGTGATGATGACATGGCTTTCGGTAAGCCTGGTTTCTATGGGGTATATATCCGATGATGGTTATCTGCGGGCTATAATCTTAGGCTATCTCATGGGGTCACAAACAAATGATATAGAATAATTTAAATTCCAGAAAGGAATTGTTTATTTCTATCCTCTTTAAGGCAAAGTATTTTGCCCGGTGAATTGCCTGAAGTCTTTGACCTCACAGTAACCGTTCGGGATAAGGTACTGCAAACACTCCACAGGTAGCTGACCTTTTCAACATAAAATTTAAAATGAATATTTTAGTTATTTCCGATAATTATCCATCTGACAGAAGACCCAGCAAAGGAGTCTTTGTTTATAATCTGGTTCAGGAATTGAGTTATTATCACAATATTACAGTGGTAGCGCCTTTTAAGATACATGACTTGCTTAAATCGAAATCTAAAGGAGGATATGGCGGGGAGAGGTGTAAAGTTCATAGGCCGCTATTTTTTTCCGTTAGCAATAAAAAGATATTAGGCGTTAATACCGGTGCATGGAGTATGTATTTTAAAGCTAATGCAGTAAACAAATGCATAATCAATTTACCGAATAAGCCCGATATCATATATGCCCATTTCATATCCAATGCCCTATCCGTTCTTGCTTATATTAAAAACCACCCTTCTCCTTTAGTGGTAGCCTCCGGCGAGTCTTCTTATCCAGCATCTCTGAAGGCACTGAAAAAGGATATCCAGGACTTAAAGGATCATACAAATCATTTTATTTGTGTGTCAGAAACAAATAAAAAAGGACTCATGGCACTGGGATTAAATGAAAATAAAATGAGCGTTGTTCCCAATGCGGTGGATTATTCTTTATTTAAATCTTTGGATAAAGAAAGCTGCAAAGAAAGATTAGGCATTGCAAGCAATAAATTTGTTGTGGGTTTTGTTGGTAATTTCATTCATCGAAAAGGGCCGAACAGGATCATTGAAGCGATAAAACAATTAGCCGACAAGGATATCCAACTGATTTGTGTGGGTGGAAAAGAAAGCTTAACAGCCAATGACTTTACAAAAACCATTCCTCCTCTGCCTAATTATCAACTACCCGAAATATACAACGCGTTTGACATTTTTGTGCTTCCTACGCTCAGTGAAGGACATTGCAACGCCATTGAAGAGGCTAAAGCATGCTGTATTCCCATTGTCAGTTCTTTGGGTACGAGCGTGGAAATGCAAATAGATGATACTACGGGAATATTATTAGATCCTTTGAAAATTGATGAGATTGCAACAGCTATACATAAACTTAAAAACAATAACGCCATTCGCAGGTCTATGGAAGAAAATTTAAAACTAAAAAGAGGAGAGCAATCGCTCAAAAACAGGGTGCTAAAAATAAACTCCTTATTGGAAAGTATTGTAAAATTAAACAGAAAAGAAGGAACTGTTTAAACAGCCAAAAACATTTTAACTGCTATTCAATTAACACTATGATTCGACTTATTACTAACGCAGACGACTTTGGCATGACCCCATCTGTTACAGATGCCATAATAGATAGCCATTTGAATGGTATTATGACAAGCACTACTATAATGGTTAATATGGAAGGTACAGATTATGCAATCAAAATGGCAAAAGAAATCCCAACTTTAGGAGTAGGAATCCATTTTAATCTTACAGAAGGGAAACCTCTTTCTGATCCCAACAAAGTTCCAGACTTATTAAATGATAAGGGGCTCTTTAAATCTAACGAGGAGCAAAGAATGAACTTATTGCTGGGCAAACACAAGCTGAACCAGGTAAAAAATGAATTGAAGAACCAATTAGAATATTTATTTGACAATGGATTGATTCCTTCTCATTTTGATAGCCATCATCATATAACAGGAGTGCCTTTAGCCTTCAGGGCATCCATGGAGGTGGCGAAGCAGTTCAACATAAATAAAGCAAGAATTACCAATATTGATTTTTGGTATAAACCCGGCTATACAAATTATCCTCTTAAATTAAAACAAACACTTCTATCGCTGCCGAAATCATTTATTCACCACAAAAACAAAAGGGTACTTAGGAAAAATGGCTTTAAAACCCCTGATTACAAAGTTTTACCTGCAAGGGTTTATCCTTTTGATAAAAATCATATCAATCAATTTATAAATACATTATCTGTTTTGAAGGAAGGAATAACCGAAATAAGCTTTCACCCGGGTTACCCAAATTCAAACCCCCGGGATTCTGAAAAGACAGCACAGTTAAGACCCAAGGATTTAGAAGTAGCTAATGCTGACATTATTAAAAACCACATTCAGGAAAAAAAAATTCAACTTATCAATTATAAAGGCTTATAATGAAGAAGAAGATACTTTTTGTGCACACAACCGGATCCTGGTGGGATCATAGATATTATTTTAAGCAAATGCCCGCTCTTCAAAAAGAGTTTGCTAATATTACCTATCTGGTTAAAGAAGACGGATCCATAAAAGATTGCCCCTTTGAATTGGTGACAACTTCTGCTAAAAAAATAAAATGGGCGCGTTTAACAGGCGGGCTAAATTTATTTTTTTATTTATTAACATCCAAGCAAGATGCTATTCAGCTCTGCAATATTGAACTGCTCCCGGTAGGGATTTTATTAGGGGTATTTTCCAGAAAAAAAATTTTTTACGATTGCAGAGAAGATCACTATCATGCTATGTTGCACAGTAAAGTGTGGTTCCCTAAATGGTTCAGATATTGTCTTGGATTTGGTGTAAAAGTGATAGAATTTTTAGCAGCGAAAACTTTCACTGGTTTCATAGATTCAGACCCCGCAATATATAAATTCCATGCGTTTATGCCCGAACGTAAAAAAATGATTTTTTACAATATGGCTTTAAAAGAACAGTTTAATTCATCTGAGATAGACCGGAGTGTGAAAAAGTTTGACTTTACAGTATTAGGCTCGATGAGCGTCAGAACGGGAGTACTGGACGTTGTTAAGGCCACGGCAAAACTAGTTAATCAGGGGGTAAATACTAATCTAAAATTAATCGGGGATCCGGATTCAGATAAGAAGTTGTTTAAACAAATACAAGATGTAATTCAGAGCAACCGTATCCAGGACCGTGTTTTTATAACTGGGCGCGTGCCTTATTTCCGGATCCCTTTTGAACTGGCTGATTCCAAAATTGGGATAATCCCTTTATTAGATCTGCCTAAATTCCAGAATAATATAGCTACAAAGCAGTTTGAATATATGGCTTCAAAAATGCCCGTTATAGCATCCAATCTGCCCCCGCAAAGAATATTCATAAAAGAAAATTTTAACGGGTTTCACTATGAACCCGGGGATATTGATGCGCTGATCGCTAAGATGCTATACTTTCTGAAGACTCCCGATGAAATAAGAAGAATGGGGGAAAATGCGCATAAAAAGATCAATCAGGACTGGAATTCAGAAAGCCAGCAGATTAAATATATTGAATTTTACAGATTGAGGATGGCAAACAAGCCCTATCAGGAAAAACAAATTCCACCTTTTAATATCCAGATGGTATGATAAAAATTGCATTTAGCGGAGATATCATGCTGTCAAGAAATGTGGGACAAAAAATAAAGCAAACACCTAACAATAAAATATTATTAAGGCCTGTTCACGAATTTCTCAGCGAATTTGACTGCGTAGTCGGTAACCTGGAATGCCCTGTCTCAACAAATGCAACAAAATTGAAGGAAATGTCCTTCAGGGCATATCCTGACAGCCTTAGCCATGTAGAAAAATTTCATCTGTTTTCACTCGCTAATAATCATATTTTCGACTGCGGCAAGCAGGGAGCTTTAGACACGATTGAACATTTGAAACAATACAATAAGCTTTTTTGTGGATTATTAGAGGATAAAAATTCTTCCCTTTATAAAAAAACAAGAATTGCTGGAAAAGATTTTGCATTTTTCTCATGTGCTGTAAGATATTGTATAAAAGATAATATCAAAGATTGTTATCCTAAAATCATTTCAGCGGATGACCCGTTATTAATAGAAACAATTAAATCATCTTCAGAACAGAATGATTATACTATAGTTTTGATTCATGGCGGAAACGAAATGATACCCTACCCGGAGCCAGACTTCAGAAACTTATGCGAAAGTTACATTGATGCCGGCGCCGACGTCGTTATTTCCCACCATCCTCATGTGCTGGGAGGTGTGCATCTATACAAGAACAAATATATATTCTATAGCCTGGGAGATTTTATTTTTGATGGAGAAAGCTTTTTAAGAAGAAAGGGGGCAATTCTGAATTTGACTTTTAATGAGGATAGCATTTCTTATATGCTTCATCCGACTCAAATAAACCGGGAATTGAATGTTGATTTCGCCTCAAATCATATTGGTGAAGAAACAATTAACAGATGGAACGATATAAGCAGCGTACTACAAAGGGACCTTAAGTATAATTATAAATACAGGTATAGATACATTCGGGCTTTATTGGACTTCCAGATTGACAGGCTGTTTTATTTGATTACGAACAAAGGAGTCATTTACGTATTGAAGTTTATTATAAATAAATTTCAATTGGCTCCTTTTTATTTTAAAAAAATATTTTCAAAAAACATCTAACGCTGATCATGACACAATTCTTACTTAAAAGCCCTCACTGGCTGAAAGTACTATTAATAAACACATATGGCTTTATATTGGCAACCAGGAGATTTTCCGGAAGCTTTAATATTTGGTTTGCAAAATATAATAGTAATCTCCAGAAACCATCTGAGGAAATTGAATCTGAGCAGTTTGATCTGTTAAAAAATAATTTAATTTACTGCTACGAGAAAATACCTTATTATAAAAGAACATTTGATGCAGCAGGCTTCAAGCCTTACAGTATGAAAGACTTAGATGATTTCAAAAAGCTTCCTTTTCTAACTAAAGATATAATTCGTAAAGAATTTAATAATCTATACAACAAAGAAATCCCGGCTACTAAGTACGCTTTACATACTACAAGCGGCTCTACCGGAGAAAAGTTAAATTTTTTCCTCCCCAAAGAACTATCCTATAAAAAAAATGCTGCTCTTATGTACAGATTCTACGGAATGTGGGGTGTGAAACTCAAAGACAGAAGAGTTACCGTAGGAGGCAGAATATTTACACAAAAACCTCCTTATTGGGTTTATAACCGCTTTGAAGATCAACTATTATTGTCAGCTCACCATCTCAATAAACAAACTGCAGCTTTATATATTGCAAAGATCAATAGCTTTAATCCAAGATTCATACAGGGGCATCCCAGCGCTATTTTATTGATTGCTAAATTTATTTTAGCACAAAACCATGAAATAACTCCTTTTTTAAAAGTCATCTTTACAACGGGAGAAACCCTGCTTGAAGATGATCAAAAACTTATCGAAAAAGCGTTTAATTGTCCGGTAGCTCAGCAATATGGCTCCAGGGAAGATTGTTTTTCTGCGCAACAGGCCCCCAATGAAAAAGGGTACCTGGTCAATTATGAACACGGATTCATAGAACTGATTGGTGATGATGATATAAAAGAAGTAGTAGTGACTTCGTTGCAGAACGATGTGATGCCTTTTGTAAGATATAAAATGAATGATTATGTGAGGGTAGTTAATAACACCTATTCCAAACAATTCAATCTCCCTATATTATTCGATGAAGTTATAGGGAGAGTGGATGATATCATTATTCTGAAGAACGGAGAACCTGTTTTGCCGGTTACTGTTA
>CAYLVR010000187.1:0-7476 GCA_964387165.1 uncultured Chitinophagaceae bacterium | reverse complement strand
CATAACGATTGAAAATAATGAGGTGGAAAATAATTCAAAGCCGGAAAAAGGTGCACGTATAAAAAGTATCACATTAACAGCAGTTACGGGGAACTTTGTGCGTTTCGTGGGAATGAATGCTTATGATACTGCTCCCAAAGGAGTTAGGAGTGGAGAGGAACTGGTAAGGGTAATATTTGATGATGGAACGGAGGGGCTTTCCGTTACGGGCTATTCGCAGATAGACGATGAAGTAATTGCAAAAATGAAGATGCTGGTCGGTAAAGATCCCTTTAGTTTTTATACCTGGGATGGAGATCAAGTTACCGGTGTATCCAATGAAATGAAGCCTTATTTTTTTGATACCAAATATGCATGGATAGAAGGTGCCCTGCTTGATGCAATAGGCAAACAGAAGAAATTGCCGGTATGGAAACTTTTTGGCAATAGTGTAAGAGAGGGAATTGATGCTTATGATGGTGCATTATATTTTGAAGAGATTGCTAATAATTGTGATATAAGTATTATTGGTGAAATAGCTAAAAAGATTAAAAATGAGGGCTATAAAGGAATTAAAATAAAACTTGGCCGTCCCGCCAAGTGGCTGCCTGGTGAGGCAGGGCTCAACCGTGATATAGAAGCATTTATCACTTTGCGTGAAGCTGTGGGCTGGAACTTTAATTTGATGGCCGATGCTAATAATGGGTACGATAATCATTTTGACTGGGCCGTTAAGTTGTTAAAAGCCTGTGCACCTTATGATATGTACTGGATGGAAGAGATCTTTGCTGATGATACACCCCGGTATCTGAAATTAAGAGAAGAATTAATGAAGGATAATTTTTTTGTTCCTATTGCCGAGGGCGAAACATTAATGGGAAATGATGACCCAAGATATTTAAGTCGTTACGATAAATATCTTGAGCATGGGGTATATAATTTCTTACAACCCGATATGCGTACGTATGGAATGAGTAATATGATCGCCTTCGCAAGAAAAGCGATGAAATACCCTCATGTAAAAATAGCCCCGCATAACTGGAACAGCCAGATGGGTGTAATTATGTGCCTGCATGCTGCAAAAGTGTGTCCTAATATTTCTATGGTAGAAGATGACCGGTTCTTTAATCATGCCATTACTTTATCAGGCTTTAAATTTTATGATGGACAATGGTTTATCGGTGAACAACCGGGATGGGGAGTTACTCTTGCCCCTGACTACAACAAACTATTCTTAATTAAAGAACGCGTCATTGCATGAGGGCAGTTATTCAGCGGGTAACGAGGGCCTCTGTTACGGTTGAGGGGAAAATTACAGGATCAATTGCTAATGGTTTAATGGTGCTATTAGGAATCGAGGAGCATGACAATGACCAGGATATTGAATGGTTATCAGCCAAACTCATTAATCTTCGGATTTTTAATGACGACAAGGGAGTAATGAATAAATCTGTGATGGAAACAAATGGTGATATTCTGCTTATCAGTCAGTTTACTTTATTTGCCAGTACTAAAAAAGGAAACAGGCCATCGTATATCAGGGCCGCCAGGCCGGATATCGCTGTACCATTATATGAAACAATGCTCTCTGTTTTACAAGAAGCTTTAAACAAAAAAGTGCATACAGGAATATTTGGAGCAGATATGAAAGTGGATCTGCTGAATGATGGCCCGGTTACAATAATTATCGATACTAAGATCAGGGAGTAGTTTATAATGCCTCAAAATCAATCTCCATGAACTCGTCAACATATTTCAGCCAGTATTGTTCTATAAACTGTTGATGCTGGGGATGGTTATTATAGGACTGGTAAGTTTCGTTATCATCGAATTCCATAAGAATACCGTAATCGTAACTGTTCTTGCTGCTTGTTTGTTTTAGTACCTCTAAATTCTTAACGCCGGGAATTTGAGAGAGCTTTGCTGATGCGTCGAGAAAAGATTGCTGGCTGTCTTTATCAACTCCCTGCTTAAAAGTGAAGATCACAGAATGTTTCACCATTTTTTCGCAATAATAAACAAATTTTACTTTTCCGGGCCATGTTCGTGAATAACAATTTGTTATATAATATCATAGGTTATCTCTCTTTGATAAGGTGTATTAAAAAAGCCCCGGTGTTCCCGGGGCTCTTCTTCTATAATAGGAAATGTATTAATACCTGTTCTTATTATAACTGTTGGAATTGTTGTAACCGCCGCCATTTCCGCCGCGATATCCACCACCGCCGCCACCACGTGAAGGCCTGTCTTCTTTTGGCTTAGCTTCCATTACTTTGATAGTTCTGTTATCAACGGTTGCACCATCGAGTTCAGCTATCGCTTTTTTCGCTTCTTCATCTGGCATTTCAACGAATCCGAAACCACGGGATCTTCCTGATTCTTTGTCGTTGATGATCTTAGCTGAGGTTACTTCTCCATAAGGAGCAAAAAATTCTTTCAAGTCTTCATCCTGTACGTTGAAGCTTAAATTTGAAACATAAATGTTCATAAACTAATAAATAAATAATTAAAAAATCTGAGTGCAAGAGTAAGTAACTAACTAAGATGCGGTTTTAACAATGCAGAATAATTGATACTGATTCGAGGCTCATTTAACGACGTGAATGTACAACAATCTTTTGAATACCAACTATTTCATTTTGGGAGCTGTTTTGCCTGCTTTGTCTTCTAAGCTTCCAACTGTTTCAGCCACAGCATCCTGTGCCTTGTTTGCCCAGTCTTTGATCTGTGTTTTTAGCTCTTTCCCCTTCTCCGAATCCAGAAAATATTTTACTGCAACGCCAAGAGCAAGTAAAGTGAGTAGTTTTTTCATGTTTATCATTTAATAAGTGAAATACGAATTATCATGCCATTTGCCCCTGCTATCAGCTCATGAATTTATTCACTGATTCCTGCAATTGTTCTTTAGTAAAAGGCTTTGTGAGGAACAGGTCTGCGCCATTTTCGAGGGCAATATCACCTGCTGAGGCATCAAACCCGGTAATCATGATAACTTTTGCTGAAGGGTTCTGTTTTTTGATCTGCGAGATAAAATCCACCCCGAATCCATCCGGCAGTTTGTTGTCGAGAAGAACAACCTGGGGCTGGGTGCTTTCCAGGTAAGATTGTGCATCTGCCAGTGATTTTACGTGGTCAAGCTGCATTTTTTTGTCGGCAAGAATAATGTTAAGTAAGAGGCACATATCGCCCTCATCCTCAATGATCAATACTCTTCTATCCTGGGCTGGGGTTGTATTTGATTTCATGTGTTTAAAGTCTTTAAGGTTAAAGCCATAACACCTTTATAGAAATTATCGTGCCATCAAAAAATTGCCAGGTACCCGCATGCCCCGTTCGTCGGTAAGTACCTTTGTCATTACTTTTTGCAAAGCAAGGGGAATATTCTTTGTTTCCTCTTCGCTGAGGGTTTTCATGATCTCGTGAAATTCATCTTCATCATCGTAATATCCAAAATATAGCTCATAGCTATTGCCGGACCGGAGCCTTAAGGATATTTCCTGGTCGTTTTCGTAAATATGTATGGTTACCAGCGACCACTGATCGTTATCTTCAAATTCAAAACGCACGTCAACAGCCTCTTTGCTGAGTATTTCTGTCAATAACCTTTCAATCATTTCTCCTGTATGATTTATAACCAGATCTTTGTAGTCCATTTTCTTCATTTAATTATCCTGTAAAGATAGCTTTTGAAAAACAATCAATTTACAGATTGCAATCATAGTATGAAAAGATTTCTCATAACAAATTGGCTATAAGATTAATGTATATATATTTAATCAGGCCTCTATAGAGGAAAGATTTGGTTCAGCTATATCAGGCTGACTGCCTGCGTTCAAGACAGATAGACAATAAGCAGTTTTCCTGGCAACAGTTTCCTGGAACCGACCAGCGTCTACTCTGCCCATAATAACCTCACCTGGTCCAAACTTTTTACTGATTACGGAAGAGAATGCCGGGGGCTCCAGGTTAAATAAACCTTCCTCATTATGTTTTTCCAATGCGAATAAGAAACAAGGAAATAATATTTGTTTATAACAATAATCAAGCGGCTTAGGAACTGTTGTTTTATTTGCCGATAAAGTAATTTCTGGCATTGTATTAATACCAGGGAATACTTTATTTAAACGTTTTGTGATTTCAAGCACGATCAGCATCGTTTGGAAGGTATCATTAAGATTACTTTGTAAAGGGTAATTGGAGAAAAAAGTCTTTCTTAATATCATTGTTTTCTCTTCATATCTTTCTTCAAATAAAATATTCCTGAACTGCATCAGTTCGTGCAGTTTGCCAATAATCTCATTTTCGTTAAAAGCGTTCTTATCGATATCAAGAAACGAGATGATAGACAGCAGGCGCTGCATCAGGTTCAGATTCAAAAATTTTTTTAATGGTTGTTTTGATTTTGTGCAGCAAATAGCCAGTTGCGTATTTAAAAAAGATTCGAGGGTAAGGTACCAATAGGCAATGGCTGAAACTGTATGTGAACCAGCGCGCATGGTATTGCCATTTTCCATGTCACTGATGTCTTTGAAAGTATCGCGGAAAGCTTTTGTAGCATATTGATCGTAAGTCCTGTAAATTTTGTTTTCGCTGTATGTTGGTAACAGGAAAAATATATCCGGTTGAGTTAATTGGTTTAAAGTTTGAGGCATGACAAGATGTTAATTCTTACTAGTATTCAAGAGCCTGAACATAATGTCCGAAAGATGAGTCACTACCTTCCGGAGATGAAAGGTATAAAATCTTCTTTTCCCGATATCTTTAAATACTTAATTTTAATGACAATATGAATGGATCTGGATATAACGAAGTACATATGCGTCGTGCGATTGAGCTTTCAATAATAGCGCATACTTCCGGCAAGGGCTTGCCTATAGGCTGTGTAATCATAAAAAACGGGCTGGTAATAGGGGAGGGGCATAATGAAATTTTTCTCCGTAATATTCCAACGGCTCATGCCGAAATGGTGGCTATTGAAGATGCCTGTAAAAAAACAAATAATATTTTACTGGAAGATTGTGAATTGTACACTTCTCTGCAGCCTTGCCCGATGTGTTTTGGCGCTGTGTACTGGTCAGGCATTAAAAAGGTGTATTATGCGGTCTCCTGCGAGGATGCAGAAAAAGCAGGTTTTGATGATGCCTTTATTTACGAGCAACTAGCCAAACCTACATCGCAGCAATTAATTCCCATGGATTATGTGCGGACAGACGAAGCGTTGCGCGTGCTTGTCAATTGGAAAACAAATAATTATTCTGATATCGCCGGAAGGCATATCTCAAAATAACGTCTGAACTATTTAAGAGGAGAAAATGCAAGCGGCTGTAGAAAAACAAGATCTATTTTCTCAACGATCTTCCCGTTCTCTTCTGATTTCCTGGCGGCCTCCTGCCATAGGGGATCAGCCCTGAATGCATTGAATGAAGCTTTGGCTGCTGCTTCGGATTTATGGGCGAGCATGTAAACGAGGTCGGGCTGTTTATCATCTTTTTCGACAGAGTACCAGTAAACGATATTAGTCATGCCATGCTTTTCGAAGAGCTTTCTTGTATGATCCCGAAAACGAGCAGTAATTGCATCCAGTTTACCCGGGTAACAATGGTAGGTTCTCAGCTCAAATATTCTTTGTTTTTTACTGTTTTTTATTTTGGATGATAGCTCGGGAACGATACGCGTGAATACCTGGTCCACTTTTGCTACCAGCCTTCCATTTTCTTCTGATTTCTTTGCTGCTGCTATCCATTCCGGATCGGTTGCAAAATTATTCCAGCGGATGTCTCTTTGATCTTTTGAAGGGTAGGCAAGTATAAAGACGAGCGAATAATTTGAAGTATCTGTAGGGATAAAATAGGCGATATTTTCGATGCCATGCTTTTTAAAGAGCCTTATTGTATGTTCCTGAAATCTTTTAATCAGGTCAGGTCTTTTATTTTCATTACAGTGGTAGGTTCTTATTTCAAAATACCTGTTGTCAGTATCCTGGGCCGTAGTGATCAGTGAAAAGCATATAAATAATAGACTAAACAGGCATTTCATATCCGGTAATTAATAATTATTAAAGAAATACTAATATAGATCAATTATTGTGTCCGGCCGTTAAAAATCAATAGAGTCACCTGAGTTGTAAAACTGGTAATTACATTTATTGCAATTGCCAGTTTTCTATTTGGAATGAGAACAGGAATTTTATTTAGCCTGTGAGGGATAATTGATCATCCAACACACTCCGAATTTGTCTATGAAAGAACCGAAATAATCACCCCAGAACATATCTGCCATTGGCATTTCTATTTTACCACCGGCCGAAAGTCCGTTAAAAATACGATCTGAGTCCTGTCGGCTATCAGTGGTTATTGAAATGTAATTGTTGTTGCCCACATTCAATACATGTCCGGCGGATGGCAGGCAATCGGATGCCATAAGGAATTGTCCGTCTCCTATAGGAAGAGAGACATGCATCATGCGGTCTTTTTCATTTTCAGGAAGATTTTCGGTGCCAGGAGCTGCGCTCATCGGCTGTATAAATAATTCACCGCCAAATACTGACTGGTAAAATTGGAAAGCCTCCTTAGCATTCCCATCAAAATTTAAATAAGGATTGAGTTTCATTGTATTTTTTTACAAATATAGGTAGCCATATATTGCAGTCTGATGGCTTATTCGGACAAACTAAGGGGTGTTTGCGACAATGCCAGGAACGGTGTACCAGGCTGATTGATGTGATTAAAAAAATAATTTAAATGTGAAACTGACGCTTTAATACTCATGATTGAGTCGAATAATTCAGCATTTCAACCAGCCGGATTACGGAGGTATTTATTATCTTCCGGTTATACGGGCGGTCAATGGCAGAACAAAAGAATGGAAATGAAGTCTCAGATAAAATAAAACTTAAATATGAAAAGATGGTATTTAGCGTATTTGATAGTATTGATAACGTCATGTTCTTCTCCGCAGTTGGAACCGGAACCTTATGGTGTTTTACCATCTGAGCATCAATTAGCCTGGCACGAAGTAGAACAATATTGTCTGATCCATTTTGGTTTAGCAACATACACTGATAAAGAATGGGGATTTGGAAATGAGGACCCTGCATTATTTACAGCGCCGGAATTTGATGCAAAAAAGATTGTGGAGCAGGCAAAGGCAGGAGGTTTTCGTGGTATTGTAGTGGTAGCAAAACATCATGATGGGTTTTGTTTATGGCCAACCGCAACTACCGAATATAATATATCCGCATCTCCATGGAGAGAAGGGAAAGGTGATATGGTAAAAGAATACCAGGAGGCCTGCCAGGCATTGGGAATGAAATTTGGAATCTATTGTTCGCCATGGGATCGTAATAATGCCCTGTATGGATCAGAGCAATATGTAAATGATATTTATCGAAGGCAAATAATGGAGCTGTACACATCTTATGGCCCATTGTTTATGTCGTGGCACGATGGTGCCAATGGTGGCGCTGGATATTATGGGGGCGCCAACGAAGTGAGGCAA
>CAYLVR010000186.1:5853-7483 GCA_964387165.1 uncultured Chitinophagaceae bacterium | reverse complement strand
ATAAGAATTTGGTTACGTGCACCACAATCGGTTGTTTAGTAATTGAAATAAAATGGCCGTAATATAAGGAATGCTGACTAGTTTTCCGGGCCGGACTGTGTAAAGAAAGGGATTTGAACAGAGGTGGGGATCAGATGCAAAAGATCCAATCCAATAAATCGATTAATTTTGAGATATTATAACTGTACAGCAGGTTGTCTATTGAACACATATTAACGATGAAAAGATCAGATATAGACCCATTGCCCGATTTTTTTGACACGTATATTAATCTTGTTGAAAATATAACAATTGTTGAAGCGCTTGAAAAGCACAGTGTGTTTATCAGTGAAGAAAATATTGAAATACTCAAACAATTAGGCTCAAAAGTTTATGCGCCTGGTAAATGGACGATTAAAAATATTATTCAGCACGTTATTGATACAGAACGTGTAATGTCTTACCGGGCCCTGCGTTTTGCCCGCAGGGACGCCACCCCACTTCCTGGTTTTGATGAAGATTATTTTGCCGCACATTCAAAGGCTGATAGCAGAACATTGAATGATCTGCTTGAAGAGTTCAGTATAGTTAGAAAATCAAGTATTGTTTTGTTTAAAAGTTTTAATGATGAAATGCTTAAACAAACAGGTATATCTTCTAACAGAACAATCTCTGTATTGGCACTAGGATTTATGATTGCCGGACACCAGCTTCACCACCTGAACGTAATCAGGAAAAACTATTACCCAATAATAAGTGATGAAATTAAAATAGTTGATTACCAGCCCCAATACCAACCTTATTTCGAGAACCTTAACCGTGTCTGGATAGAAAAAGATTTTGTACTCGAACCATTAGATAAGCGTGTACTTGGCAGCCCCGAAGAATATATTATCAAAGATGGTGGTCGTATATTATTCGCCCAATTAAATGATCGAATAATCGGAACTGTTGCACTGAGAAAACTAAGCCCTGAAATTTTTGAAATGACAAAAATGGCAGTGGATGAAAACTACCGCAGCCTCGGAGCCGGTAAAAAATTAATTGAAGCCTCAATAACAGAAGCTAAAAAATCAAATGCGGATAGTCTGGTATTATACTCAAATACAAAATATAATTCGCCGGCTATCCGCCTTTATTTTAAGATGGGATTTAAAGAATTACCGCTCGAGCCTGGTATTTATGAACGGGCAGATATCAAAATGGAATACCCCCTGAAACCTATTTAAGAAATCCGGATAATAGTCCACCAATTCCTTTACCACCGCTTAATCCATCCAGGAGTGAGCCAAGGCCGCCCTGATTAAGGCCTGCGCCAGCCGGGGCGTTGGATCCCTGCAATCCTTTATTGAGCATTTTACCTATAATCATCGGCCCGATAATACCGATCAATCCTTTTGTAAGACTGCTCATATTAATTCCTGAATTCTGCATTTTTTCGCCTAATCCAAAATTGCCAAGTATATCTCCCAGTCCACCCGAAGCACCTGAAATTCCCATAGCTTCAGCAGGCTGTTTAGCAGATGCTGTTACATATTCATTTAATAATGACAGCTGGTTGGTATTGATATCAAGATAATTCGCTATTGATTCAATATGTTTTTTCTCCTGCTCCGCCACATTATTATCAGACCCTGCAAATGCAATCAGG
>CAYLVR010000186.1:1494-5804 GCA_964387165.1 uncultured Chitinophagaceae bacterium | reverse complement strand
TTAATTCACTCGATTTTAAAATATCGAGTGCCTGTTTAAGTGATTGACCGGATGTTTCTTTCGCAGCATAAGCCACCTCATTTTTTTCGGATTCACTTAACCCGGATGCATCTGAAAGATTAGTCAGGTAGTTCATTTCTTCGTCGGATGCAGATTGATCTGCGGTAGCGATAGATGCAATAGCAATTAAATATGCTGTCTTTTCCTGTGAAGAATAACCTTCAAGTATTGGTGTGCCCATCGTGTTTATTTTTTTAATTATTTGCAGGTATTTTTAATTTCCATCCTGGCTGAATAAGATCCGGGTTCTTAATAATATCCTTATTCAATTCAAATATCTCTTTCCACTTCACGCCAAATTTGGCACCTATTTTACTTAGATTATCTCCTGATTGCACAGTATATTCTTTTATTTCTGCCGGAGCCGCCACCTCGATATTTAAACGCAGATCACCTGATCTGTAATCAGGATCCGCATCGTTGTATAATTTCCAGAGTTCTTCCTTATCCTGCGATGATCTTACATTTCCATCTATATACAGAACATTTTCCTGTTCGTTGATTGTCAGTTCACCAGCAGCTTTTTGTTTTGCTGCAGCAATGAGTGCAGCGTATTTATCCTGTAGTGCCATAAAATTAATTTATTTAATTACCAATTTGTTCTCAACTCTTTTTGGTCTTAACTCATTTACGCTTTGCATTAATGTGGTGAGTTGTGAACGTTTTATTTCCCCGGTGAGAGTGATCACCCCATCTTCAACTTTGCCATTTACCGTTTTATAAGCAGAAAGTAGTGAAGATAAAGAATCCTGCAGAGGCTCGGTTGCAGTAATTTCAACAGGAGCGGGAACCGGGATAGGGGGTGCAACAATTACAGTTGTGTCCGTTTGTACCTCATCATTTGAAGGTTTACCCTTGCACGACATGATCAGTACCAGCAGGCTCAGGAAGAATAATCTCATAAAATAGTGTTTAAATGAATAAAACAAGTATCGCTTGTGAAAGCGATACTAAATATAAGATTTCCAGATGACTTATCATCATCTTAATAATCACTTAACCCAGAAAGGTGAGGTATTTAAAAAATGTACCGGACAGTTACTTTTTACAAAAAGATTTCACGTAACTCATTCCTTCATTATCAGCCAGTTTGATATAAAAAGAGCCGGTTTTTAAGGAGGAGATATCCATTGAAATTGAATTTGGACCCTCCTCCAGCCGAACCTGCCTGCTTACTAAAAGTGCGCCTGAAATATTATATATCATCAGGCTGGCAGTAGATTTTACGTTGCTGTTTACGGAGTAGTTGATTGTGCTGGTAGCAGGATTGGGGTAAATATTAAACCCTGTAGTTGTGTTATATTCAATACTTACAATATTAGAATAAGTATAAGTGCCATTGCGGTTAATCGCTTTTAATCGATATTGATTATTACCGCTAAAAAGATTTTTATCAGCAAAAGAATAAGCGCCTGTATTGCTAACCGCTACTTTTCCAATTGAGTCAAAAATATTTTGCCTTGATAATTTTTCGATAATAAAATGGCTGCCGTCATTATTTTCATTCTGTGCCGTCCAACTTAATAAGGCCACATTAGTCTTAAGGTTAGCATAAAAATTTGTAAGCCTGATCGGAAGCACTGCAGATTGCGCATTAACCGACAGGCTGATATCATCAATCAATGTTCCGTAAGTTCCCGGAGTAATGTAATTATTAAATTGTATTTTAACTCTTGTATCGGTTGTATTTGCAGGAACGGTAAAAGAAAAACTTTCAGTTGTAAGCCCCCATGAAGTATTTGTGTAGGTTCTATTCTGGTTAAGATACACCGTTCCTGATGGTACGCCTATTACTTTTACTGTTATACCAACAGTTGCAGGAGTGCTTCCCTGTCTTCTTCCGGCCTTAAAACTGAAGTCATACATAGCGCCGGCAGATACAGCTATCTCCTGGCGCAAACATCTTTCAATATCTATTTCACTTACAGGGTTCGAATTGTTCCCGCCATACACGCTTTCAGGATTGATCTCTATAGTACAATCAGTACTCCATCCTTGTGTTCCGTTTGTAAAACCCGGGTTCACTACCAGGTTCGATTGAGCCGAAACGACTGCTGAAGCCATCAGCAACATTATAATGAATAATTTTGTAAGCGTATCAGGGTAGTTGTTCGTTTTCATTGCATTGGTTTGTGCCAGTTTACAAACAGAAATAGAGCCAATAGAAAACGAATTGATTATTAGGGGCTTACAAAAATAAACCGAAGCCCACTATTCCCTTTATTGGAAAAAACCCCAAATCTGGAGTGTCTCCAAAATAAAAGGGACCAGGTTATTTAACCTGATCCCTTTTATATTAAAGATTTAGATCTCTTAGTTCTTGTTGAATAATTTGAATGTTTCGGTTGGAGACAGAATGATTTCAGTTCTTCTGTTCTGAGCCCTGCCTTCTGCTGTAGAGTTATCACCAACAGCATTGTACTGGCCCTGACCAGCAGAGGTTAAACGGGATGGATCAATTTTCATGCTCTTAAGTGCACGAACAACTGTGTTAGCGCGTTCTGTGCTAAGGCTGAAACCATCGCCGGATCTGTCG
Organism: uncultured Chitinophagaceae bacterium; assembly: GCA_964387165.1. Classification (GTDB taxonomy): domain Bacteria; phylum Bacteroidota; class Bacteroidia; order Chitinophagales; family Chitinophagaceae; genus Flavitalea. The sequence goes on along the minus strand of CAYLVR010000186.1, from coordinate 3,208 downwards.
TCAGTATGGCCTACAACCACAACTTTCAGGTTTGGATTTTCACTTAAAACAGCTGCCAGGTTACCCAGTACTGTTTCACCATCTTTGCTCAATTTGTTTGTTCCTTTTCTGAAGAGAAGATCATCAGTAAGATTCACATGAACCAATCCGCCTTTGTATTCAACACTTGCGCCTCTGTCGGCATAATCAGCAAGTCTGTCAGCAGCTTTTTTCTGTACATTATCCATTGCTCCTACATATTCGTCAATCGCACCCTGTAAAGATTTCAGTTCGGCTTTAGCGGCATCACCTTCTTTCTGATAACGATCGCGCTCATCTGTCAGCATTTTGTTACCTGCCACCGCATCATTCAACTGGGATTGGAGGTCGCCATTTTTCTTCAATAATGAATCGTAGGCTGTTTTAGCGTTTTGCGCATCAGTTGTTGCTGCCTTGTATTTTTTGGAAGAAACACAGGAAGTAAAGAGAATGACGAAAAGCAATAACCATGATAATGTAATTTTCTGTAGCATTTTACTTTGATTTTAAGTTTATTCGGATTTGTTCTTCGCAATAAATATACCAGTACTGAAATTGCTCAATACCGGGGTGGTAAAGCTAATAAAAACTTATCATTTTTTTGTGAAGCTTTTTCTAACTTTAGTTTAAAGAACAAATATTAAAATGATGAAAAGCAGCCTTTTGGGTCTATTCCTTATGTTTTCGGTGCCGATATTCGCCCAGTTAACCGTTTATGAGAAATTCCAGAAGATAAACACCGTTGAGCAGGCCAACCAATATATTAAGGAAAACCCGGAACTTAAACCAACCATGTTTAAATTATCGGCCGGGAAGGATTCCTCGTTAATCGATAAAAGATTACTGCGCCAGAAAAAAGGCGATGTTTTTTCGGTGGGATATGTCACATATAAGGTGTTGGAAGCACAGGATACGGTTGACTACCGTGCAAGCTACATTTTCCTGGACGGGGGGTCTCTTTCGATGAGAGAGATTGATAGTCTGAAGAAAATAATTGTCCAGAAAGCCAATGAGGGAACGCCATGGGAACAGCTTTCCGACGAATACACTATGGACGGCAACACTACCCGTGGCGATACTGATTGGTTCTTTGGTGAATATATGTTCCCTAAAGAATTCCAGGATGCCGTTGAAAAACACAAAAAAGGAGAGATATTTTTTGTTGATGTTTCCGAAAAACAATGGCATTATATTGTTAAGAAAACACACGAGGACCGGGTAAAAAAAGATATACTGGTTCTCCGTTCAAATGGCAGATAAATTATTTATCACCAACATTAATCTATAGCCATTCGTCTTTCGCGGCTAAGCACTCTGTATGCAATGAAAATACTCATCATCATACATGCGGCGCCAATGAGGAAATGAATACCCGGAAAATGAAAAGGGGCTTTTGCAGAAGTAAAATAAGCAAAGGTACTATTCATAATTAAGGGGCCGATTATAGTGGTAAGGCTCATCAAACTGGTAAGTGCGCCCTGCATTTCGCCCTGCTGATTCGGAGGCACATGACCTGCTATTACTGATTGTAATGATGGTCCGCAAATTCCACCGAGGCAATAAGGAACAAGAAAAACAAACATCATCCAGCCTTCGGAAGCTACAGCAAAAAGCACCAGTCCGATCGCATATAATGACAGGCCGAGGTAAATGCTTTTTTCATCACCAATACGGGGATTGATTACCCTTGTGAGCC
>CAYLVR010000186.1:0-1484 GCA_964387165.1 uncultured Chitinophagaceae bacterium | reverse complement strand
CCCCCTGTACAGCCCCTACCAATACGCCGACAACTGCCAATGATATACCCACCATTGATTCGGACCAATGAAACCGGTAAATAGTAAAAAAGTTCCAGTTTCCCTGAACTGATTGCGCTCCAAGATATATCAGGAAAAAACAAAATGCCAGTCCGCCGATCTCAGGATGACTCTTAAGGAACTTAAGGGACCCGAATGGATTGGCTCGTTTCCAATTAAATGGTCTTCTATTGTTTTCACTTAAGGATTCAGGCAAAAGGAAATAACCATACATACAGTTTAATAAACAAAGTGCTGCTGCTGCATAAAAAGGTGCACGTATTCCCCAGGTAGCCAGCAAGGCTCCCAGTGCGGGGCCTAAAACAAAACCCAATCCAAATGCAGCGCCTATTAATCCGAAGTTCTTTGCCCTGTTATCTTCTGTACTTATATCAGCTATATAAGCCGATGCAGTGGTAAAACTGGCACCGGTTATCCCTGCAATAACACGGCCGATAAATAGCCATCCATAAGTTGGCGCAAAAGCAAGAATAATATAATCGATCCCGAATCCAAATAAGGATAACAGCAAAACAGGTCTTCTACCAAACTTATCGCTAAGATTGCCCATTACTGGCGCAAATAAGAATTGTGTGATAGCGAAAACCGATAATAATAATGCGCCATAGGTACTCGCCTCATTTATTGGAATATGTTTGAGTTCGGCTATTAAGTCGGCCATTACCGGGATAATTAACCCCCAGCCCATTACATCAATCAGCAGGGTGATAAAAATAAAACCGATGGCGGCCTGTTTGGATGTTCGCATAGAATCTTCAAAATGCCGGCAAAGCTACGATATCGGAAAACAACCAACACCAACTGTCGCATATTTCTGAAGGAACCTGATGATAAAATTCTTTAACATACTCTTTCAAACGGGCAGTCATTAAATATCTATAATGTGCCATCCCAGGCGACTCAATAAATGCAAAAGAATTCAGCTAGTTTACCAGCCACAAATTAAGAAGTAAAGCCGCGCTTATAATAAGCAGACCAAAGAATTCCCTGGTTTTTTCTATATATGGTTTTGTGGCCTGCATTGATTGCGCGATGTGTTCGCGTTTATATTTGGTGAGCCAGTCCCACACTCCATCTTTTGCGAAAAACAAGACGATAGCATATATGAGGTAAACACAAACGGCTATTATTGAAATTATAGAATAGTGGTATCCAAATGCTGCCATTCCACAAAGTATTGCCGCAACCATATAAATAGGCACCCATTTCCAGGAATCCTTGTCATTTAAATTCAACCAGGCAAATCCAACAAATGCGATACAGAAAATTATATTAAGGATCATTAAAAACATAGCTTGTAATTAATATTATATGAAGGTATGAAGAATATATTCAGTTTGGACGCCCGGATAATTTTTTGTACCGTTGAACAATGCAACGGATAGGATTAATTTCAGATACACATCATTATCTTGATGACGCTG
>CAYLVR010000185.1:0-7569 GCA_964387165.1 uncultured Chitinophagaceae bacterium | reverse complement strand
CCCAACCGATATGGATCACAATTTTAAGAGTTGTATTAGGTATTATCTTAATTTGGAAAGGAATAAATTTTATTCGGGACACTGCTACCTTACAGTCTACGATCGAACAAACAGGCATAGGTGTGTTTTCCCAAAGTTCAGGAGTTATTGCTACAGTGGTCAGTATACTTTCCTTGTTGTGTGGGTTCTTTATAACTGTCGGACTTTTTACGAGAATATCGTCCGTTGTTCAGATACCAATATTATTATCGTGGCCATTATTTTTGTAAATGCGAAAAATATTGACCGCAGTAGTGTAGAGTTAATACTCACTATTGTTGTTCTTGCATTACTTATCTTTTTTGCTGTAAAAGGAAGCGGGCCGTTTTCGGCTGATGAGTATTTCCGCCGGGGCGCAGCTATGGATAAAAAAAACACAACGCAATAAGTTTATTTATTCGACCGGATTGTGTTATCTGCCGGTATTTAAAGATTATCATCCTTATTATTGTATAGAATGGTGTCACGACCGTTATGCGTTTTGTGGATCAAAGCTTTAACTAAATGAAGGCGATTTGAAAAAGGTATTCAACGGGCTTATCTTTGCAGTCAATGACGAATATTTTAGATCAAGGCAACCCAAACAGTGGAAATAAGGCTGTTGCAAACTGGATACTTATTGGTGTGGTAATGTTGCTGGTACAGGTTATCCTTGGTGGGGTTACAAGGCTTACGGGATCAGGGTTGTCGATTACAGAATGGAACGTGATCACAGGTGCACTACCGCCACTGAATGAAAATAAGTGGATAGAAGAATTTCAGAAATATAAACAGACGCCACAATACCAGCTACTTAATACTGAATTTACTTTACGCGACTTTAAATTTATTTTTTTCTGGGAATGGCTGCACCGCTTTTGGGCAAGATTGATAGGCGTTGTATTTGTCGTGGGCTTTGTTTATTTAACTGGCAAGAAGTATTTAAAGAAAGAAATGGTTAATCCATTGCTCATTCTTTTTTTACTCGGCGCATTACAGGGTGCAGTGGGATGGATTATGGTGGCCAGTGGCTTAACAGGAGATGCTGTTTATGTAAAACCAACAAGATTAGCCTTGCATTTTATTTTCGCAATGGTATTAATTGCATACGCATACTGGTTTTATCTGCAATTAACCGTTCCTGAAAATGATATTATAGTTGAAACCAAAGCAAGAAAATTTACCTGGTGGATACTTGGCCTCATAGTTATTCAACTAATATTCGGGGCGCTAATGGCGGGACATAAAGCTGCAACCGCCGCTCCCACCTGGCCCGATATAAACGGTGAAATAATACCCGAATATATTTTTAGGGATCATCCGGTACTTATCAATTTTATTGAAAATAAGGTGACAATTCATTTTGTGCACCGTATGCTGGCTTATATTATCTTAATTCTGACAGTTGTCTATACTCTCCGGTTAACCCGATTAAAAACCGCAAGCAAAACATTTAACAGAATTAAAACAATTCCTGTAATACTTGTTATACTACAGGTGTTGTTGGGTATTTTTTCATTGGTAGTTAGCCCTAAGATCATACCTAATCATTGGGGAACCTTTGAGTGGCTGGCCCAGTTTCATCAGGTTACTGGCATGCTGCTGGCGCTCAGCTTTGTGTCGATGCTTTATCTTATTAGGAGAAGCAGGTAAGTTTTATTACATTAGGAGTGGCACAAAATGTTCGTCTTATGCTTGCGCCGAAGCTATAGCGTAGTAGTATGGCGAGACACTTGTGTCAGAAAAGCATGAAACCATTTCTAAAAGGACTATATCATTCATTTCCTATTCAATTGGTGCTATTGCACTGTAAGAGGTTCCAAATCCTTCTCGTATTCTGGTACATACTTTTTACAACGGTCGGTGGAACTTTCATGAACAGTTATGGTGCAGATTCATTATTTCTTGCACCGGAATATCTGGGAAGCGTGAGTCCTTATAGCTCCGCTTTGATGGGTGTGGCCATTGCCATATTTATCATGTGCTGGAATATTACCACTTTTATTTTATTCTGCCGGCATTTTCGTTTCCTCGCCACCACATCCAATCCTTTTCTGAAATATTGTATCAATAATGCAATCATACCATTGGTGTTCCTGGTTTATTATTTTATTGAAGCGGTAAGATTCCAGTTATATAAGGAATTAATTCAGCCAGGTGAAATATTCTTAAATGTCTTAGGATTCTTAATTGGAATGATCATACTGGTGGCTATCTCGTTTTTATATTTCTTTCGTGCCGACAGGTCAATAATAAGAACCCTCGCTCCTGTAATGAGTAACGCTAAATTATTCAAACAGAAATTCAAACCAGGAGAAACAAAAATTTACCAGAGCAGGCTGCTTAAGGTAGAATGGTACTTAAACGCAAGAATGGGATTAAAGAAAACGCGTGATGTAACGCATTACAGCCGTGAGTTTATTGAAACCATATTCAGCCGTCACCACTTTGCAGCAGTTGTCAGTATATTTATTTCTTTTCTTTTTTTAATATTTATAGGTTTCTGGCTCGATAGTCCTTATTTCCAATTACCTGCTGCTGCAGGAATAACTATATTTATTGCCATACTTATTGCAGTTTCAGGTGCCTTCTCTTATTTTCTACAGAACTGGAGCCTGGCATTTTTCGTGGTGCTGATACTGTTTGTGAATTTTCTTTTCAAACATAATATTATCGATCCAAGTAATAAAGCGTATGGATTAAATTATAATAATAAAGAGGAGAGACCGGAATATTCAAGGGAAAAGTTGAATGAATTAAGCAGCCCTGAAAATATAGAGAGTGATAAAAAGAATATGATCTCTATTCTTGAAAAGTGGAAAGAGAAACAGCGCTCAGATAAGCCTTATTTATATATTATCAGCACAAGTGGGGGTGGCAATCGCAGCGCTAATTTTACAATGAACGTGATGCAGCGACTCGATAGCATATCTGGCGGCGAATTAATGAACAAAACATTTTTAATTACAGGTGCTTCTGGGGGGATGCTGGGGGCATCTTATTACCGAGAATTATCCAGCCACGAAAAAAAGGAAGTTAACCCTTTAGATAAAAAATATGTTGAGGATATTTCGCAGGATCTGCTGAATTCAATATTTACTTCTTTTGTTGCGCGCGATCTTACTTCTCCTGCACAGAAATTCAAAGTGGGGGATTATGATTATGTAAAAGACCGGGGATACGCTTTTGAAAAAAGGCTCGACCGGAATACACGTGGTTATCTTAATCGCCAGTTAAAGGATATTGAAGACGACGAGAAAAATGCACGTGTGCCATTAATGATATTCAATTCCGTTGTAACAAGGGATGGGAGGAAAATGGTGATCAGTACACAACCTGTGAGTTTTTTAATGAAACCCGCCTTCGCTAAAGCTACGGCGGACGGAGCCCTTGCTGATTCATCTACCGGCCAGGCTTTTGATGCAGATGCGGTAGATTTTGGTGCATTATTCTCCAAACAGGATCCATTGAACATGCGTTTATTAACCGCATTAAGAATGAATGCGACATTCCCTTATGTATTACCGAATGTTTGGTTGCCGAGCGAACCGGTAATAGATGTAATGGATGCAGGATTAAGAGATAATTACGGCCCGGAAACCGCCGTAAGATTTATACAGGTATTTAAAGAATGGATAGAACAAAATACCGCTGGTGTTGTACTGATCCAGATTAGAGATCGTGTTGCGGGTGGATGGGATCATCCTTACGAATCGTCTGATATTACAGAAGTGTTTACAAAACCTTTTTTAATTTTGCAATATAATTGGTATAAAATGCAGGATTATAACCAGAATGATTTAATCAGTCTCACACAGGAGTCGCTGGGCAAACAATTTCATAAGCTTACGTTCCAATATGTTCCTAAAAAAGAAGAAGCAGGAGCAGCATTAAGTTTTCACCTTACTCAAAGAGAAAGAAAGAACATTTACGAAGCGCTGGATAATGAAACAAATGCTTTACATTTTAAGCAATTCTCAACATTTGCTGATACCCCTATAGTCAGGAAGGCTGCAATAGCCGGAATGAATTAGGTTTGATTTTAATAGTAATATTTTCTGCAGCAGGTTCTGGTTCTCCATCAATATGTATTGGCGCGCGCCCACTATTAATAATATTTAATTCGGCAGCCTGGAAATACAATATCTTTTTATTGTTCCTGAATAAATTCTTTACTACCCTGTTGTTCCCTGAAAGCTGATTCAATAACATAAAAGGCAATACCAGCTTGTTCATTTTTCGAACGACTACAATATCCAGTAGTCCATCACTTAAACTTGCCTGCGGCGCAATTGTTACATGATTTCCGAATTGGTTACTGTTGGCAACAATAATAAAATAAGCTTCGCTGGAAAAGGACCCATCATTTGTGTTTATCGTAAATGGATAACATTTAGATTTAAAATAATTAATTGCAGAAAGCTTTAAATATGTGTTTAATCCACGTGTTTTTTCTTTTGCGAAATCATGTGCCACCTGCGCATCATTTCCTATGCCACACATCATGCACGAAAATTTATTATTTATCGTAAAGCCATCGATATATGAACTGTGACCCGCGAAGATTATTCTGAGTGCACCATTAAGTGAAGTGGGGATGCCGGCGGCAAGAGCGAGTCCATTACCTGATCCTAATGGAACAATACCCACATTAATATTTAATTCTTCGAGAAATGAACATGCCTGGCTAACTGATCCATCCCCCCCACAAATTACGAGGTCGGTTGTTTTTTCATTAATTATGTAAGAAGGAAGAAAATCATAATTGCCATCTTCCCTGGTATCCATGAAGGAAAATGGTAAATCTGCTTTACCGGTAGCTTTTGTAATAGCTGCAATAAGGCCAGGCTTTTTCCTTGTGCCAGAGATAGGATTGACCAAGTAAAGTAATTTTCTTTTCATACTACAAAGCGCAAGATTAATTATATTTGGTCACTCAAAAATAACAAGTGAAAAAATCTCTTATTGCTTTAGTATTTGCAACGGCATTAATTACTGTTTTTTCTTTCAGTTCTTTAAAAGAAACGACTCCCGTTGCAGATATGGCAACTGTTTACATCTATCGCGTGGGGCAGTTTGGAGCTGCAGCAGCCAACTGGTCTATATGGGCCGACGAAACTAAAATTTGTAAGCTAAGTAATAACAAGTTTATCAAACACCAGGTTAAACCAGGTAAACATGTTTACAATGCAAAAGTCGGAGGTATTGGTATCCTCAAGAAAGAGACCGGCATTGAGATCGAGGCAGAAGCAGGAAAATCATACTATATCGCCTGTAATGTGAAATCAAGTATTACGCGTGCAAGATTGGAGCTTACAGAAGTAACTAAATCATCTGCCGATAAACAAATGGCGAAAATGACGCTTGACAATTGCCAGGAAGGCATCGATGAAAAAGATTAATCATTTCATTCCAAGGGTGCCGATCATAAATTTTTCTATTTCCCGCTGCACTCCTTCAAGGTCCTTTGATTTAATATAAGATCCCAACACGTGGTTACCTGCTTTAGGCATGGCAACCGCGTGCTTTTTGTTTTGGGGCGTTCCTAATTCGGCAAACATCTTTTGCATGGCATCAACTTTTACCACGCTGTCCTGGTGAATTTCATCTTTATAATAATAAAGCATCAATGTTGGCTGTGTGACTTTTTTAAATAAAGAGGAGTTCATCGACGTCTCCAGCATTTCTTCTAATTCGGTTACCGCTTCTAACCGGTAACCATAACTCCAGTATTGTTTATAGATGGGACTGGTGTCACTGGAATAAATATAGTTTGACCCAACAACCATACGTGCTATTTCCAATCCCCAGGGGTTATTGAGCAGCCATGCATTGTCATCAAAAATCTTCACGTTAGGAGACAGAAGCAGTAGCGAATGGATTTCCGGATAATCAGCGGCCAGCATTAAAGCCAGTGTTCCACCGGTTGAGGTGCCCATAAGTATCACTTTCTTTCCGAGTTTTGTGCCAATAGAGTAGGCTTCTTTAGCAGATTCCCATAAGCGGTCGGCAGTGAGATTAGCTAATTGTTCAGTTGTATCGATGCCATGATCGGCAAGCCGCGATAAATACAGGTTACAACCAAATTTTTTGGCAATATTTTTATGCACAGGATCACCCTCCCCCTGAGAGGCAGAAAAGCCATGCAGATACACTATTGCATATTCGGTTTTCTTCCTGGAAGAGTCATCGGCCCAAATAATTCTTGCCTGGTTATCGGGCCGCAACTTGTGCTGCAACTCGTTATTTCTCACGAAATTATCTAATTCATCGGGAACCTCCGGTAACTCTTTTTTGAAAGTTGGAGCGGTAGGGCGAGGGCCCATCAGGTAAGTAATTGCGAGGATCAGTGGAACAAGAATCCACCACTTCTTTCTATACATAGGGATGGGTTATTTAAATGTGAAAATATAGAATTGACGCTAGTTTGACGTACATTTGCGCCTCCAAATTTTATATGAACATTCGTAACATAGCAATCATTGCACACGTTGACCACGGCAAGACAACATTGGTTGACAAAATCCTCCATACCACAAAGGTTTTTCGTGACAACCAGGAAACTGGTGAGCTTATCATGGACAACAACGATCTTGAGAGAGAAAGAGGTATCACTATATTCAGTAAAAATGCTGCAATTGAATATAAAGGCGTTAAGATCAATGTGATTGACACCCCGGGGCACAGTGATTTTGGCGGTGAAGTGGAACGCGTTCTGAAAATGGCCGACGGCGTGCTTTTGCTCGTTGATGCATTCGAAGGACCAATGCCGCAAACAAGGTTCGTACTGCAGAAAGCATTGCAGTTGGGTTTAAGGCCAATCGTGATTATCAATAAAGTCGATAAACCGAACTGCCGCCCTGATGAAGTGCATGATGCAGTATTCGAGTTATTCTTTAACCTCGATGCAACTGAAGAACAATTAGATTTCCCGACAATATACGGTTCATCAAAGCAGGGCTGGATGAACACCACCTTAACTCCAACAGAAGATATTACTCCTTTGCTGGATGCTGTGCTTCAATATGTTCCGGAACCAAAAATTTCGGAAGGAGCCACACAGATGCAAATCACCTCTCTTGATTATTCTTCTTTTTTAGGAAGAATAGCAGTAGGAAAGGTGGCGCGCGGTTCAATTAAAGAAGGGCAGAATGTTGTGCTTTTGCAGGCCGATGGCAGCGTAAAAAAATCAAAGGTTCGTGAACTGTACACATTCGAAGGAATGGGTAAGAAAAAAGCTACTGAAGTTTTTGCAGGTGATATTTGTGCGGTTGTGGGATTGGAAGATTTTAATATCGGAGATACTATCTCAGATCCGGAAGTACAGGAAGCATTGCCAGTGATCAGCGTTGATGAACCAACGATGAGCATGATGTTCAGTATTAACAACTCTCCATTTTTCGGCAGAGACGGAAAATTTGTTACATCGCGTCACCTTCGTGATCGTTTAATGAAAGAAACTGAAAAGAATCTTGCATTAAAAGTAGAAGATACCGACAGTGCCGATAGCTTTTTAGTTTATGGAAGGGGTATTCTTCACCTGGGTATTTT
>CAYLVR010000184.1:274-7571 GCA_964387165.1 uncultured Chitinophagaceae bacterium | reverse complement strand
GCATCGGTAAGATCTACACCTGTTTGATTGGCCAGGCAAAGCAAAACCCATAATACATCGGCTATTTCATCACCAAGATCCTTGTTCTTATCAGACTCTTTGAACGATTGATCCCCATATTTCCTTGCCATAATACGTGCGAGCTCTCCTACCTCCTCTGTTAAGATCACCATATTAGTCAGTTCGCTAAAATATTTTACTCCCGTAGTCATTATCCATTGATCTACCTGTAGTTGTGCATCACGAAGAGTTAGCTCCATATTTATTCTGTTTTTCCGTGTAAATTTACAGGGATGATACAGGTTATTGATATATCTCCCGAAATAACATTCAAAACCGCCCGCAGTGGCGGCAAAGGTGGGCAGAATGTAAATAAGGTGGAGACAATGGTGGAAGGATATTTGGATATTAATTCTTCGCGAGTTTTGAGCGCTGAACAGAAATTCCATGTATATAATAAATTAAGAAACAGGATTAATGCTGAGGGTGTGTTACAAGTGCGTAGCCAGGTGCATCGCTCACAGTTGAGTAATAAGGTACAGGTAGTGAAGAAGATGAATGAATTGATACAAGGAGCCTTAAAAAAAGAGAAAAAAAGAATCCCGACCAAAATATCGAAAGCTTCTAAATTAAAAAGACTGGAATCCAAAAAGAGATTATCGGGTATCAAACAGAACAGGCAGAAATATCGTGAGAGTTAGAGTACATAACACCCACCCCGCGGCACGCACCTTCAATCGCCTTCGCTACCGCTTGCGCCAAAGCTACCGCGTAGGCACAGACTTTGCCCGGCGCTATAGGCTCTGGCCGACGGTCGACGGTGGTAGAAAAAGGGGATTGGCTGCCTGTGCAATTATTGCATTTATTTTGGGTTCTTCGTTACTGGTTAATTCGTGCAGGAAAAATGATATAATTAAATATTCGAGACCCGATATAGTAGAATTTATTGTTCCCGAGGGCTTTCCCGAACAGGTATATAATTTTGATAATAATCCTTTAACAAGACAGGGAATTGCACTTGGAAAGAAATTATTTCATGATAGTAAATTAGCATTATTTAATGATGTGAATTGCGGATCGTGCCACCAGCAACATGCTGCATTCACACAGTTCGATCATGACCTTGGCCATGGCACTAACCATCAGCATACTACCAGAAATCCACCCGGAATATTTAACATGGTTTGGCAAACATCCTTTAAATGGGACGGCAGTATCTCTTCATTACCCGATATGATACTTTCCTGTTTAACCGCCCCCGAAAAAATGAGTGAAACGGCAACAGGCATTAAGTCGAAACTGGATACTTCTGCCACATATAAAAAATTATTCGGCGAAGCATTTGGAGATGAGAATATTAATGAAGAAAGAATTAAAAATGCATTGACGCAGTTCGTGGCTACAATTGTTTCTGCTGATTCTAAATATGATAAAGTAAAAAAAGGACAGGCGAGCTTTAATGAATCAGAGCAACAGGGATACGAATTATTTCAAGCAAAATGTAGTTCGTGTCACCAGGAACCATTATTCACGGATATGAGTTTCAGAAATAATGGATTGGCGGTAAGTGAATTTCATCCTGATTATGGAAGAATGGAGTTCACCCATAATGCTAACGACTCATTAAAATTCAAAGTGCCTTCTTTAAGAAATGTAGAGCTTACGGGGTACTACACTCATGATGGGCGGTATAGCAGTCTTACCGAAATGTTTGATCATTATTCGGATAACATTGTACAAAGTGCCACACTTGATCCTTTATTGGAAGAAAAGATACCCCTGGATAATCTTGAGAAATTTTATCTCCTCGAATTTCTTTTTACATTAACCGATAATGAGCTCATCAGCAATCACGATTATGCAGAATGAAAAAGTTTTGCCTGCTAAGGTTTAAGGCTTCCAATTCTAATCCAAAAAGTGCATTATCATATCTGAAACGAAAAATTAATTTAAAACCAAGCCGCAGGAGCGACACCTTAGGGTGCTGTAACCCTGCGCGACATCATTTCATCCCGAATAGATCTTTGCTTTTCCAGTTCAACGGACTGTGCTTCCTGGTCCTTTTTATTCTGGGCCAGTTTATCTTCCGTATCCTGAAGCCTTTTCTCTAAACTCTTCTGATCGTCTTCCAGGCTCCTGAGTTTTTTCTCTGCCTTTTTAACGGTATTGTCCTGCTCTTTAATATTCAGCTCCAGTTGGTAAGCCACTACTGCTGGGACCAGGTCATTTAAAAACGATTTACCATACTCAGATTTATGTGTATCCAAATCCGACCTAAGGGCAACATTTTCACTTGAGCGTCCAACAATCAGGTGCACCATCGACACATTCTTTTCTTTCCTGCTCTTGCGTTCCACTTTAAAATGAAGGTCAGATATTTCGGAATCATTTTCCAGTCTTACGCCCCTGTAAACCAAAATATCGCCTTTCAGTTTTTCCAACTTGTAGCCCTTCTTTGTCATGCTTTCCTTAATTGCATTCTCAACCGTTTCGGTTGCATAAGGCAGTTCTATTACAGAGGTCTTTTTATTCTGCCCCTTTGCATACTCTACCATACCATCTACTGCCGAAACCTGTGCTATTGATACTGTTGCAACAGCCACAGTTAAAATCATTAAGAATAAAATTCGTTTCATACTATATGCTTTACTAGTTATCGATTTCGCCCCAAAGATCACATAATTGATCCAGTTCAACAATATGCTTTAATTTTAAGGCTAAAACAACCCAGTTGAGCGGGATCAAAAAATTAGCCGGCCATACACTTTGGTACGGGGTACCCAAAATATTCAGCCGCTTTCTGAACTACGGATTAACACTCCTGGGGTTCCGATTGTTCGATGCCGCCACTACCAGCGATCTGACCCAGGTATACGCCATTATTCCTTTCCTGAACGTTATTTTCACGTATGGGCTCGAAACCAGCTATTTCAGGTTTGCTCAACTAACTGATAAACAAAAGTTATACAATACTCTTAGCGTTTCCGTTATCACCACTACCGTTCTGTTTACACTCCTGCTGTTTATTTTCGAGGGGTCAGTTACCAGTTTTTTTGAACTGAAAAGCCATCCCCAATATGTGAGCTGGATGATTTGGATCGTATTTTTTGATACCCTTGCCGTAATTCCTTTATCAAAACTGAGACTCGAAGAAAGACCCGCTAAATATGCGCTGATCAACATGGGTTCTATATTCCTGAATATAGCTATTGTGTTTTTCTTTTTATTTATCTGCAAAGAATCCTACGAATCAGATCCGCACAGTTTCCCCGGAATATTATATGATCCCGAAATAGGTGTCGGGTATTTTATTTTGGCCAATCTCGTTGCCAGCGCATTCACCCTGCTGTTTTTATATAAAGAAATCGGGGCCATGCGCTTTGTGTTCGATAAAAAGGTGTGGAAAGATGTGATGTATTATTCTTACCCATTAATTATTGTTGGATTTGGGGGGATGATCAATGAAATGCTGAGCCGGGTGATATATAAAAAAGTGGCCATTGGTACTGAATTCCAGCAAGACAGGGAACTGGGTATTTTTGGAGCTAACTACAAACTCGCTGTATTAATTACCATATTTATACAGATATTCAGGCTTGCGGCAGAACCATTCTTTTTTAACCAGTCGGTGCGGGAAGATGCCAAACGCACCTATTCAAGGGTAATGAAATTTTTTGTTATTGCCTGCTGTTTTATGTTTTTGATCATCGCTTTATTTCTCGATTTCTGGCAATTGCTGATTGCGTCAAAATTCAAAGAATACGCGGAGGGAATCCATATTGTTCCGGTGCTTGCAATGGCCTCTGTTTTCCTGGGTATATATTATAATTTATCTATCTGGTATAAGCTGACCAATAAAAATATGTCGGGCGCCTATATTACCATTGCCGGCGCTGTTATTACTATTCTTTTAAATATCTGGTGGATCCCTATTTTCGGATATACCGGCTCAGCATGGGCCACATTTATCTGTTACGCATTTATGATGGTAACCAGTTATATACTGGGACAAAAACATTATTCGATCCCCTATCCTAAAAAGAAATTAATTACCTATCTCGTAATTTGCGGGTTGTTATATATCATCCATGAATTTATTGCGAGCCGGCTGGATCCTTCCTGGACCGGTTATCCAATCGTTTATTACGGTACATCCTTATTATTCATTGCACTGTTCGGAATATTAATATTAAGAGTTGAAGCGAATGAACTTGGAAAGCTTCCTTACGTCGGCAAGTATATTCTAAGAGATAAGGAAAGGGTTGTTTAACTTTTCATAACCAATAGTTGTTGAAGGGCCGTGACCAGGGTAAACTGTAACATCATCGGGCAGGTTAAACAATTGTTCTCTTATTGAGTGGAGAAGCGTTTGATGATCACCCATTGGCAGGTCGGTACGCCCAATACTTTGACGGAACAATACATCGCCGCCAATAACGAACCGATCCTTTTCAGAATAAAAACAGATACTTCCTGGTGAATGTCCCGGCGTTAGCAGTACTTTAAGCGTATCGCTCCCAAGCTTCACCTGATCGCCCTCGGCCAGGAAGATGAACTCCCCTTCATAGTTTTGGAACGGCATTCCCCATTTCTCTCCCGATTCCGGAGCATGTTTAAGCATGATCTCTTCATTTTTATGTAACTGGAGTCTGAGCCCATAAACAGCAGCAACCTGCCTGTTTCCAAATACATGATCGAGATGACAGTGGGTATTTAACAAACATTTAGGCGAGAGGTTGGTCGTATGAATGAAATCTGTTAATTCTTTGTATTCATAATCAAAATAACAACCCGGGTCAATGATGGCACACGCACCTTCTTCATTATAAACTACGTATGTATTTTCCTGTATGGGGTTAAACGTGAACTGTCTGATTTTGAGCATAAAAAGCGTTAAATGAGGGGAATTGTTATAACTTGTAAAACATTAATGACGGATATGCAATTTCTACAGAATAAACCAAAAGCGAAAGAATTTTTTGCGCTTGCCTGTACCCTTTTCCTCCTTACCGCTGGAACCTCCGCACAAGTGAACACAGTAGAATTTGGGAAGAACCGGGTGCAATACAACAAGTTTAAATGGCAATATTTCCAGACTGAAAATTTCAACGCTTACTTTTATGAAAAGGGTGAAACGATCGGAAAATATGTTGCCCAGATAGCTGAACAGGAATTGCCAAGCCTTGAACAATTTCTTGAATACGGCCTGCAGCGCAGAGCCAATATTGCTATCTATAATAATTTTGATGAGCTTAAACAATCTAATATAGGGCTCAACCTCGACTGGCAAACTACTGGCGGCATCACCAAACTGGTGAACAATAAAATGATCGTTTATTTTGATGGTAACCATGAGAATCTCCGCAAGCAGATCCGGCAGGGAATAGCACGAATACTCCTGGATAATGTTCTTTTTGGTGATGATCTGGGAGAATTTGCCGCTAACCAGGCCCTTCTCGATCTTCCCCAATGGCTCACCGATGGATATGTGGATTATGCCGCAGAGAACTGGAGCACCGACCTTGATGAACAATTAAAATCAGCATTGCTTTCGGGTGATTATAAAAACTTTTACGCATTCGCTTATGCCAAGCCGCTTTTGGCGGGACATGCATTCTGGAATTTTATTGCAGAAAAATATAAAAAAGAAAACGTTACTTATTTTTTATATCTCGCCAGGGTTTACCGCAATTTAAACACAGCCTCACAGCGCATCTGTAAAAAGAAATTCAAAGAAGTGCTGAAGGAATTTATGATGGTGAATGAAGAAAAATATTACCTGGATATCCGCGGCAGAAAAAATTTTCCTAAAGGAACCGTTTCAATCGTAGAAGAAACCACACCCAATAAAAATTTTATTCGTTTCACCGCTAATCCTGTAAACAGGAGCCAGAGTTATGCCGTTGTTGAGTATATCAAAGGTAAATATTATGTAGTGGTTTACGACAACCAGTTCAACAGGAAAGTATTATTAAAAACGGGGGTTCGCTCCAATGAAAATGAAGTGAATCCAAGCTATCCTTTATTGTCGTGGGATGGTAAAGGATCGAGACTTGCATGCGTTTATTGGGAAGAAGGAAAGGTGAAATTGTTTGTGTACGATATGGTAGCAAAGTTGAAAAGAGTCAAACAAACCATCACTTATTTTGAGCAGATCCAGGATATGAAATTCATGCTCAACCCGAATGATTTATTATTGAGTGCAGTAAGAAATGGGCAGTCGGATATTTTCGTGTACAATATTGCGGAAGATACTTTCGAGCAGGTGACAAATGATTCTTATGCAGATCTCGACGCTACATTTATTTCTTTTCCGAACAAATCGGGAATTATATTTTCTTCTAACAGGCCCAACCCAAAAATCAAGGGTGCTGATACCGGGATGCCTTCAAACAGGTTTAATATATTTCTCGCAGATAACTTTAATAGATCAGAGTTCAGGCAAATCACGCAGCTGACCAATATGAGATATGGTAATGCAAGATTCCCTGCTTCTTATAACGGTCAGCATTTTACATTTATCAGTGATGAAAATGGTATAGCTAACCGCTACGCAGGTTTCTTTTCTACAAGAAGGGCGGGTGTTGACACCGTTTATGTAATCAACGATAATTACCTCCGTAATCCCGATCAGCTTGATCTTGATACAACGCTGCGCAATGCAGGCAAACAGGAACCTGATTCTGTTTTTGCATTTTCTATTACCAACGACTCGGCCTATGTATTTCCAATTAGTAATTATCAGAGTGGTTTGCTGGAAACAAAAATAGCAGGAGATAATGGCCAGAATAGTGAAGTAAGACAGGAGGGTAATATGAAATTTTTATACAAACTGAAAGTAGATGAAAATGCACTGAAAAGAAGAAATATTAATCCTAAACCAACAGAATACAGGAAAAGAACTATCGCAGAAGAAAGAGCGGCAATGGCACAAACAAAATATAACGCCCCCGAGCCTTCCGATACCGCAAGAAAGGATAATATTTTCGAATCGGAATTTGAAAATGAACAAAGCCAGCTGCCAGCAATAATTGAGGATGCACCTCAGCAGGTAGAGCCCATATTACAACGCGCGAAATTATTTAAATACAGGTTGAAGTTCTCTGTAGACAATTTTTCTACTGCATTTAATAATGATATTCTTATTAACAGGTATGAACCTTATACAGGCTCACTGCCAGTTGTATTACAAAGCGGTGGCGCATTTAATGGAATGCTGAAAGCGTCAGTATTTGATCTATTTGAAGATATCAGGTTTACCGGTGCCGTACGCTTACCATTAATTGGTGGTTTGGGA
>CAYLVR010000184.1:0-264 GCA_964387165.1 uncultured Chitinophagaceae bacterium | reverse complement strand
GGTGGCGAATGGTTTACAAGAGCAGATTATCTAAAGAAAAGACTTGATTATTCATTAATATATTATCGTAAAACAGAAATAGGGGGAATAATGGGTGTTCCGGAGGCTGCGGCGCAGCAGGTTTTCGAAGCAAAACAGTTCAGCAATTTATTTCAGGGGGTTATCAAATATCCATTCGACAGGGTGAAGAGCTTAAGATTTATGGTAGGGTTTAGAATGGACAGGACCGTTGTTCGCGCAAGTTTATACGATACTGTAACATTA
>CAYLVR010000183.1:0-7580 GCA_964387165.1 uncultured Chitinophagaceae bacterium | reverse complement strand
CTATATAAGGTTTGTAATATTCTGCCAGCGGAGTACCTGATTTAAAATCATTGGGGAGAACCACAATTCCTGCATGACTTTCTCCCAATCCTATTTCATCCTCTGCGCAGATCATTCCAAAACTTTCTTCACCCCTGATCTTTGCAGCTTTCATTGTCATGGGTTCGCCTTTAACAGGATAAATGGTTGTTCCTATTGTAGCAACAATTACTTTCTGCCCCACAGCTACATTTGGTGCGCCACAAACGATCTGCAATAACTGATCGTCGCCTATATCAACTTTTGTAAGTTTTAATTTATCTGCGCCGGGGTGTGGGATAGATTCTTTTACCTCACCTACAACAAGGCCCTTTAATCTGCCTTTTATGCTTTCGTAGGGCTCCAAAGACTCCACTTCCAGACCTATAGAAGTAAGGATCTTACTTACTCTTTCGGGATCTATCTGAGCTGGAATATATTTGCTAATCCAGTTATATGATATAGTCATGCGGGTTTCTTATTTACTTCTATAAGTTGGCAAATATAGCTTTTTGGTTAAAAATCTTTTGGCACATTACCAGGTGGATAACCTTGCGTATGCAGATGAAAACTTTGTGTAAATTGTGAATAACTGCTAGGTTGAGGTGAATTTCCTGCTTTAGGGGTGTGCATAATTGTGGGTATTGCGTTATAATAATTTTTTCAACGATCATTTTCCCGGTTATAAGAATTATGACTTTATATTCGCTCCCCTTTCAATTGGTAACATTCCCGTAACATTAGATATATAATGGATCTGACTAATATAAATAAAGACCGTAAAAACAGGAGGAAAACCTCCATTGATCTCGGTTCTATGGTATATGGCAAGGTTCCTCCCCAGGCAAAGGATCTTGAGGAAGCTGTGCTGGGAGCCATCATGCTGGAAAAAAGTGCGTTTGATACTGTGGTGGAAATATTGAAGCCAGAATGTTTTTATGTGGATGCGCACCAGCGTATTTACCGTTCGATGCAGTCGCTGCAACAAAAGAATCAGCCAATAGATATTCTTACGGTGGTGGAAGAATTGAAATTTAAAGAAGAACTGGATCTGGTAGGTGGCCCTTATTACGTAACCAGGCTGACCAATTCGGTGATCTCATCGGCTAATATCGAGGCGCATTCGCGTATCATTCTTCAAAAATTTATCCAGCGCGAACTGATACGGGTAAGTGGAGAAATTATTGGAGATGCTTATGAAGACAGTACTGATGTATTCGATTTATTGGATGATGCAGAAAGTAAATTATTTGAAATAACAAATAATCACCTCAGGAAAAATTTCGATAGTATCGATACAGTGCTGGTAAAGACGGTGCAGAGAATTGAGGATATGCGCCACAGGAATGAGGATGTTACAGGTGTGCCGAGTGGTTTTGTGGGCCTGGACAGGGTAACTTATGGCTGGCAGGCAACGGATCTGATCATTTTAGCTGCCCGTCCGGCAGTAGGTAAAACGGCTTTCGCCCTGAACCTGGCACGAAATGCTGCGCTGCATCCAACAAAGTCGACCCCTGTGGTGATGTTCAGTTTGGAAATGAGTTCTTCCCAGTTGGTACAACGTATACTGAGCGCGGAGAGTGAAATATGGCTGGAGAAAATTTCGCGGGGTAAACTGGAAGAGCATGAGATGAAACAATTATATGCCAAAGGTATTCAGCGGCTCGCACAGGCGCCGATATTTATAGATGATACTGCGGCGCTGAATATTTTTGAACTGCGTGCCAAATGCAGAAGGTTAAAGAATAAACATAATATCGGGTTAATCATTATCGATTACCTGCAATTGATGAGTGGAACAGGTGACAGAAATAGTAATCGTGAACAGGAGATCAGCAGGATATCAAGGGATCTGAAAGGGCTTGCGAAAGAATTAAGTGTTCCTATTATTGCATTGTCGCAGTTGAGTCGTGAAGTTGAAAAAAGAAAGGATGGAAATAAAATTCCACAGTTAAGTGATCTTCGTGAATCTGGTGCGATCGAGCAGGATGCAGATATGGTTATGTTCCTTTATCGCCCGGAATATTATGATATTACCACCAACGAGCATGGTGAAAGTAACAAAGGCGAAACGCATGTAAGAATAGCTAAACACAGAAATGGTTCGCTGGAAAATATTAAACTGCGTGCTATGCTGCATATTCAAAAGTTCGTGGATATGGAAGATGATGATTTTGGAATGGGAATTCCGAGAGGCGGGTCATGGAAACCTGTTCCGGGAAATGATATGGGCGATAAAGGCAATGCCAAATTATATATTCAGACAGGAAGCAAAATGAACGATCTTCCGATGGATGAAGAAGATGCGCCGTTTTAACGATGTAAATAAAAACAATGTCTCTTCCTTATTTTTTTGCTGAACAAATAGCAGCATCCGGATCTGAAACAATTCTGGATGAAGAAACATCCAGGCATATTGTGCAGGTACTTCGAATGAATAAGGATGAAAAATTATTGCTCACCGATGGTCGTGGCACTTCAGCCATTGCACAAATAATTAAGGCTCACAAAAAACATTGCTCGGTAAATATTATTTCAGTTGAATTTAAAGAGCGCATGTTACCTTCATTAACTATTGCTATTTCTTTAATTAAAAATTCCAGCAGGTTTGAATGGTTCATTGAAAAAGCGGCTGAATTAGGAACCGCAGAGATTATTCCAATGATATGTGAGCGCACGGAAAAACAACGTTCGCGTCACGATAGATTTGTGAATATTTGTAAAAGCGCTATGCTGCAAAGTTCGCAGGTGTGGATGACGAAGGTGCATGAACCGGTTAAATGTAAAGATGTAATTGTTAATGCCACACAGGATAGAAAGTATATAGGACATTTATTAGATGAAGATAAACGTGGTTTGAGCGCTGAATTTAATACCGCTGTTAATTCGCATATTATATTAATCGGTCCCGAAGGCGATTTTACGCCTGACGAGATAAAGCTTGCAATTGATAATAAATTTATTCCCGTTTCTATGGGGAAGACGGTCCTGCGCGTAGAAACCGCAGGCTTATATGCCGCTGCCGTATGCCGGGGTTGATTTTCAATAAAGGCGGCTATCTCCCGCTGGCAGGGATAGGTCAGTTACAACCCCTTACAGATATTCTTTACAATATTCGGTCCTTCATAAATAAAACCTGTCCATACCTGTATTAATGATGCGCCAGCATCTAATTTTTCTTTTGCGTCTGCTGCAGTAAATATTCCACCTGAAGCTATTATAGGGATCTTCCCCTCTGTTTGTTTATGGATATATCTTATGATTTCAGTTGATCTTTCTTTTAATGGCGCCCCACTTAATCCGCCTGCGCCAATCTTCTCAATATTTTTTTTAGGTGTATTTATTAGTGCTGCCCTGTTAACGGTTGTATTTGTTGCCACTATTCCATCTAACTGTATTTCAAGTGCAAGAGATATTACATCATCAATTTGTTGGCTTGTTAGATCGGGGGCTATCTTTAATAATATTGGTTTAGGATTAAGTTTATTCTTGTTAATTGTCTGGAGATGAGATAATATTTTATTGAGAGCATCTTTTTCCTGTAACTCCCGAAGTCCTGGTGTGTTGGGCGAACTCACATTTACTACGAAATAATCTACATAATCAAAGAGATCACGAAAGCATATTTCATAATCCTTCCATGCATCTTCATTTGGTGTTGTTTTATTTTTTCCAATATTACCGCCGATAATTAGTTTCTGGTGTTTGTTTTTACTTCGCCAGGAGCTTAATCTTTTTGCCACTTCTTTAACACCATCATTATTGAACCCCATGCGGTTAATAATGGCTTTATGTTCCGGGATGCGGAAAAGTCTTGGTTTTTCATTTCCCTCCTGCGGTTTTGGAGTAACAGTTCCTGTTTCAATAAATCCGAATCCCATCATTTCGAGCTCATCAAGATATAATGCATTTTTGTCGAAGCCCGCAGCTAATCCAACAGGATTTGTAAAAGTCAGTCCTAATATATTTGTTTGTAAAGAAGCTTTTTCGGTAAGCTCCGATCTGAACATATTATTAATTACAGGCAGTTTACTTAACACCGAAAGCCCGCGCATAGAAATATGATGGACTTCTTCCGGTGGAAACCAAAACAGAACCTTACGCAGAAAATGATACATAGATATACGCAAGATAACACATACATTTTTATCTCCCGCTGAGCGAAGTATCCATTTATTCTCTGCAATAATTACATAAGCGGGTACATTCCTTAAGCTGATACACAACGCACCCGCCGTGGGATAGGAAATCTGCACTTAAACTTTTAACTTTGGTTATAAGGTTGCATAAACAACTATTAAACTTAAGATCATGCAGGAAGCTTATATAGTAGCAGGATACCGCACAGCTGTGGCAAAAGCAAAGAGAGGAGGGTTCAGGTTTTACAGACCGGATGACCTTGCTATTGATGTGATCAGGGCGCTTGTTGCATCAACACCTCAATTAGATCCAAAGAGAGTGGATGATGTTATTGTGGGCAATGCCGTACCTGAAGCCGAACAGGGGTTGCAGGTGGGGAGGATCATTGCTGCAAGGGCCCTGGGCTACGAGGTGCCCGGATTAACTATTAACCGGTACTGTGCATCAGGATTGGAAAGCATCGCGCTGGCAACAGCTAAAATTCGTATGGGGCAGGCAGATTGTATTATCGCCGGTGGAACTGAAAGCATGAGCCTTGTACCTACAGCTGGCTGGAAACCTGTTCCGGCTTATTCTATTGCAAGTGAAGAACCTGATTATTATTTAAGCATGGGATTAACGGCTGAAGCAGTTGCCAAAGAATATAATGTGAGCCGCGAAGACCAGGATGAATTTTCTTACCATTCACATAAAAAAGCAATTAATGCAATTAACAGCGGCTATTTTAAATCCGGAATTCTTCCAATAAATATTGAACAGGTATATATTGATGAAAATGGGAAAAGGAAAAAGAAAACATATATCGTTGATACAGATGAGGGGCCCAGGCAGGATACTAATCTTGATGCGCTGGCAAAATTAAAACCTGCATTCGCTGCAAAAGGAACTGTTACTGCGGGCAATTCTTCTCAAACATCTGATGGAGCGGCTTTCGTTATTGTGATGAGTGAAAAAATGATCAACGAACTCGGATTAAAACCTATTGCACGTTTAGTGAATTGTGTAAGCGCAGGTGTTCATCCACGAATTATGGGAATAGGACCCATTGAAGCTGTTCCTAAAGTTCTAAAGCAGGCAGGTATGAGTTTATCGGATATCGACCTGGTGGAATTAAATGAAGCATTTGCTTCACAGGCGCTTGCCGTAATAAGGAAACTGGATATTGATCCCTCTATTGTTAATATCAATGGTGGTGCAATAGCCCTTGGCCATCCGCTGGGCTGTACCGGATGTAAACTAACGATACAGATCACAAATGATATGAAGAGATTAAATAAAAAATATGGAATTGTTACTGCGTGCGTTGGCGGCGGGCAGGGAATTGCAGGCATCATAGAAAACATTGGATAGCTCGCCGGAGGATAATAATTATCTGCTTTATACGTTATAAAAGGACTTACTACCCTTTTTTTATATTTGAACATGGGCCGGATATACCGGCTCATGTTCTTTTTACAGGTACTTATCAGTTGTCAAATTTAACTATCGGACTCTGCTCGTAATTTTCATCATATTTCACAAAGAAATATAAATAAACTGCCCTGCTAAGTCTCATTAACCAGGGTTGTAAAATGATAAGTGAAGTAATTGAAGTGCCCATCCACCAGAAGAACCTGTTATCATTTATAGACATTCCTATGATCAGCCACCATAATATAAAAGTGATGATCAGGTAAAGAACTGAAAGCGCATAACTCACATAGCCGGTTCCATACCAGAAACCAACCTCCAGTTCATAAGGCTGTTTGCACACCGAGCACTTTTTCGGCATCGAAAATACCTTCTTTAAGTTCCAGGGGTTATTGTTATTAAACATCTTTCCCCTTCTGCAGCGGGGGCATTTCATTGTGAATAGGCTCCACAAGTAACCAGGTTTTCCCATATGGCAAATTTACGTTTAATTTGGTACGGCATTCTGCTTTTTCCGTTCGCCGATTTGTTGTCTCCACATAGCATAATAAAGCCCTTTCTCTTCAAGCAGATTTAGGTGAGTACCGGTTTCAACTATATCACCCTTTTCCAAAACGTAAATTCTGTCGGCATGCATGATCGTTGATAAACGATGGGCGATCAGAATAGTTATCTGGTCACCTTCAGAAGATATATCCCTGATAGTATCAGTAATCTCTTCTTCTGTTATTGAATCCAAAGCAGAAGTTGCTTCGTCGAATAATAATAATTTTGGCTTGCGCAACAGGGCCCGTGCAATGGACAGGCGTTGTTTTTCCCCGCCGGATAATTTCAACCCACCTTCACCGATCAGGGTATCAAGCCCCTTGTCGGTCCTTGATAATAAATTAATACAGGATGCTTTCGTTAATGCATCAATTACATCTTCCACCGTAGCAGATGGGTTTACGAATAATAAATTTTCCTTGATGGTGCCGCTAAAGAGGTTGGTATCCTGCGTAACAAATCCTATTTGATTACGGAGATCATCAAAGCGAATCTCTGTTTCGCTGAGGTTGTTGTATAAGATTTTTCCTTCCTGCGGTCTGTACAATCCGACAAGTAGTTTCATCAGTGTTGATTTACCGCTTCCACTGGGCCCTACAAATGCAATGGTTTCACCTGTTCTTACCTCGAAGTTGATTTGGTCGATTGCTTTTTGTGCGGCAGTCTGGTGCTGAAAAGAAACGTTCCGGAATGATAAGGTTTCAATTTTTCCAAGATGTTTGGGATGGTCCGGGTCGAGCTCGGGTTCCTTTTTCATCAGTGCATCAAAATTGTTTAATGATGCTTCTGCTTCCCTGTACGACAGAAGAATATTACCGATCTCCTGCAATGGCCCAAATACAAAAAAAGAGAATATTTGCATGGTTACCAGTTGTCCCGCATCCATGAACCTGTTAAATATTAACCACATTAATATGAACAGTATAACCTGGCGCAGCGTATTTACGAATGTTCCCTGGATAAAACTTATACTTCTGACGCGTTTTACTTTCGTGAGTTCCAGTCCTAATATTTTATAGGTATTTTGATTGAGCCTGTCTACTTCCTGGGAAGTCAATCCCAGGCTTTTTACCAGTTCAATATTCCTGAGAGACTCAGTAGTGGATCCCGCAAGGGCTGTTGTTTGTCCAACAATTTCCTTCTGAATTATTTTTATTTTTTTGCTTAATAAATTGGTGATCACAGTGAGTAATAATATACCAGCGAGGTACGCAATAGGAATACTCCAGTGAATAAACATCGCGGCATAAAAAAATACGAATACAACCCCCACAATAACTCCGAAAAGAATATTGATAAAATTGATCATGAATTTTTCTACATCTGCCCTTACCTTGGTGAGTACCGAAAGTGTTTCACCGCTTCTTTGATCCTCGAATTGGTGGTAGGGCAATTTCATTGCATGTTTTAATCCATCCGTAAAAACTTTTGCGCCGAATTTCTGAATGATCACATTCAGGAAATAA
>CAYLVR010000182.1:0-7616 GCA_964387165.1 uncultured Chitinophagaceae bacterium | reverse complement strand
TACAATATCAACTTACGTTACTATGCTGATGGCGTTGGATTTTCATTAAATGAAGATGAAGAAAATCCAACTAATTTATATACCGGATTATGGAGCAGGTTCAATAATGTGAACGATGCATTAATTCCTTATATAGGGTTGGAATGGAGCGGTTTTCGTTTAGGCGCTTCTTACGATGTTAATATATCGAGTTTAAAAACTGCTTCTCAAAGCAGGGGTGGAATTGAGATTTCCCTGATATTTATTAAACGCCCTGCAGGTTATAAAGCAATGCCGTGCCCGAGTTTCTAAAATTCCCCTGCGGTCATACTTTATGTTCAACTCCCCTTGCGCTATCCCCTTTTTCAAAGGAGGGATTAGAGCCCCAGTACTTCTTTTAATTTAGTATATCCCGTCTTACTCACAGGAACTTTTTTACCATCTTTTAATATGGCTAAATGATTATCCTTTTCATAAGGATCAAGGCGTGTGATCAACTGCACATTTATTATATAAGAACGATGAGTACGTACGTATTGAGTTGAGTCGAGTATATTTTCAAAATGCGCCATTGTTCTGTTCTTCAGAAAACTACCTTCTTTCGTATTTATTTTAACATAGTCGTCGGCAGCTTCGAGATAATGAATATCTTCTACAGGAATAATTTTTATTTTACCCGCATTCTTTACAACAATTCTTTGTCGCTGCTGCGGCGAAACAGCAGCGCTGGCCAGTAAAGGCTCTGCCACAGCAGGGTAAGATTGTGCAAGGAATTTCTCTACAGCCTTTGTAAATCTTTCTTTGCTAAAAGGTTTTAATAAATAATCTACAGCGTGTAATTCAAATGCTTTAATGGCATATTCATCAAATGCAGTAACAAATATTACAGCTGGTGGCTGTTCAATAAGTTCAAGCATTTCGAAGCCATTGATCTTTGGCATCTGCACATCAAGGAATATCAGCTGTGGTTTATATTGCATTATAGCTTTCATTCCTTCAAACCCGTCATTACATTCCTGCATTACTTCTATTTCCGGAAATGTTTCAAGGTATTCCCTAACTATCGAACGCGCCAGTGGCTCATCATCTATTAATATTGCTGGTATCATTTCCCGGAATTTTCACAGTTGTCGAAAATATGTTTCCACTTATAGCTGTAGTAAGCAAATCATTTCTTGCAAACAATAAATATAATCTCCTTTCCACAGAACTTAATCCGAAACCCGTTCCTGTTTTCGGCGAAGAGGTTTCAGGGTCAAAAGGATTTTGTACAATTATCTCGAGATAATCATTTATTGTTTTAGCGGTTATATTTATTGTGATCGCTTCAGTAGTATCGTATAACCCGAATTTAATTGCATTCTCTACAATAGGTTGCAATAACATTGGGGGCAGCACCGATTTCAGACACGCTTCGTCTGTAACGATCTGAGCATCCAGCCTATGCCCGAACCGCATCTTTTCCATATCTAAATATAGCTCCAGGTGTTGCAGTTCATCAGCAAGCGTTATCCATTGATGATCTTCTTTTTTTAATGCTCCCCGTAAAAAATCAGATAATTGCTGGATCATTTTCCTTGCCTGTTCTGGTTGTTTTCCCGCTAATGCGCTGATAGAATTTAAACTATTAAATAAAAAATGCGGCTGTAGTTGTTGCCTTAATTTATATAATTCTGCATCTCTTGCCAACTTTTCAGCATCCAGCTTAATTGTTTCCTGTTTTTTCTTTTCTTCCAAACTAAACCATAGCATTCCCGTAATAATGGCGCAGCCTATTACAATAAATGCAATATCAAAACGTACGGGCATTGATTTCAATAGAAAATCCACGTAAACAGGATCGTTATCAAATGTATTGTTCAGCGCCAGTTTAACAATGGCAGTGTATAACAAGGTCACTACAATGCACCAGGCCAGCAGGTAAAAATATTTTGATTTTGATGGACGGTAAAAACTAAGTGAATGTATAATTAATACACTGGCGCCTGCTAATAAAATGTTGGACCCGATGCTATCAACTAACGCAATATTCCACTCAATATTAAAGTTTTCCAACATCATATAATGCACTACAGTCCATAAGATCCAGCATGCAGCAAAGATCCAGCGGTTACGATTCGACTCTAATGGTGATGTTGCCAATATCTATAATTTAGGCGCAAGTCGCCTGGCATGCTGCCAGGTATTGCGTCAGTTAAAATGCCGGTGATATTTTTTTAGTAAAAGCCGCCAGTATATGATCAGCTTTTTTATTGATCGAGTCGATAAAATTACCCGCATGTTCTGTTTCCTGAACGCGCGAGTACATTTCAGCGCCATCTGTCAGCGACAATTTATACAACTCCGGAACATTAATGAATTTCCAGTGAACTAATTGGTTCTTTTGGTTCAGGAAAGATTCCTGGTCCTTTTCACCAATAGCTTTTGCTTTTTCAAATGCTTCTTCTTCATTTACAGCTCCTATGAGCCTGAGTTGTTCGTCGAATTGTGGAGTATGGTGTCCTTCTCCACAAATAATTCTGAATACGATTTTCGCCATGTACCAGTTCATAAAATGTCATTTACAATTAAGTAATCAGAAACTGTTTACTTCAACACCCCCGAATATGATTGTGCCTTTTAAAATCAATGTTTTTTCAGGAGCCACATTTGCGGGCTGCGGACGTTTATCGTCCACACCGCCAAATATTGCCGCTATCTCAGAGCGTATTTCCCAGTTCGCGGGAACAACCAGCTTGGTTCCCCCGAAAATCTGTACCAATTCCAGTTCTATGGGTGAGGTAAAATCGGCATTGGCCAAATTGATTTGCGCTCCGCCGAATGCACATACTATTTCTCCACCCCTGAACTGCTTGGATAAAACTTTCTTTTTTACACCGCCGAATATGGAAACTATGTCAAGGTCTGTTTCTACTGTATCATCATAATTTGTTTCTTGTGTCAGGGGTTCAGCAGTTATAGGATTGTGCTGATTTGCCGGGAATCCTCTTCTTGCCATCATGCGCTCGCGGAACATCTTTCTTCTCTGAAAGCGGCGTGCGCGACAGGTAGAGGACCCTTTTGGAGCAAATATGAACATGAGTCCCAATGCAATGATAATGATGGGCCACATGTACTGCCTAACACTGTATCCCGGCCAGATATTATCGCTTAAAAAAATAAACCCGATGAATATCAAAAGCAACCATGAAAAATCGCGGAAGCGGTTCTTAATACCAACGAATACGCCCAGGCCAATCAGCAGCATTTGCCAACTGAATATCCAGTGAGGTAAAGGGTAACCCGACTGCCGGAGGAGCATCAGCCCACCCACCAGCAAAAAAAGCAGCCCTGCCCATATATTGCCCCTGTATTTTCTTGGTTTTTGTGTATCCGGTTGCATGAATCTAAATTTTCAACAAATCTATAGCGGATATAAGCTGGGGAAAAGGCCGTTTAGGTTATAAACGCCAAAATCTCGGTAAAACAGGGTGAATTGTCGGTGAAGGTGAATCAGGGTGGTTCTGTCAGGAGTTGTTAATAGAATTTTGCGTGCGTTATAACATTATCCTATTTTTGTTAAAACATCTTTATGGCAAAGATTCGTTGGGAAATAGTAAAGGTTACCAAAATTGGTAATTCATATGGTATCATTTTAAACAGAAAAATGATGGATCATTTACAATTAAAAGACTCGAGGAAATTAAGTGTTGTTTTTAGGGATAATACGATTGAATTAAAAAAGGCAAGTAAAGTTATTCCTGTAAATCTTGACAGGTCAACCTGGGAAAAGCAGATTGATGAGGCGATCAAAGAAAGCGGCGAACCTGAAGAATCAATATGGCCCGATTATATGTCTGAAGAGGCAGATAAAGATTGGACATGGTAAAACAAGATAAAAAAGCACATAAAAGGTTTGAAGTATGGTTGGCTAACCTCAATCCTGCTCTTGGTGCTGAAATAAAAAAAATGAGGCCAGCAGTAATTGTTTCTTCAGATGAAATAAATAAAAAATACGCTACAGTAATCGTGGCTCCTCTTACTTCTACTATCAGGAATTATCCTTCAAGAGTGCTTACTGATTTTGGAAATCAGCAGGGCCAGATAGTGCTTGATCAAATCAGAGCTATTGACAAAGGCAGGTTATTAAGAAAGCTGGGAACTGTAGATGATGAAGAAGCTATAGCCATCTGCCAGATATTGGAAACAATGTTTGCTTATTAAATAAATTTAAAATTATCGCCATCAAATAGACCCCTGTCGCTGAGTTTGAGAGAAGGAATAACAAGGAGCGCCATGAAGGATAGCGTCATGAAGGGTGCGGAAAGAGTCGAGCCGAGGGATTTGGCCATAGCGTCCATGTATGTATAGGCTGAGGCTACTTTATAGCCATCTTCGGCACTCATCAGGCCAGCAATGGGAAGGGATAAAACTTCAGATTTATCAGAAGACACACAACTTACTCCACCTTTATTGTCAATAATTAAATTAATAGCATGGGTAATGCTTTCATCATCCACACCAACGGCGATTATATTATGGCTGTCGTGTGCAACGGATGAAGCAATAGCCCCGGATGTAAAACCAAAATTTTTAATAAAGCTGATGGCCGGCTTAGCATTATTATACCGGTTAATGACTACGATTTTAAGAATATCAGTTTCTACAGAAGGGTCGAGCATTAGTTTATTGGTAATTAACTGTCCATCCAATGCCTCGATAACAGGCAGCTTCCCTTCTCTTAAATAATTATTTTTATCGGTATAAATACTTTCAATTGATATTTTATCGCAGGAGAAATTATTAATAGGTTGAACCGGAACAGAATTAATTAATGTCTTTCCATTTTCGGCCACGCAGATACCGTTAATAAATGTATTTATAACTTTAAAATAAGTAAGATCCTCTACTACAATAAAATCTGCATCATCATTTATTCGCAAAGTGCCGGTATCTAATTTATAATGGTGAACGGGGTTTACGCAGGCTGCCCGAAGTACATTAAATATATTGACACCCTTTTCAACAGCACGTTCACAAAGTTCATTTATATGAGAACGAACAAGACTATCAGGATGTTTATCATCGCTGCAAAACATGATCTTCCCGGGATGATCGTGCAGCAGATCTATCAGTGCCTCAAAATTCTTTGCGGCACTCCCTTCGCGTATTAATATTTTAACGCCAAGGTTTAACTTTTCTTTCGCTTCCTCGTAAGTAAAGCATTCGTGATCAGTAGAAATTCCTGCAACTATATATTTTTTAAGTGGCTCTCCTCTTAATGCAGGCGCATGACCATCAACAGGTTTGCGCAACTTGTGTGAAATATTTATTTTCTGCATCACTTCCGGATCGTTGAATATCACCGCCGGAAAGTTCATCATTTCACTTAAATACTTTATTTCCAGCCTGCTTAACAATTCTTCGATATTAGCAGGAGTAATAATAGCCCCCGCAGTTTCAAATATTGTTGCAGGCACGCAGCTCGGCGCCCCAAAATTAAACTTAAAGTTTACTGAACGTCCATTGCTGATCATGAATTCAATTCCTTCCATACCACAAACATTCGCAATTTCATGGGGATCGCTTACAGTGGCGACGGTTCCATGCACAACAGCTAAACGTGCGAATTCCGAAGGAACCAGCATTGAACTTTCTATATGCACATGTGCATCAATAAAACCAGGAAGAACAAATGGAAGTGAGGAATTAATAGTATCCGCGATCCTGTTAACTGCAGTTATTTTACCATTATCGATTTCAATATTTCCTTCAAATATTTTTTCATTATAAATATCAACGATATTCCCGGATATTGTTTCGGTCATAGTTTCTTTATGATGAGCAACTTTCTAAGATTGTTCTTTGGGCCCT
Source organism: uncultured Chitinophagaceae bacterium (assembly GCA_964387165.1). GTDB lineage: Bacteria > Bacteroidota > Bacteroidia > Chitinophagales > Chitinophagaceae > Flavitalea. The sequence continues at coordinate 1,784 of CAYLVR010000182.1, read as the reverse complement.
AAAGCAAGATCGCCGGCATCACCTAATCCCGGCACAATATATCCTTTAGCTGTAAGCTCTTCGTCTATTTCGCCGCACCAGATAGAAACATGGGGTTCGGCACGCAGCACATATTCAATACCAACTGTGCAACCAATAGCAGCAACAACATGTATTTCACGCGGATCACCTTCTTCTCTTAAATGCTGAATAGCCTTTACCAGTGAGGAACCGGTGGCTATCATGGGGTCAGAAATAATTAATATCCTTCCATTAATATCGGGAGAAGAAACATATTCCACACTGATATCGAAAGATCCATCACGCTTATGTTTTCTGTAAGCAGAAATAATCGCATTATCTGCTTTATCGAAAATGTTCAGCAATCCGTTATGCAATGGTAGGCCTGCACGAAGAATGGTAGCCAGCACCGGCTGCTGCTTCAGGGTTTTACAAATAGCGATGCCCAGAGGGGTCTGGACTTCTTTTTCCTCGTATTCCAGCTTTTTGCTTATTTCAATCGCCGCGAGTTCGCCAATGCGCTCCAGATTGCGCCTGAAACGCATCCTGTCGGTTTGCTGATCAATATCACGCAACTCTCCTATCCATTCCCCCATAAGAGAATATGTCTGACTTAGATTTATTACCATGTTTTGGATTGCACTTCTTAATTTGCCAGACAAATCTAACTTAAAATCTAAAAATGGTTTACAGAGTTATTGGTTTAATGAGTGGAAGCTCCCTCGATGGCCTCGATATCGCATTTGTAGAGTTTCATGAATCATCTGGAAAATGGAATTACACCCTGCGTCATTCGGCCTGTTATCCCTATTCAAATGAATGGATCAGCAAACTGCGTGGCGCCACTTCATTAAATGCGCTTGATTACCAGCTTTTACACGCCGAATATGGTCATTACCTTGGCAAACAGGTTAACACCTTTATTACAGAAAATGATATACAATACCAGGTACAATTGATTGCGTCACACGGGCATACTACGTTTCATGTACCCGGCCGGAAAATGACGGGACAGATAGGCTGTGGAGCAGCGATCGCTGCCACAACAGGCATTAATGTGGTAAGCGATCTCAGGGCAATAGATGTGGCGCTGGGTGGGCAGGGCGCCCCCATTGTTCCTATCGGTGAACAATTATTGCTGAATGATTATTTAATGTTTCTCAATATTGGAGGAATTGCCAATATTTCTCTTAATTACCCTGAAAAATATATTGCATTCGATGTGTGCCCCGCTAATAAAGTATTAAATATGCTGGCGCATGATGCAGGTAAACCTTTTGATGATGGTGGACAACTTGCAGCAAAAGGGAAGGTTGCAGACGACCTGCTTCAAATATTAAATCAACTTGAATATTACCAGTTGCTTTATCCGAAATCTTTATCAAATGATTTCGGAACGGATGTAATATATCCATTGATACGTGATGGTAATTACGATATCGACGATGCACTGAGAACTTATGTTGAACATATCTGTACACAGGTTGCCAATGCAGTTGAAAAATCCCCCGTTTTACCTTCGGCAAAACTTCCCCCTTTTTCAAAGGGGGAGAGCGAATCCACGGATCGGCGTATGCTGGTCACTGGTGGTGGAGCAAAGAATACTTTTTTAATTAACAGACTGAAAGAAACATTAAAAGAAAAAGATGTTATTGTGGAAGTTCCCGACGAGGGCCTGGCCGATTTTAAAGAAGCAATAATTATGGGATTGATTGGTGTATTAAGATGGAGGGAAGAAAATAATACACTCGCTTCTGTTACAGGCGCATCAAGGAACAGTATTG
>CAYLVR010000181.1:0-7694 GCA_964387165.1 uncultured Chitinophagaceae bacterium | reverse complement strand
AAGAGAGGAAGATCCATGTGTTAATCCCGGCTATCATATGAATAAGAAACACTGGAATACAATAATTGTTGACGGATCAGTTAGCAATAAACAATTGAAAGAATGGATTGATGAATCTTATTTACTGGTAAATAAAACGTCAGTAAAAAATAAAACAAGATAAGTAGGCACTCTCCTTTTTTAAAAGGAGATTTATTTTTCGGAAAGTTCTTTTATTTTATTTAATGCTTTTGGCCATGCCTCGGCAAAATGATCTTCAAATTCTTTAGGAATTTCTGCTCCACCCATTTCTACCTGTACTTCTGTGGCGCCATTTACTGTTTTTAATGTGTAGTTTTCATAGGATCCCGACCATTTTCTGGCTTCTTCACTATCGTAGTCCTCTACTCCATTCATCACCAGGCCCAAATGTTTAATGCCCATATATTCGTTGGGAATATTTTCGGTGATCGTGGATGCCATTCCTTCATTTTTATCGTTGAGAAATAATACTTTACTTCCTTTTTTCCAGTCAGTTTCGGCTCTTGATGATTCATGGAAGGCAGATGTCCATGCGCGATATGTAGCGTCTTCCCATAATGTTTTCCATACTTTCTCTCTGGGAGCATTGATGGTTATTGAGTATTTCATAACTGAATGTTTTAATATATCAAAGATGGAGCATTTGAATGATATTAAAGGGGCTCATTACGAAAAAACCTGGGGGTAAATGCGACAGGAATTACAGAACGGAATCATGAGACGGTACAGGTGCCGGCTTGCAGGTTAAGAAGCTATTTAGTGAGAACGAATATAAAAAAGACAAACATTCTTGTAACCTTTCTTCTTCTGCTTACTCTAATTATTAATACATAAAATAAGTAAAAATGAAAATGAAAAAATTTAAAGGATTTATGACTGTTGTCTCTATAAGTGGTTTGATGCTATTTGCCACTCCGCTCATTGCACAGCAACAAGTCGAATTATCAGACCCAGAGGTGGCTTCTGTGGCTGTTGCAGCCAATCAGATCGATATTGACTATGCGCAGATTGCCTTAAAAAATTCAAAGAATACAGAAGTATTGAACTTTGCGAAAACAATGATTAATGATCACAAAGCCGTTATAGCACAAGCGGTGGACCTGGTTACGAAGCTGAAAGTTACTCCTCAAACTAACAGCCTTACCCAAAACCTGCTCGATGGTGCTGAAAAAACAAAAAAGGAATTACGTTCTAAAAAGGGAAAGGCTTTTGACGTGGCTTATGTAAATAACGAAGTGGATTATCATAAGGCAGTTATTTCTGTAGTGGAAACAATACTTATTCCTCAGACAGATAATGCTGAAGTGAAATCGTTATTACAGAATGTTGTACCCGCATTAAAAGCACATCTTTCACACGCAGAAATGTTGCAAAAAGCTATTGCTAAATGAAAAACCAGGTATGTTCTTTTAAAATAGGATTTAGTTTTTTATTAGTGTTGATGGTTCTGATTAGTTGTTCAGGTTACTCAGGCGAAAAAGGCAGCGTGTCGGGTCAGGCGGTTGAAAGAGTACCTGATATTTACATTGTAGAAATAAGTCACATGACTTTTTCGCCTGCAGAAATAAGTGTGAAGAAAGGAGATAAAATAACTTTTGTAAATCACGATATTGTTACTCATGATGTAACAGAAGAATTTTCGAAAGCATGGACCTCCCCTCCTTTGCAATCGCAACAAAGTTGGACATTGGATATTACAGCGTCTGCTAATTACTATTGTAGTCTGCATCCTGTAATGAAAGGAAAGATAATAGTTGAATAATCTGAAGGTTTTAATAAGAGACATTAAATTGAGGAAGGAATATATATTGTTATTTCCGGCAGTTGCATAAATAAAGGACCTCAAATACAAAGAACTGTTAATGTTATTGTTTTATAGAGTTTGATAATATTGTTTTGACATATCAGCGAGCCTGCTTTCTGTTTTTAAAAACAGAAAGCAGGCTCGCTGCATTTCTATATTCTTTCGTATCTTGGCCCGATCACGCTTATCAGGTGGCCCTATCATCTCTAAATTGTAATTATGAACGATTTTGAACAGCAGCTTGCTTATTATACCTACTTGTACAAAAAATATAGAAAAAAAATACTCATCGGGTTATTTTTTCTTGTCCTCGCGCTTACTTCTATCCGAACCGTGGGCCCGGAAGAAGAAGGAGTTGTACTCAACCTGGGTAGATATAACAGAACTGTAAATCCGGGCTTAAATTTTATAGCCCCTTTTGGTATTGAAAAAATGTTTAAGATCCCTGTGCAAAGACAATTGAAGCACGAGTTCGGTTTCAGAACTTCAGGAGGAAACCGCGCCTCTCATTATTCGGAGGCTGACTTCGGCATCGAATCCTCTATGTTAAGTGGTGATCTTAATATGGCCGACGTTGAGTGGGTGGTTCAATACAGGATCGTAAATTCTTTCCAGTATCTTTTTAGGGTAAAAGATCCTGAACGTTCTCTTAGAGATATGTCTGAGTCGGCCATGCGTAAAAGTGTGGGCGACCGCACAGTTAATGAAGTGCTTACCATCGGGCGTCAGGAGGTTGCCACCAATACTGAAGTATTACTGCAGAAACTGTGCGATGAATACCAGAACGGTATTCGCATCGATCAGGTAGTATTGCAGGATGTTAACCCGCCTGCTTTGGTTAAACCTTCTTTTAATGGGGTTAACCAGGCGCAGCAGGAACGTGAAACACTGATTAATAAAGCCGAATCAGAATACAACAGTATAATACCAAGAGCTAGAGGTGAGGCAAGAGAAACTATACAATTGGCGGAAGCATATGCACTGACCAGGGTAAATGGCGCTACCGGGGATGCTGCGAGGTTCGAATCGTTGTACACTGAATATATCAAAGCACCGGATGTTACCAAGAAAAGGATTTACCTGGAAACCATGGAGAGGCTGCTTCCAAAAATTGGTAATAAAATAATTGTTGATGAAAAGGGTAATAACGTGTTGCCTTTGCTCAATATAGCCGGTAGGAAAATATCAGAATAATTACAAATCATCGATTGCTTTATCGCATCAATCAGTATAAATTATCGTAATGCTAAGACCCCAATTAATTATATCAGGAATTATTACGCTGCTGGTGATAATACTAGTTTCAGGTTCCATGTTCATTCTCGATGAAACGGAACAGGCTATTGTTACCCAGTTCGGTAAACCTGTAGGCAAGCCACGTGTTTCACCAGGCGTAAATTTCAAATTGCCCCTTATTCAAAAAGTGAAATTCTTTGATAAACGTTATCTCGCCTGGGAGGGCGATCCTAACCAGGTTCCTACGAAAGATAAAAAATTTATTTACGTTGATACTTATGCGAGATGGCAGATCACTAATTCTCTGCAATTTTTTATCCGTTTAAGAGACGAGAGATCAGCTATATCCAGACTTGATGATATCATTGATGGAGAAACAAGAAATGCTGTGGCTTCGCACGAGCTGCTCGACCTTGTGCGTTCTACCAACCGCGAACCAGAGATTGGGGAATCTATTTTTGAGCAATTGGAAAACCTGGATTCTATTTCTGTGGGCCGCGATAATATAGAAGCCACGATTCTTAAAAAAATAAACGAAAGAACATCGGATCTTGGGATCCGGATACTTGACTTTCGGTTCAGAAGAGTTAGCTATGTGGAAGACGTGAGGAACAGAGTGTACGACAGAATGATCAGCGAACGAAACAGAATCGCCGAACAGTTTAAATCTGAAGGTCAGGGAGAGGCGCTGAAAATTCGGGGAAATAAAGAACTCGACCTGGCACAGATACAATCGTCTGCCGTTAAAGAATCGCAGGTGATAAGAGGAAAGGCTGATGCGCAGGCTACCGCTATTTATGCAGGCGCTTACAACAAAAGCCACCAGGCCAAAGAATTGTACAGTTTCCTTAAGTCTATGGAAACGCTTGAAAAGTCGCTTGACAGTAACACGAATATTATTTTAACAACCGACAATGAGCTGTTTAAATTCCTGAGGAAACCCTGAGTGTTTTAATTAATATAAATCGGTCTCCTCTTTTAAATTAACGACTGCTTTACCGGTTGTGTGAATAATCGTTGCTTTCATGATAATAAATTAAAAGATCCGGTCCGGCGCAAAAGGCTATACCGATTATCCGGCAATCAATTCATCCAAACAATCAGAGAATTATCAAAATGAAATTCGTGGGACCGATGTAGAATTTAGTGAATAAGTATGAAATTATGCTTTAAGTTAATACTGTAAACATATGATTATCAATATGTATATTATTAAAATTGATATTATTATGTGATTTTACTCATTCGGGCATGTTTCTTGGTTTAGTGGGGACTGAATCAAATCTTTCAAGTATGGAAATGCATAACCCCTTGGGACAAACCTCTCAAACCAGCACCTCATTTGAATTTTCCACAGGCTTGAGAAGTCAGCTTAACTTACTAATATTATTACATATTTTGTTTTTCGTTGCCCTGGATGATCGTATATACAGTTCTCTTGCTGTTTCTTCCCGTTCACAGGATTGGCCTTTCAATTGGACCACCAGTTTATTTACTTACCAGTTTGTTTATCTTAATGTAGGGGAATTGCTGTTGAGTGTAAGTATGCTTTGGTTATTTGGTCATATACTAAAGAAGCGGGTGGGACAATGGAAAGTGATTATATTTTATTTTGCACTGGCATTTATATCGGCACTGGTATTTAATCTTTCACACCTGGTATTCCCTATTTTTTCCGGGCCGGGAGGTTTTATGGAAGGCGCTTTTGGTGGTGTGCTGGGAGTAATGACTGCAGGGGTAATGCTGTACGGGCGTCACCGGTTTCAGATGGGTAAGTATATAAGTTTCCGTTTATGGCAGGTATATTCCTTCGCTTTGCTACTCAGCTTCATGATGGTGTATAAGAATAATGTGGCTTATGTTCTGGTATATGCCTGCAACATATATTTGGGAATAAAGTATGCGAAGCTGCTGGAAATGCGCGAAGCCGGGATAAGGAGCTTCAGCGGGCAGAGTCGCCCTCCCTATACAAACATCGAATCTTTTTCTGATTGAATTAAGGAAACTGACCACCCTAATAGATGATTAAATATTTGATTATCTATTAGGGTGGAATAACAGCTCTTATAACCTTATTTTTTATTAATAATTCCACATCCGATCCTGTTACCTGCATCGCCGGAAGGCTGCGATGTGTAATCATCAACACCGCTATGGATAATAATACTCCTGTCTAAGATATTAGTAGTACTGTCTCCGCCGATTGTCCAACGATCGGTCTCCAGCGTTTTGGTTCCTTTTCCTTCAGCATCAAGTTCCAGATTTCCAATGTCACCTGAGTGAAATGCAGCCGAGCCCCATTGTCCATGGGCAACATTTGTCGGGTTCCAGTGCCCATGGGCATCCTTGCCGTTATCGCCACAACCGGGATGTTCATGGATATGTACTGCAACACTTTTATTGGCTTTTGAAGGAACTGTAATATTGAGCAGCATTTTTACCTTGCCGTCCACCTGTTCAAAGGTCGCGGTACCGGTCACCACAGTATCGGCATACGTTCCGGAGATATTGACTTCGGCGCTGCTGTTGTCGTGAGTAAGCTGGGATGAGGTTGTATCTCCTTCTTTATTCTCCGGTTCACCGGCAGAATTGCAGGAAACCAGGGAAAGGGACGAAACAAATAAAAAGACTGATGCGAAATTGATAAACGTTCTACACTGCATAGCGATTTTTTTATGTGATATAAATATTTAAAACTGCCTATGATTTGATTAGCAAAGGCTTGAAGATGTCCGAATGTAATAAAAAGTTTATAAACCTCCCATTGCATACATGGTGCCAGACCTGTTGAAAGCGCGTTTCATCGCTCCCGGTCATCTTCGGGTGGCTGACGGTGCACACGGTCATCAGGATCTTCAAGATCGTTGTTGTTTATGCTATCCGACTGTTGTTGATAAGAACGGTGAATAATATCGTCCGGATCTTCTTCATTGATGTGTAAAGGTAGTTCCTGCTCCTGCGAATGGACCAGGTCATCAGCATCTTTTTCTGTGATGGGTCTTGGCGCCGAACCGGGATTTTCAAATCGCTTACCGCTCTTTGCGTGTTGTCTGTCCATGATCAGCATTTTTTAATTATCGTGCGAAAAACGAGGCCAGTTTGTTGGGGTATTGCAGCAAATCCTGCACCATTACTTTTTCATTGGCGCACGCAGACATAAGAGCGAAAAAATTCCCGGCGATCAGGAAAAAATAATACACAAAAACTGGGGTAGTAAAAATCATATATGATATACCCTATCGGGTATATTTAAGTAAAAATTGGGTAATTTATACCCGATAGGGTATAGAAAGAAAATATGCAAAGCTCAATATCAACATTCATCCATTTACTAGACAATCAAACGAACTCTTTTTTACCTTAGTAAACAATAAGGCAGGCATAAGGGAGATATTCCAGCTTAACACAAAAAGTATTGGCCGCACAAAATAGCTACAAGATGAAAGAAACTAACGTTAAAATATTTGAGGACAAAAAAGTCAGAACTCTGTGGAATGAAGAAAATGAAAAGTGGTATTTTTCCATTATTGATGTAATTGAAATACTTACTGGTAGTCCAAGACCCAGAAAATACTGGAACGCCTTAAAAACAAAGCTAAAAGCTGAGGGAAGTGAGTTGTCCCATAAATTGGGACAACTGAAAATGCAAGCGGCAGATGGTAAATTCTACCTGACTGACGTTGCCGACACTGAACAACTTTTCAGGTTGATACAATCCATTTCATCGCCAAAGGCAGAACCTTTTAAACTTTGGTTGGCAAAAGTAGCTGCTGAAAGATTAGACGAAATGCAAGATCCTGAACTTACTATTGACAGGGCTCTAGAGCAATACCTGAACCTCGGATATTCAGAAAACTGGATTAACCAACGGCTGAAAAGTATTGAAATAAGAAAAGAACTAACCGATGAATGGAAGAAAAGAGGATTGAAAGAAGGTATGCAGTTTGCAACATTAACCGACATCATTACCCAAGCATGGTCAGACAAAACCACGAAAGAATATAAAATCCTGAAAGGGTTGAAAAAAGAAAATCTGAGGGACAATATGACCAATACTGAACTGATTTTGAACATGCTTGCGGAAGCATCCACAAAAGATATTTCGGCTGCAACCAATCCAAAAAGTTTTGAAGAAAGTAAAAAAGTAGCAAAGCAGGGCGGAAATGTAGCCAAGGTTGCAAGAAAAGAATTAGAGTCAAGAACAGGTAAAAAGGTAGTCACATCACTTAATGCAAAAACTGTTTTGCAGCTAAAATCCTCCAATGAAAAAAAGAAGAAAAATTAATGCGTCTAAACAACCATACGCTAAAAATCTTTATTGCCTAATCCCCAGGTTTTGTACTTGACCCGCGTTCCTGAGGATGAAAAAAAACAGGAGGCCATTTTTGACCTCCTGTCCAGTTATGTCGGCCTCCCTGTACAAATATCGAACCTTTTCCTGGTAGATTTAAGGAAGCTGGTCGCTTTATAAATTCAAGGTAATTGGATTGAGGGCAATTCTTTCCTCAAATGAATGGGTGCCTGTAAAAAATCTTTTTTGAGAAACCCTCGGTTTTATTATATTTCATATCTTTGAAATCAGGTTAAAGCTGATTTTATGGATATAAAATATAAGGGAGTTTCCCAGCAATCC
>CAYLVR010000180.1:3186-7840 GCA_964387165.1 uncultured Chitinophagaceae bacterium | reverse complement strand
TGTGTTGTGCTTAATGATATCAATCAGGACAGGTTGGATGAAGCGGTTATGGAATTTAAACAGCAGTTCGGTAACGATGTAGTAGCATCTGTTCTTTTGAACGTAACAGATACTGAATCTGTTGCAAATGCTTTCGACGCAGCTGCTCTCGCATTTGGCGGCCTCGATATTTTAGTAAATAATGCAGGCTTAAGCATTTCTAAATCATTAACAGATCATACGCTGCAAGACTGGAATCTTCTTTATGATATATTGGTGAAGGGTCAGTTTATTACTTCAAGTCGTGCTGTTGAAATCATGAGACGCCAGAATTTGGATGGTGACATCTTGAATATCGTTTCTAAAAATGCAGTAGTTGCCGGACCGAATAACGCTGGCTATGGATCTGCAAAGGCTGCGCAGGCTCATCTTACAAGGTTGATGGCTGCCGAACTGGGTGCCGATAATATTCGGGTAAACGCAGTGAATCCAGATGCTGTTATTGCTAACAGTAACATATGGGCTGGGGGATGGGCTGAAGGCCGCGCAAAAGGATATGGAATTACTGTGGAGGAATTGCCTGCCTATTATGCAAAGAGGACCTTGCTAAATCAAATCATGCTGCCTGAGGATATTGCCAATGCATGTTACGTACTCGTCGGGGGGCTGCTAAATAAATCCACGGGAAATCAAATAAACGTTGATGGCGGAGTCGCTGCTGCTTTCTTACGTTAATCATTATTCGAAAAGTGTCAATTGAAAAGTCTAATAATATGAGTGCGTCAGAACCTGTCACCGCGATATTTGATGTCGGAAAAACAAACAAAAAGTTTTTCCTTTTCGACGCTAATTATAATATTATCTGGCAGAAGAATGTTGTATTTCCTGAAATATCAGATGATGAGGGATTTCCTTGTGAAAATATCGCATCGATCGTTTCATTCATTAACCAGTCATTGAATGAAGTAATAGAAAGTCAACAATTTAATATTAGGATGATTAATTTTTCTGCATACGGTGCGAGCCTTATGTATGTAGGAAACGATCATCAGCCAATAGCTCCATTATACAATTATCTAAAACCATATCCCGATACATTGCTCCATCAATTTTATGGCAGATACGGAGGACAGGATCAATTTTGTCTTGAAACCGCATCTCCAGCACTGGGAAGTTTGAACGCTGGACTTCAGTTATACCGGTTAAAAATTGAACGACCCGAAATTTTTAAAAAAGTGAAATATGCTTTACATCTTCCTCAATTCCTCAGTGCTTTACTGAGCCATAAAAATGTATCAGAGATGACAAGCATCGGCTGTCATACGGGGTTATGGGATTTTGCCATGAATCATTATCACCAATGGATCTTTAAAGAAAAGATATACGAAAAACTTCCACCCATATCCCATCCAGGATTTCTACATCAGATAAAAATAAATGGAAAAATTATAGCAGTTGGAACCGGTTTGCATGACAGTTCTGCGGCGCTGATTCCCTATACGATGATAGAAAAGGCACCATTCGTAATAATTTCTACCGGTACTTGGAATATCAGTATGAATCCGTTCAATAATAGTCCCCTAACACTGGAAGAATTACAAAACGATTGTTTATTCTACCTGACAAATGATGGGGAGAAAGTCAAAGCGTCCAGATTATTTACTGGCCGGCCACACGAAGAGGCTGTGTTGCAGTTGACAGATTTTTTTCACATATCAAATGATTATTACAAACAGGTCCGTTTTAATTTATCTTGGTTTATAAACTTCAGCAGTAAGGACAAAACGAGCAGGCAACCGGAAATAAAAGCTGTTTCATTTAGCAAAGAAATTCTTTTGCAATTCACAACATTCGACGAAGCATATCACTATGTAATATACCAGTTAGTAAAGTGTCAGGTGCACTCAACACAATTAGTTATTGGTGAGATTGTTCCGCAAAAAATATTTATAGACGGAGGATTTAGCAACAACGAAGTATTTATGAATATGATCGCATTATCATTTCCGTTTGTTAAAGTATTTGCTGCAAAAGTAGCGCAAGCATCGTCGCTGGGTGCTGCTCTTGCACTACATGGGCATTCTGGATTTGGAGAGTTGCCTTCGGATTTAATTAAACTGAAATATTATCAACCTGCAAAGAACCATTTGGGATTACAGAAAATTATTAATCATTAAGCTTAAATAAGTGAGGGAAAATTTAACATGTACGTTACAGGAGTTTTCAACTCAACATCATTTGATGTCAGGGGAATCTGCCGGTTTGAGCGCTTTATTGCAGGATATTGCTGAAGCAGGTAAAAATATCAATGCTGAAATCGGAAGGATTGGACTCAGTACGCTTTCGAAAGATGCAGGCCTGATAAATGTGCAGGGGGAAAATGTGACAAACTTTGATCTTTTCGCCAACGCGCAAATGATTGGAACTTTAAGGAAGGGCGGTAATTGTTGCGGCATTTGCAGTGAGGAAGAAAAAAATATAATTGTTTTTGATGAGTCCCCTAATAGCAGCTTTATTGTTCTATTTGACCCGATAGATGGAAGCAGTAATATTGACGCAAACATTTCTTTAGGTTCTATATTTAGTATTTACAATAAAATCACTGATGGTGATGGTTTGTGTTCCGAGAGTGATTTCTTGCAATGTGGCGACAGACAGATTGCAGCAGGATACATTCTATATGGAATATCGACGATGTTTGTTTATGCCACTAAACAAGGAGTAAATGGTTTTACCCTAAATACCTGTACAGGTGAATTCTACTTAACACATCCCAATATTAAGAGTAAAACTCAACGCAGTTATCTTTCTGTGAACTTCGCATTACTTCCTGAATTTCCTCAACCGGTACAAGAATATTTAACCGGGCTGCAGATGATGAAATCAGATTTTACGCTTAGGTACACTGGAACTCTGGTGGCAGACCTTCACAGAAACCTGATAAAAGGAGGAATATTTTTATACCCCGCGACAGAGATGTTCCCACAAGGGAAATTAAGACTGATGTATGAGTGTAACCCTTTTACTTTTATTTATTGTCAGGCGGGCTGTGCTGCAATAGATGGCCACAACAACATACTTGAATTGGTTCCTGCCGACCTCCATCAACGGTCAGCGCTTTATATAGGTAACAAGAATATAATTAAAGATGTTTTGAAAATGAATAAAAATTAACTCGGACACCAGACCTGTCTCTGGGGGGTCTCTGCCGGTCTGTGTTCGAAAGGTGCCAGCAGGCACCATTCAATTATAACTAAAACGATGCTATCTATGAACAATCCTAATAATTTAATTCTTGAGCAATGCCTCTTGCAAAAGTTGGTGTTGGGCGATCATTTTGCATTTACCAGCTTGTATTACAATCACGCGTCCCGGTTGCGAATGCATATTCGCCGCCTGGTAAAATCAGAGGAAATGATTTCCGAAATCTATCAGGATGTTTTCTCCGCTGTTTGGGAATCGCGTACGCGAATCGACCCGCAACAGTCTTTCGCTGCTTATATATACCGTATTGCGGTCAATAAAATTTTCGATCATTCGCGCAGGTTAACTAGGCAAAAAAAATTAATAACGCAGTTGCGGATAACAAACGTTGCTTATGCTGGAGCAGATTGTTCGCTGAGTTATCAAAAATGTTTTAACCTGTTGGAGAATTCGATAGAACGACTACCGCCAATTAGAAAAAAAGTATACGCTTTGTCTCAGATAGAAGGAAAGAGTTATGTTGAAATCGCCTCTATGCTCCGGATGTCTACCTCTACGGTTAATGATCATGTTGTCAAGGCTAATCAATTGCTCAGGACTTTTATTAAAATGAACAAGGATATTATGGATGTTATTGTGTCTTGATGCGATACTGAATACCATGACAATCGGTGAAGGAAAGGAACCTGAAAATATTCAGCACATAATAAAAAAAATTCCCGAGCAGATGTTTTGAGTTGATGAAACGTACTAACTATTTCAAACCATAACCATCTTCCTACTTGAATTTAATGCGGATTAATAAAATATTTGATAACGGCAATTTTGCCTCCAACTATTAAACTTCAAATCGCTAATGAAATGACAATTACTTGTATGAAGAAGACAATTACTTACCAATTTTCGGATTTGGTTGCTTCAAAAAACGTTTTTGGTAAATCGTACTGGTCCATTGTATTAAAGTTCGACCAGTTAATTCTATGCTATTTCAAACCGTTAACTAACTAAATTATGGAAAGATCTTCCAACTGCAGACATGGCGCCTTTCGTTCGCCATTTGTCTTAATGAAATCAGCCGCAATTATTTTGATATATGGATGTTCACTGCTATATGCAGGCGGAACCGTGGCGACCGCTAATCCTATATCGTCATTCAACTCGCCTATTGCTGCGTTCACATCCGCGGAAAATAATTTTGCGGAAGCACCGCTTTTGCATATTAGTGGGCTTGTAAAAAATGAGAATGGTGATGCATTGTCTGGCGTCAGCGTTTTTTTAAAGGGAACCAAGAAAGGAACGACAACAGCAGAAGATGGATCATTTAGTCTTGAAGTACCGGATGAAGAGTCTGTTTTGATTTTTACCTATGTAGGTTACGAACAGCAGGAATTAATTGTTGGCAAAACTGCCACGATTAATGTTGTTCTTAAAATGATTAGTGGAAATGGGTTGGAAGATGTTGTTGTGGTTG
>CAYLVR010000180.1:2607-3176 GCA_964387165.1 uncultured Chitinophagaceae bacterium | reverse complement strand
AAATAAGTGAATCTTACAGGTGCGGTTGATGTGATTTCCAGTGAAAAATTAGTGAACAGACAATCTTCAACAGTATCACAGTTGTTACAGGGAGCGTCGCCCGGATTGAGTTTCGATGTTCCAAATCAATATGGATTTCAGCCTGGTGCCAGTCTCGACATTAAACTTCGTGGGATAGGATCACTAAATGGAGGAAGCCCATTTGTTGTTATAGATGGTTTCCCAGGCAGTATGGACAATCTTAATCCTCAGGATATTGAAAGTATCTCTGTACTGAAAGATGCTTCTTCTTCAGCGATATATGGCGCGAGAGCACCATATGGAGTGATACTTATCACAACTAAAAAAGGTGCGAAGGGTGAAGTAATGAAAGTGAATTATTCAGGAAATGTAGCAATGGCATCTGCGCAAAATCTTCCGAAAAGCCTGAATTCATATACCTGGAGCAGAGTCCAAAATGAAGCGGGTGATAACAGGGGAGGGCGCCCTGTTAGCAATGAAACAATCGACAGGATCATTGCATTTCAGAATAATGATTATGATTACCTCAATACTTTCATGCCTGAGGG
>CAYLVR010000180.1:0-2581 GCA_964387165.1 uncultured Chitinophagaceae bacterium | reverse complement strand
TGGAAATGCAATAAATACAAAGCATGACATTTCCATTCAGGGTGGAAGCAAAAATGTATCGTATTATTTTTCCGGCGGCTATTTTAGCCAAAATGGAGTGCTGAACTACGGAACAGATATTTATCGAAGAACAAATTTATTAAGTAAGGTAAATGTTGCCGTGAACAAATGGATTGATTTCAATTTTGAATCGAGGCTTAGTAACAGTGTAAGAGAATTTCCAACAATGGGCCCCGGAGAAGATTATTTTCAGATGTTTTTGCATATCAGCAGAGCTTACCCATTTACGCCCGTTTATGATGGTTGGGGAAATTATCTCTGGGAATCACATATACCAAGAATACAAAATGGAGGAACGGATCGTACAAAGACCATGGATATGTGGAACAATTTTAAAACCGTTTTGCGGCCCGCGAAAGGATGGAATATAAATCTTGAATTCGCCCACAACTACATGGGTGCAATACGATCAGATAATCAAAAGGAAGTTTATATACATAATGTCGATCAAACCACATCTGTCGTGGGCTTCACTGTTCCTAACCACATCGAAAGAGGACATACTAATAATGTATATTGGTCAACAAACTTATATTCTTCGTATGATCTTAAATTAAATAAGCACCAGTTTAGTATATTGGGAGGAATGCAGCTTGAGCGCGGCAGAAACAATTACCTTACCGGATTTAGATCGGATTTGATTAACAGTGATGTGCCTTCTATTCAAACCGGAACAGGAACTACTCTGGTTTCTGAGAGCGTCACACAAAGGGCTACTGCCGGCTATTTTGGAAGATTGACGTATAACATGGATGACCGCTACCTTTTCGAAGCGAACGTCCGTCATGATGGTTCGTATGTTTTCAGAGAAGGAAAAAGATGGGGAACCTTCCCTTCGTTTTCAGCAGGATGGAATATTCATAATGAAAACTTCTGGTTTGCCAACGCTATTAATACACTTAAGTTACGTGCATCATGGGGCCAGCTTGGAAATCAGCAAGTGTCTCCTTACTCAGATCTTGAATTAATTCCATTACAAACCGGCAGACTCGACTGGATTTATGGATATGGAGAAAGGCGTCCAACTGGATATACGACCGCACCAAATATTGTAAACAGCGATTTGACATGGGAAACGGCATCAATGACCAATCTCGGTTTGAATGCCACTTTCCTGAAGAACAGACTTGCTGTGGATTTTGATATTTACGAAAGAAATACCAGGGATATGATCGGGCCATCTCAGGCACTTCCCGGGGTTCTGGGAACAGAGGTTCCTAGAGCCAACAATGCCTCATTACAAACAAGAGGATGGGAACTGGCATTGAAATGGAACCATCAAATTAACCGGAATTTATCCTATTTCGTTCAGTTCAATCTGTATGATTATAAATCGAAAGTCACCAAATATTACAACCCAACCGGTACGCTGTCCACCTGGTACGAAGGAGCAGAGGTAGGTGAAATCTGGGGTTACCAGGTAAATGATCTGTTCAGAAGCCAGGCGGAATTGGATGATTATCTTTCCAAAAAGGATATTTCATTTTTCTCAAGCGCCTGGAATCCGGGAGATGTTCGTTACGAAGATCTCAATGGCGATGGAAAAGTTAATAATGGTAGAAACACAATTACCGATCACGGAGATATGTTCAGGATTGGTAATCAGAACCCAAGGTATCAAATGGGGGCCAGTTTAGGTCTTAACTATAAAGGGTTTGAGCTTTCTATGCTTTGGCGTGGCGTTTTAAAAAGAGAAATTTACTACAATACGACTTCGCATATATTTTGGGGATTCAATAGCGCCTGGTTTATTTCTACAGTTACTCCTGATCATCTTGATTACTACCGTGATAGTCCAGGCGATAAATATGTTGGATTGTATGAAGGTGATGCAAACATCAATACAGATGGTTACTGGCCAAGGCCTTACCTGAGCGGGTCGGATGAATCAAAAAATAAAAATTATGCCAATACAAGGTATTTGCAAAAAGCAAACTACATCAGGCTTCAAAACTTACAGCTGGCGTATAATCTTCCTGCTTCCATGATTTCAAAATTGAAATTACAGCGTGTCAGGATGTACCTGTCTGGTGAGAATTTATTGACCATATCCAAGTTACCAAGGGGTATAGATCCTGTGGGTACAAGTGAATTTGGCAGGCTCACCTATGGGGCAGACCGAATTATTTCTTTTGGATTAAATATCACTTATTAATTTTTTAAGTTTTCTATTATGTATAAATATATAATATACATCACGCTAGTTGGGCTTGTGGCGTGGTCATCCTGCAAAAAATTTATAGATCTAAAACCTTTGGATCAGATAAGCTCTGATGATTATTGGAAAAAGACTGCAGATCTCGAAAGTTATTTAAAACAGTTTTATCCATTGTTCTCCCCTTATACCCAAATGATCGAACAGGTTGCTGCAAATTCCGATGATATGACCTTCGGCAATCCAAGCGTAATAATGAATGGGGAAAGAACAACGAGAATAGGGAATTGGCAAACTGAATGGACGAATGTCAGAAACATTAATATTTTTTTCAAAAATTACGAAAAATGCCTTGACCCTTTCTCC
>CAYLVR010000179.1:0-7982 GCA_964387165.1 uncultured Chitinophagaceae bacterium | reverse complement strand
GATGTACCGGAAAGGTTGCCAGCAGTGGTGAAGTACTTGCCATGACGTATCAGTATATTTGATTCACCCTCCACATCAAATACAGAAACCACCTCTCCGTCAAATATTGATTTAACAGTTCCGCCCTGTTCAGTTTCCAATGTAAGTCCTGGATTATTCCCGGCAAGCCTCGTACCTGGTATGGCATATCTGCCAAAGTTGATTTTAATATTTCCCTTATCTATTGGCCAGGGAAGTTTGCCGCGGTTCTTTTCAAAATTGTCAGATATGATTTCTCCCGCAGGGGATTCATCAAAAACACTTTTAGTCTTTTTAACTACCGTTACATCTTCTTTGGCAGGGACGGCAGTAGCAGCTGGTTTTTCGGCAACAGGTTTGGCCCCGCCAGCCTTTGCTACAGCAGCTTTTGCTTTTTTCTCATCTTCAAGTGCTTTCGCCCTTGCCAGCTTTATTTCCCGGTCGATAGCCGCTTTAATAGAGGCGCGTAATTTATTATCAGCTTTTTGTTTGGAAGTAAGTTCCCTGTTCAGTTCCTTTTCTCTCGATTTCAGTTTATTAATTACAACAGCCTGTTCCTTTTTTTCTTCATCTAGCTCCTTCTTTTCTTTTTCCTGTTTGGCCAGCACATCATCTTTCGCTTTTCTTGATTGCTCTAATCCACCGATCTTTTTCTGGAGAAGCGCCTGTGTGGCAACAATATTTTTACTCTGCTGTTCGCGGTACGCCCTGTATGATTTTAAATAGGCCACTCTTTTTAATGCGTCATTAAAGCTGGTAGCGGAGAATATAAAATTCAGAAAATCGTAGTTGTTCCGGTTCTTGTATGCATAGATCACACTTTTCTGGTATTGCATTTTCAGCGTGTCGAGATCCAGTGTAAGCTTAGCAACATCATTCTTTGATTTGCTTATGTCGTCCTGGATATAATCTATCTGCCGGTTAATATTATTGATGGCCGCTTCGCGGAGACGAAGTTTTTTTTGCAGCAGGTTATACTGGCTTAAAGATGTCTTCTTAGTTTTCTTCGTCTGATCCAGCGATCTTTTCACCGCTGCGATTTCTTCCTGTATCTCGGCTCTTTGCTGTTCAAGATCGGACCGGCTCTGGGTTTGGGCAAACACGCCGCCGAAGGCTGATAATGCAAATAAAGATGTGAAGAGGATAAAACGCATAAATATAAATTTTGAAATTCCCCGCCGCCTGCTGGTGGCACCCCCTTTTTTAAAGGGGAGGAGTAATCCACGAAAAAACATAACGCACCATTTGGGTGGTTATTGCAATTTATAGTTTTTGGGGATGTTGAAACTGAAGTTTAACGGTACATTAAAGTCGTACTGCCTGTATTTCATTTCAATATCCAGTTTTGATTTTTCTGAAACAGTGATTTTTCTAAATGTCGAAAATGAACGGCCATCCTTTTTTTCATATTCTCCATAGGTAACATTGGCCGATCTTCCCCTGATAGTATTTACATCATCCAGTTTACTGTATTGAACAAGATAATCTGTTGCATGAATTGTTAAAAGATGTTTGAACAACTGGCCATTATTCAGCAATGCGATGATCTCCCCTTCTTTTTTATAAGAATCAACGGTGCTGTCAAAATAGATAGGATTACCAATGATCAGGTTCTGCAGCTCTGTAAATGTAAAAGGTATTTTTGTTATCTCCTGTAGGTAGCCCATTGATCTTAGCTGCACTACTTTATCCAGTTTGTTCATTACTTTAACACTATCAGGGGTAATCAGTATTCTGAATGCTTCAATACCCAGGAGGGCATTAATAGAGACCCATAGGGCGCTGTCCTTCTGTAACCTTAATATAGCGGTAAAATCATTTCTTTTACCGTCTGCTCCTTCAAAGCCTACTTTGATCTTGGCAGAAAAACTATTAAAATCGATATGATTATTCAGCACACCTGCATAAGCATTCGCAATAAAATTGATTGAATCTCTTTTACTGGTAGAATCTATACCTGTTTTTAATGAATCTTTTTTTGTTATTACTGTCTGGATACTTTTTGTTGAACGGCAACCGGAAGCGGTAAAAGCAGCAATGATGATAAGCAGAGAGAATAATTTCATTCCATATATTTTATTTTTTTCCTGTGTGGCCGAAACCACCTTCTCCCCTGTCAGTAGATTTGATCTTTTCTACAGCTTTCCATTTTATTTTTTCCACTTTGCTTATTACCATTTGTGCAATTCTGTCACCATGCTGAATAGTATGCGGCTCCTGCGAAAGATTGATAAGAATAACTTTGATCTCACCGCGATAATCTGAGTCCACTGTGCCGGGAGAATTTAAACAGGTCAGCCCATGTTTAATCGCCAGTCCGCTCCTGGGACGAACCTGGGCTTCATAATCAGGGGGCAGTTCAATAAATAATCCTGTAGGTATCAGCATCCGTTCCATTGGCTGCAGGGTAACGGGCGTTTCAATATTTGCGCGGAGATCCATTCCTGCCGATCCTTCCGTTGCATATTCCGGCAATGGATTGGAGGATTGATTAATAATGCGCACTTTAACTTTTGACATGCTGCAAATATAGAAGAACAGTTGCATACGCAACAACTCCTTCCTCCCTGCCTATAAATCCCATTTTTTCGTTGGTAGTGGCTTTGATGGAGATATCTGTTTCTTCTATTTCAAGAATTCCGGCGATCACCTTTTTCATCTCCCCTGAATATTTTTTGATCTTGGGAGCTTCAAGGCACAATGAAGAATCGATATTAACGATGGAATAATTCCTTTGCTTAATTAATTCGTGTGTTTTTTTAAGGAGGATCTTACTATCAATATTTTTATATGCAGGATCCGTATCAGGGAAATGCGTTCCAATATCTCCCAGCGATAATGCACCGAGCAGTGCATCTGAGATAGCGTGCAATAATACATCTGCATCACTATGCCCCAATCCACCTTTGTGGTGCGGGATTTTAATGCCCCCTAACCATAAATCACGTCCTTCCACCAGTTGGTGAACATCCATTCCTGAACCTATGCGATAACTCATTTTATTTATAATCCTGTGGGAGCATCCTGGCTTCCGGCTGCATCATCCAGCCCGAGCACAATACCAAAGCGCAGCGTATTCGATAATGGATTTCTGTTAACGCCTGCTCCACTTGGCACAAGGTAAGAGAAATTCAAACCAAATACGCTGTATTTAAGACCAAGACCAACTGTAAAATATTTACGGTTACCCTTGTTTCTATCTTCATAAAAATATCCTGCACGTGCAAAAAACTGGTCCTGGAAAGAATATTCTGCACCAAGTGAAACCTGGAACTCTCTTAATTCTTCACCAAAACCACCTGGAGCATCACCAAACGAACTCAACCAGCTTGATACGACAGGTTTAGTTCTATAATTTGAAATGGCTGTTGAATCGGCGGTAAGATCACCTGTTAATTTCGGAGGTGTTGGCACAAGCAATTTATGCAGGTCCACACCAAACTGTATTTTATTATCCTCATCAAATACTTTGGTGTAAGCAGCGCCTAAACCAAGGTTGGCGGGAATAAAGTCTTTCTGAGTGGCATCTTTGGTATAACCGATCTTTCCACCAAGGTTAGACAATGCGGCGCCAAAATTCCATCCTTCTCCATCTGCATTAAGACCATTATAAAAAAAGGAGAAGTCACCGGCAACCGTTTTGCCTGCCTGGTAAACATTACCCTGGTCGGCAAAATTTCCAACAAGGTTGGAATGAATATATCTTAAAGCCAGGCCCAGGCTTAATTTATCTGATAACTTTCTTGAGTAACCTGCGTCAACGCCAAATTCGCGTGGACGGCCCTCCCCGAAATCGTTACCTGCTCCGTCTGTGAACTGGATATTACCCAGGCTGAAATAGCGTATAGAAGCAGATATCGCCTGTAAATCATCAAGTTTGTAATAACCTGCGAAAGACAGGAGATACACATCATTTAATCCAAGATCTTTTAACCATGGAGTATAAGTAAGGGAAACACCGTATTGATCTTTATTGAAAGGGGTTTTTGCAAGGTTCCAGAATCCGGAATTTGCGTCGGGGCTCATGGCTATTCCAAGGTCACCCATACCACCTGCTCTCGCATCAGGAGATATCCTTAGAAAAGGCACTGCAGTGGTAACAACATTAATAGTATCGGTCTGGGCTTTTACTGAGGATATTCCGGCAACAAGTATAAGAGTTGCAACCAGTTGAGTGGTTTTTCTTGTCATGTTAGATTTTTTGTCAACTTATCCAACGGCAGAAGGCCGGGATTATTGTTTTAAACGGTTCAAAAATAAGGTTATGTATCAATTTGAGAAATGTGTCCCGCTCATGTAATGTATTGCATCCTGTGTCAAACTGGTACGCCACCAAAAATAGCTGATTTTTAACTTATTCGGAACTACAACCGGCACGTTATTTTATTGGACTACACTATATTCGCTGTAATCCCACCCAAACACAATATTTACTTTTCTACCCCGTTTATTTAAGTTGAACAAAGGCAAATTTTTTATATGAACCATTTGAAAAACCTAGTCTTACTGGTTTCCTGCGCGGCACTTGTGAGCTCTTGTAAAAACAGCAAGCTGTTCAGCAAAAAGGCTGAAAAATCCGACGTAACCGGTTGGAACTACAATGATAAGAATATGGGCGGCTACCAGGTGGCCCAGGAAAAAGAACAGCGCACCGGCCCGGGACTGGTTTTCGTTCAGGGTGGTACTTTCACAATGGGTTCCACAGAAGAAGATGTAATGAGCGATTGGAACAATATTCCTACGAGGAAAACAGTGAATTCATTCTATATCGACCGTACAGAGGTAGCTAATATTCACTACCGCGAATACATCTACTGGATAAACAACGTTTTTGATGGTGATGAGTATGAAGCTGTCAGGAGCGGCGCTTTGCCGGATACACTGGTTTGGCGCAGCGAGCTGGCTTACAATGAACCACTGGTTGAATATTATTTCCGTCACCCCTCATATAATATGTACCCCGTTGTTGGTGTGACCTGGCAGCAGGCGTATGATTTCTGCCTTTGGAGAACTGATCGTGTAAATGAAAAGGCCCTTATCGATAAAGGCTTCGTAAATAAAAATTCTTTAAAGAACATCAGCGGCCAGGGAGGCGAATCGTTCAATACCAAAGCATATTTATTAGGATTGACTACTCCCACCCCAGGTCCGGGAATACGTTCTAAAAAGAACCCTCTTAAAAATCCAAACGGAACACCGCGAGGACAGGTAACTTTTGAAGATGGTATATTATTACCTGGCTACAGGCTTCCAACTGAAGCCGAGTGGGAATACGCAGCCATTGCCCTTGTTGGACAAAATCCACAGATTAGTCGTAAAGAAGGAAAACGTGGTGAGGAACTTATCACAAACAAACAGGTTTATTCATGGAGCCAGAATACAAATGGTTTGCGCGATACGCGTCGTGGAAGCTGGCAGGGTACATTTCTCGCTAACTTCAAAAGAGGTAGTGGTGATAACATGGGTGTTGCAGGTGGTTTGAATGACCGTGCTGTTTACACTGCTCCTGTTAATTCATTTTTTCCAAATGCATTCGGCTTATATAATATGTCAGGAAACGTAAACGAGTGGGTAGCCGACGTTTATCGTCCGCTTTCACTGGTTGATATTGACGATGTATCTCCTTTCCGTGGTAACAAATTCGAAAAAGATTTCAAAACTGCTGATAATGAGTACGAAAAAGACAGTGTTGGTCGTGTGAAAAGATTGGATGTTACCGACGAAGAAAGCAAGAACCGTCGTAACTATCAGAAAGGAAACGTGATCAACTATCTTGATGGTGATTCATTAACGCTGGGTGTTAGCTACGATTCTACTGCGGGTCGTGGTTACGGTATCACTACCCTGATCTCGGATAAATCGAGGGTTATTAAAGGTGGTAGCTGGAATGATCGTCCTTACTGGTTATCTCCCGGAACACGTCGTTTCCTTGAAGAAGACCAGGCTAGCAGCACTGTTGGTTTCCGTTGTGCAATGGACCGTTTAGGTTCACCGGAAGGTAACGGTAGAAAAACCGGTATCGAGTACAAACAGAGAAGACAGAATAACAGGAAAAAATAATTTCTTAAATATAGTTTTTGAAGAGGCCATCTTTTACGGATGGCCTTTTTTGTGCCCGCTTTATGGGAGAGGCAGACATGCCGGTAGCGAAATAAATTATAAACTATCGCGCTGCGTGGCAGGGGTGGGTTGTGTATCTTGCAATTATGAATATTATTGAACTCTACGAAATATATAAACAATACCCTTCTGTACAAACCGACACACGCAAACTGAAAGAAGGTGATTTATTCTTCGCGTTAAAGGGGGTCAATTTTAATGCAAATGCCTTTGCTGAAACAGCGCTGAATAACGGCGCTGCTTATGCCATTATTGATGATGCAAAATATAATACACATGCAAGCATGATATTAGTGCATGATGTACTGGACACCTTACAGCAACTGGCACTATATCATCGCAATCAATTTACAATACCGTTTATTGCTATTACAGGCAGCAATGGAAAAACAACTACTAAAGAATTAATTCACGCTGTATTAAGCTCCGCGTATAAAACATATACTACTCCAGGTAATTTAAATAATCATATTGGTGTGCCGCTGACATTGCTCAGTATTAAATCCGATGCAGAAATGGCTGTAATTGAAATGGGCGCTAATCATATTGGTGAAATTGCTGCCTACTGCACTTATACAAGACCAGATTATGGTTTAATTACAAATGTAGGCAGGGCGCACCTGGAAGGATTTGGGGGATATGAGGGAGTAAAACGCGGTAAAGGTGAATTATATGATCATCTGCGTGCAACTGACGGAACCGTATTTGTAATGTGGGATTATGAGTATTTAAGAGAAATGAGTAAAGGTATTCGCAATATTATAAAATATGGAACGGCAGATACTGATACAACAGGTGAAGCAATACAAAGTGAGCCCTTCTTAAAAGTATCAATAGATGGAATGAATATCAATACTCAATTAGTAGGCGCCTATAATCTTCCTAATGTTTTAGCAGCCGCGTGTATAGGAAAATATTTTAAGGTTGATAAAAAGCATATTAAAAAAGCATTGGAAGAATATGCGCCAGGCAATAGTCGCTCGCAATTAATAGAAAAGGATAATAATAAAATAATACTGGATGCTTACAATGCAAACCCTTCCAGTATGCGTGCAGCTATCGAGAATTTCGCAAAAATAAATGCAGAGAATAAAGTATTAATGCTTGGTGCGATGGCTGAACTTGGGCATGAGAGTTTACATGAACACAAGGAAATAATTGAATTAATTAAAAAATACGAATGGACGGATGTGGTGCTGGTAGGGGGTGATTTTCTAAAGCTCCCCTCTCCTTTCCAGGTATTTACTCATTCTTCTGAAGCAGCTTCCTGGATGCGTTCGCAAAAATTCAGTAATACATATTTTTTAATCAAAGGCTCCCGTAGTATGCAAATGGAGAAAGTGCTATAACTCGTAAATCAACCTTTTGCCAGTTTGGTGAAATCTACTGAAAGGTTATCAATAGCACCCTATCTAAAAATGGACCGTCTCTGAAGCGAGACGGCCCGGGTTGATCATTGAATTAGATTTCACAATTACTATGTTATGTTGATTTTCGTGGTTTTAACAGAATCGTCTTTGTGTAATTACCTGATACAGTTTTCTTCATAGTTGCAATCGTTTATTTACAAGTGTATTGATCAGGGTTAATAAACATATCGGATTTTACTCAGGTTACTGAGCTGCACTGTGATGGACAGATTTGGGTTTACCTGAGTTCGCGATTTCTTATGTATTAAAAGAAGCCAACTTGTTTGAACTGAAAATTGGGCAGGTATCTCTCCAAATCGTACTTTTGCCGCCCTCACCCCACTAAGCTTTAGCGAAGATGGGTTTGAGAATTGGAGACTTGTCCGAGTGGTTGAAGGAGCACGCCTGGAAAGTGTGTATACGGGAAACTGTATC
>CAYLVR010000178.1:2784-8013 GCA_964387165.1 uncultured Chitinophagaceae bacterium | reverse complement strand
GCCTTAGCCATGCGAAAATCTATTTATATATTCCTTATCATTCTCTCTTTTCAATGCCGTGAAAGATATAATGTACCCTTTAAAACACCTGCTACGGGTTTTTTGGTGGTGGAAGGAACAATTAATTATGGAGGAACAACGAAAATTCAACTTAGCCGCACTTCGCCTTTAGATTCCGTGCAATTAATTCCTGAGAACTCGGCTTTGGTTGTTGTAGAGGGCGACGATAATTCTCTCCTGCCACTAAACGATATAGATAGTGGAAGATATGTTTTCGATCAACTTCCATTAAATCCGAATACTCAGTATAGATTAAAAATTATCACTGCTAATAACAAAGAATATGTTTCCGATTTCAGACCCGTTATCATAACACCAGAAATAGACAGTCTCACTTGGAAAAGACAGTCCGGTGGCGTGGAAATATCTGTAAATAGTCACGACTCTCAAAACAACACGCACTATTATAAATGGGATTATGAAGAAACCTGGAAATTTAATTCAGCATACAGAGTACGAACAAGGTATAAGATCACTCCTTTATCGGAATACCGCGACAGATACCCTAATCCCAATGCACTATATGGTGATCTTGTAGAAGTTGAATTTGTAGATCCTATTACACACAACCATGTAGAGGAAATGTACACCTGCTGGGCAAGCAGAAAATCTTCGTCGATTAAAATAGGCGCCACTACAAAACTTAGTGGTGATCAGGTATATGTGCCCATTGTTTTTTATCCTGAAACATCCTGGGAACTAAGTGTGATGTATAGTATTAAAGCCACTCAGTATGGAATAAGTAAAGAAGCTTATGAATTTTACCAGAAAATGAAAAAGAATTCTGAATCGCTGGGAACAGTGTTCGATGCCCAGCCTTCAGATATAACAGGAAACATCAGATGCACTTCTGATCCTGATGAAATAGTGATCGGTTTTATAGAAGCTGCATCAAGTCATGAAAAAAGATTGTTTATCTCCAACTCCGATCTTCCTGCCTGGAATTACACACAACCCTGCGAGAAGATTTTTGTATTGGACATACCAATATTATATAGAGATCTTATGTGCATTAGACCAAAACAACGTGCTCCGGGTTATTTTTATCGGATCAGAACCTGCGCATATGAGGCGGGATACATTCCATACGAAGATGATGCACCAGGCCCGGACCCTAACGAGGAAGGCCTCGGCTGGAACTTTTCAACACCAGAATGCCTTGATTGCAGACTGCGGGGATCTTCCCAAAAACCGGATTTCTGGCCATAAATAATAATAATAATATACGTTCAAAAATACTCTGTGCCGATTTTTTGAACGGCGCTAATCTACCAACATACCGCTGGCTGATGAAAAGGCTCTGCTGTATTCAGGATAATTCGCTTGTAGCATGATGTATAATTTATTTATGAAGTTTATAGCGCTACGCGGTTTTTCGCCAGGCAGAATAACTGAGTTGAAGGGAAAAGAAAAGCGCACGAAGATATTTACAATAGAAGCAGCTGCTATCTGATTAATATAAATGTTCCCTTAAGTATTTTTGATTCTCCTGTTTCTGCATGGATAAATTTTATCATACAAATATAACTGCCAGCAGGCGCTTCCCTGCCGTTTTGTAATCCATTCCATCCTTTCTCATTTGAATCGGAAACAAAAACACGATTTCCCCAACGATTAAATATTTCCATCTGGAAACTTTTGGAATTATCAGCGCCTGCTACGCGGTAAATATCATTGCGTCCATCACCATTTGGTGTAAACGCATTAGGAAGCCATACATCACATATTCCTTTTATTAGTTGAACAGTATCAGTAAAATCACCACATATTCCCGAAGTGGTTAAATAATATTTTCCGGGAACAGAAATACTGCGCGACAGGTCGGTTGAACTATTCTCCCATTTATATTGCATCCCTGGTTCGGGATTAATAGTATATTCCCATTTATCACCTGCGCATAATTTTATATCAGGTCCCAATAAAACAGGCGACGACTGGTTATAGATAATATCAATCGTATCGTGCTGAATACAGGTACCCGCTATTGTTTCAACAGAATATTTTCCCTGCCGGGTTACAAAATATTGTTGATGCGAATCAGGTTCATCCTGCCAGTAATATTTTACCCCCGGAGGTCCTGCACTCAATATCATGTTTGAGCCCTCACATAAAACAGTATCATTACCCAGGTCAGGTATAAAGTCATACACAGGCACTAATTGAAAAACGGTATCTCTCACTCCACATTTATTAGTTCTTATCAGCATCACCGAATAATTTCCCGGGGCAGAATAAACATGTTGCGGCTCATCAACAAAAGAATAATTATTTCCTCCCGATGCAGGATCCCCGAATTCCCACTCTACGGCAACCGTATTTGCAGGGCGTTTATATTTGAAATTTACAGTCAGGGTCTGGCAAATATTATGGGCAGAAAATCCTTTGTCGAAATAGCTCTGCATAAAATTAGGGAATCCGCCTCGTGGATTATTGTTTAGCTCAAACGACCTGTATTTAAATCTGCAACCTTTTCCTTTTACCGAAGGCAGTTGAATAAAGCTTAATTTATGTTTCTGGTCGATCCAAAATCCACCACCATAATAATCAGTTGTTGTTACATATAGATATCCATCCGGCCCCATTTGTAATGCCCCCCAGGCTTCGCCTTTAGTATTTGATTGTGCAATTATCTCTGCTGAAGCATTGATGGCTGCCGCCGAGCCCAGAGTAATATCAAATTGCATCACGAATGTGGATTCACCTATGGGCCTGCTAATATATAATAGCCGGGAATCGGTTGAAAATTCAGCACCAAAGCCTATGCCCAACTGTTGATTTGAAAGATCAAACGTGTTTGAAATAATTCCTGTTGAATTATCAAAATCTGAAAGCTCGATCGATACAATATCGTTAACGCTAACCAGCCGCGATCCATCGGGAGACAATTTCAGAATTCCACAGTAACTTTTACGTCCGCTAATGTCACTGCCATAACTCACCACTGGATTGGTATTAACGCCTTCATCTGTCACCAGATAAGCATAATAAGCGGAAGTGTTATATGGACGCGTTAGTACCCATATATCTTTGCCGTTACAATGCTTAGCGGCGGTAATTTTTTCGGTAGCCAAGTCAAATAAAAGCACATTTTTCTCCTCTACAGCTCCGTTACCATCATCTCCATTCATGTTGACGATGTTATAATAGACCCCTCCGGGCTTCTCTTGCGCCGGCGCTGTAAATAGGTAATACCTCGAAGGATCGCCGACTGCCGGTATTATCAGCGCAGACTGCATTGATGAAGTGTGTCCTTTTAAAGCTGTGCCATTCGCCATTATCCTGTGATGGCGGTTGAAAACAGTAATTCCATCAGTATAAAACAATAACTGGCCGTTTTGGTCGCAAGCAACAGCAGTGCCTTCACTGGTAGTGATTGAGCCTGTAATGGGAACAGCTGCGCCGGATCTGAAATCGATTCCTGCATGTTCACCAAAATACCAAACTGATGTTTCGGGCTGACCGAACCCGGAAACAGTAAAAAGCAGCAAAAAGATCCCAGGCAACAATCGTTTTACAGCAGGCAATTCAGTTAGCATTGGTAATGATTGGCGTTGAAAGGTTTGTCTAAATTTAACCCTTTTCTTAAATAGTGTAGGAAAACTGTTTCCCGCGAAGCGAAGGTATTATATGGTGTTAGGTCGTTTGCTTTAGAAAAACATATACATCACCATTTTGAGCATTTCATGTGCTTTTTTACAATTGCTACTAGTCCGATTATACCTTATGGTTTAACATCAAATTAAGACCAAAAAGTCAAAATTAACGTATGGGGTATTGTATCTATGAGTTTTTCTTTGTTCCTTTGCAGCGTCGATTGAAAGAGCCACAGTACTGAATAACCGAAATACACTTCTTCCTAACGATTCTTAGTATTTTCCAACGACGAAATTTATTTAATTATTTAAACTTAAATTAAACAGATCATGAAAAGTGATGTGATACCCTCTATCGTAGACGAATCTATTTTAAAAAGTATTATCGAAGTAAAAGAAACTGTGGCAGCAATTGCAAATGATAATAAATCACGCCGGTCATTTACCCCTGCCGATTTATGGCGCATTCAAAGGAAAGCAATATTAGCTTCTGATATAGTGAGAAGATAACTGTTAATAAGTGTTCAAAATATTGATATAATAGAAAAGATCAGGTGAGTTTAATTACAGCAATCGCAAGAGTTAGCATCGCGATCATGAGTCCCATGGTCCATTTAAGATGCTCTTTCTGAGTCCGCTCAAGTATAGCGACACAATTTACCAGGTTTAAATTGACACTTGCATCAAGTTTGTTAAAACTTGCACGCAACTCAAACACATCTTGTTTAAGTTCTGATTTCAGCTCACCCATATCCTGTTTAAACTCTGACTTCAGTTCACTCATATCCTGCTTAAACTCTGATTTCAGTTCACTCATATCCTGCTTAAGCTCTAATCTCAGTTCACTCATATCCTGTTTAAGCTCTGATCTTAATTCAATCATGTCCTGTTTAAGCTCCGATCTCAGTTCACCTATGTCTTGTTTAAGCTCTGATTTCAGTTCGCCTATATCCTGTTTAAATTCAGCTTTCAGTTCAGTATAATCTTGTTTCGTAGCAGCACGAAGTTCAGTAATATCCTTTCTTGTGGCAAAATCATTCATTTTCAAATCAACCTTGTTATCCATAATTTCCTCAATTTCAGAAATGAAGATGCGGGAATCATTATCATCATGAAAATGTTTGTTAACAACATCGAATAATTTGAAGGCACTTTTCACAGTAAGCATGTTCGCAAATATTTCTTCAAAATTAAACCAGGCGTGAATATACAAAAAAGTGTTTTCACATAAAACCTCCTGTTTTTTTACACTACTTCACCTGTTAATAACGAGACAACATAATTTGTATTATTTCAGAAGTATTACTTTTTATTTTCTACCCCTAACTTAGTGAGGCTCGCCAGCGTATAAGCTCCTATTGCCATAACCAGATCGCGTACTGCCACGTCAAAATAAAATCCACTAATAATCAGTTGAAGGGCAATACAAATAAGCCATGCCATTACTATATAAGCGCCAGTTAACGGACGCGCTAATACTATAATACCTGCAACAATTTCAATAATACCCACAATTTTCATAAAGGCCAATGCATCTACCGGGAGTATTGCTTTTGTACCATTTCCCAGGTAGTCG
>CAYLVR010000178.1:0-2774 GCA_964387165.1 uncultured Chitinophagaceae bacterium | reverse complement strand
AGTCGATCCAGTTAGTTAGCAGATTGGTGAATTTGTCCAGACCCGCCACAATGGGAACAATTCCAAAAGTGAGTCTTAAGGTATTTTGTAATTGTTTTACTGTTGTCATAAAATCGGTTTTGATGTATCTATATAGAGCTGCCATTGCAAAAAAGGTTACAAAAAAAATCCGAAAATATTGTAACTTATATCTCCTCTCTCTATCTAATAAGCTATATCATGATGGAACAAACCCTTTTATCAACAGAACAAATTCCGGATGAAGTGCTCACAAAGAGGATACTTATGGGAGAAAAAAGGCTTTTTGAGCACATTATACGTCGCTACAATCAAAAGCTGTTTCGCGTTGGAATGTCTATATTAAATAATGATGCGGAAGCAGAAGACGCCATGCAAAACGCTTATATAAACGCCTATGAACACCTGAATAAATTTGAAAACAGGTCTTCTTTTGGTACATGGCTAACTAAAATCATGCTTAATGAGTGCCTGGCTCAGAAAAAGAAAAAAGAACGATTTAAAATTTCCGTTGAGCGGCAATCCGAAAATAATATTAGTATGACAACACCTGCTTATGTATTAGTAAATAAGGAACTCAGTGGCGCATTGGAAAATGCGGTGGGTTTATTGCCTGAAAAATATCGCCTGGTGTTTATATTAAGAGAAATCGAAGAAATGTCGGTAAGAGAAACAGCCGGAACACTTGATATAGAAGAATCAAATGTAAAAGTTCGTTTGAACAGGGCCAAAATAATGCTGCGGGATACCCTGAACAAGTATATGAAAGATAATGTACACAACTTCCACCTGAGCCGCTGCGACAGAATGGTGACCCATGTATTGACTCGTTTAGGAATAATATTGCATTAATACTTGTTGGAAGTCGGCTTTTATACCTAAGGCCTTCCACATACTCTCTACCCAGTCTTTATCGGTACCCCGGCTCGAATAATGCCTGTGATACATTACAGGATTCGCAGGAAAAAAGCCCTGAAAATGAGATTTGAAGTACTTAGCTAAAATACTTTTTTCTGTTCCTAACACTATAAACCGTGTAGCAGAAGATATTTTCAAATCGCGCATTTCATCAATAAACATCGAAACATTCCGGGTAATAATATCGGGGTTTTGCCGAAGCAGTTTTGGTATATTATTAGATTTTGCTTCTGTAATATTCTTGAACAAATCAGTCATATAAGCTCCCCTAATAAAAGAATTATTAAATGCATATTTAAGTTTTCGATCATGCCTTCCACCTCTAAAATTGCCCCAGGTGTCTATATCTGCTGAAATATTAAGCCCGATTAATATATTCCTGCTGTTCAGATCAGACAGATTTTCTCTAATAACTGAAGTTGATTTTTCCTGCCTTTTGGAATCGCTCCAAACAGCCCAGCTACCATAAGATCCATACTTATTTTCCAGCAGTTGAAATTCATTTTCATTAAACGCCATAATTGTTTTTTACAGATCTACATGTTAAAACATTGTCTCCATAATTCTTCGCGTTGCATAGTTGGCACATGAGCATTCGGATGCGGCACGCAATAAAACGGGAATCCGAATAACTGACCCTGGTAAGCGTGATAAGTTCGTTGGCCCGAAGATTGAATTAATTGCAGAGTGCCTTTATCCGGAATATGTGAAATGACAGAAGTGGTCAGGCAAATGATTTTAGAAGGCTGTATTCCTTTTATCAATCGTTCAAGAATATCAAGACTTAAGGCATAGTCATCATTATGAAGATATTTTGCATTAGGAGAACGAAAAAAACAGAAATTAGTATAATTAAAGTTCCCTGACCATATATCTATTTCACCATAAGTTTTTAATAACCGTGAACTGCGTGTCAAAAATCTATAATGACCTTTGTTTAGATCATCGATAAACCCCTGCTTGTCTGGCATTTCACTTTGTACCTCAAACTCACCGCTGCCTCCCCAATTCATGCCCATAACTAAAGGCAATTCCGTTTCCAGGGGGGTAGCGCAAATAGAATATCCCCACCGTCGTTTCAATTCTTTTTGCTGTTGCATCAATGGTGTATTCGGCGCAACTTTCTGTAGTTCAGCTGCTATTTCATCAAATAATTGTTTACTCATGGTAAGGGAAAATTCAATTTATTATTTAAAGCATTTTCTGAAAGCATTTCAACCGTTGTAAAAAAGTGTTTGACATCTTCAGGTATATCCGCACCTTTTCCAAAAACCAGGTAACGGTATTTGAAGGTAATATCTGCGAGTTCTGGTGTGTCTTTCAATAATACAGGATCGACAGGTTCAAGAAAAGTATCACGCAAAAGTTCAAACAATTCATTTTCCAGTTTATTCTTTTCGATGACGGCTATCTTTGAATCATAAGCGTACAGATCGAAAATAATATCCGCCCGCCGGAGCCATAATCCATTTTTTTCAGCAAAATCTTTAAGTAAAGGCAGCACCGATTGATCGTCAAGAAAATATAACAGCGAGTCTTTTCCACGGAGAGGCCCGGGCATATAGATTAGTTTTAGGCTTTGTAAGTTAAGAAGAATTAGCCAGCTCGCACGCGTCTCCCGAAAGTTTAACTTCGGACTATTCCAGAAATGCAGTTGTTAAAACACATTGATACGGTTGTGTTTTCACCTTGGCCATAATTTGCGGTCAATTTAGTTTTGATAGCAGGAATGGGTAAATATGACAAAATTATACAGGAGAATATTGAACTGCTTACTTTATCGCTGGTAAAGAAATTACTGGGAATAAAGAATGCAAAAATTACCATTCTGCCCAGGA
>CAYLVR010000177.1:0-8043 GCA_964387165.1 uncultured Chitinophagaceae bacterium | reverse complement strand
CGCAATGCCATGCGCAAGCATCTTGAAAATCATTTTGCACGGATATTTGATTGAGGAAAGTTGCAGGTTATCAGTTTTTGGTTACCTGTTTTCGCATATTATTAAACAACCTTTCTAACAGTCTCATTTTAGCCGTTACAATATCGGCTTGCACGGTAAGCCCTGAATGATATTGAATTTGTTTTTTATAATTGGTCAGCAATCCTTCCGGCAAAACTATTTTAGCCAGGTAACCGCTGTCTGTAGGCATATTACTGATAAAGGATATCCTACCCTCTACTGATCCAAATTCGCTGTAAGGATAAGCAGGAAACCTTAATAATACATTCTGTCCGATCATTACTTTTCCAAAATTGTATTGCGGAACAATTGCTTCAATATAATAATTGGTATTGCCCGGATTTACATAGCCAATCAATTGCCCATTTTTTAGCTCCTGGTTTTCCTGCAAAAAAGTGGCGAAGGAAATTTTACCGTCAACCGGGGCAACTAACAGGTATTTCTTTTTCCATTCTTCAACCTGGCTTTTTATGGTATTCAAGGATTGAATAAAAATATTCTTTTGTTGCAGTATCTGGTTTTCCAGTTCCGCAATCTCTTTTAATTTTTCATGTTGCTGACTTTCGTTATTAATAACCGATGAATTGACTTGCGGCAATGTAATTTGCCGGGCAATCAGTTTGCTTTTTTCGGCCCGGTAGTCCATAGAAGAAATTACTTTATTCTTTTTCAAGGATTCCTGTGCCTGGAAGGTAGAGTCTGCTAATGCTAAATCCTGAGTGAGCAACTTTCTTTGTTGCAAAAGCTCGGTATGCAATTGCCGCAGGTAGCTCATATCTAAGGCAAGCATCTTTTTTTTCTTCAGGTAAAATCCGTTCTTTAAATATTTGCCAAACTCCTGGATGGATTGCGAAAAGGTTTGATAAGCCGTTTGCAGTTCTCCAAGATTATTAAAATTAGCTGCTATGAAATCTGACACTTCATTGGCCTTGCTATCCTCTATCAAGTTTGAAATCGTATCCAGCATTATTGCAAGGCTGATTACTTCTGCATGACTGGCGGTACTTTCAACAAAGCCCAATACTTCATTTTTCGACACTTGCTGACCTTCTTTCGCAAACAGTTTAACCAATTTTCCGGCTATTTTGGCAATCACTTCTTTTGGGGCATTGATGGAATTTAATACCCCGGTTGCGGGTACTATATCGGGGTAACGGATAAACCAGGTAGCGGTTAATAAACAGGCAGCTATTAAAAGCAAAATGCTTATTCCCCATCGCACGATGAATGATGGTTTTTTGCTGATCAGTTCAGTTACGTCAGTGCTGCGAAGGAGATGATCATCTCCATTCCCGTTTGGTGACAGTTCTATGATCTTGCCGCTATCGTTTATTTCAACAGGCATATATTAATTTCCAAGTTCTAACTGATTTTTTACTAATTCATAGTATTGGCCCCTTTTGCGGGTTAACTCTTCATGATTCCCCGATTCCACTATTTCTCCTTTATGCAACACTATAATATTATCCGCATTTTTTACGGTACTTAATCTGTGGGCTACTACCACTACCGTCTTATTTTTAAAAAAATCCTGCAGATTTTGCAATATTTCTTTTTCGTTATTGGCATCCAATGAATTGGTTGCTTCATCAAGGAACATATAATGTGGGTTTTTATAAACAGCCCGGGCTAACAGCAACCGTTGCTTTTGCCCGGCGCTGATACCATTACCCTCTGCCCCGATTTTTGTATTAAAGCCAAGCGGAAGGCTTTCAACGAAAGATAAAATATTGGCGATTTTGCAGGCATGAATTAATTTTTGATAATCCGGGCTTTCGTCGCTTACTGCAATATTTTTGGCGATGCTGTCGCTGAAGATAAACCCTTCCTGCATTACGCTGCCACATTGATCGCGCCAGAAGCGGGGGGCAAGAGATTTTAAATGAGACCTGCCGATATTTATCTCTCCTTTATAATCTTCGTAAAACCGCAGTAACAATTTTAGCAACGTTGTTTTGCCGCTTCCACTTACCCCAACAATGGCAGATGTTTTCCCTTCCGGAATATGCAGGTTGATATGGCGCAAAACTGCTTCGTTGCCTGCGCCCGGATAAGTGTAACTGAGATTTGCGATAGAAATGCTTTTATCTTCTGGTAATGTATGATTAAACTGTTTGCCTGTTGGTTCCTCCTCTTCCAGTTCGTGTATTTCATTGAGCCGGTCCAGTGATATTCTTGCATCCTGTGCTGTTTGCATAAACCTGATCAGTTGTTCTACCGGGCTGTTGAGCTGACCAATGATATACTGTATGGCCAGCATAGCGCCTAATGTAAGCTGGCCATTAATTACCAACTGCGCCACCAAAAAAGTGATCAATATGTTTTTCCCTTCATTAATAAAGAACGCGCCGGCCTGCTGGTACTGGCTTATGGAAAGAGTTTTGAAGGAAAGTTTAAACAAACGGGTTTGCATATTTTCCCATTCCCAGCGGCGAAGCTGTTCGGCATTATGCAGTTTAATTTCCTGCATACCCTGTACCAGTTGCATCGTAATGCTGTTTTCTTTACTGGCAGCGTCAAACCTTTGGTAATCTAATTTGCGACGATAGGCCAGGAAAAAACGTATCCAGAAAAAATAAAGAATGCTGCCGGTGGCGAACGCAAAAAATATGGTTTGATTATAACTGAGTAATACAAAAGAAAATACCAGCAGGTTGAAGACGGAAAAAATAGTAGAGAGGGCCGTGCCCGTTAAAAAACTTTCAATGCGTTTATGATCGCCGATTCGTTGTAATGTATCGCCGGTTTGCTTGGTATCAAAATAAGAGATGGGTAACCGCATCAGCTTGATCCAGAAATCTGACAGAATGGAAATATTGATGCGGATGCTGATATGCAGCAATAAACGGCTGCGAATAAATTCGATCATTGTTCGCCCAAAGAACAACATTAACTGGGCAATAAGTATAATGGTAATGTAAGAAAGATCCTGTGTATTGATGCCTGTATCCACAATGCTTTGGGTAAGAAAAGGGAAAACCAACTGAATTAAACTGCCAAGCAACAAAGCCAGTGCAGCCTGCAAAAAATATCGTTTATAAGGCCTTACATATTGCCATAAGCTGCCCCAGCCGATGCCAGTATTTTTTTCTTTATTGTCGTCCTGTTCATAAAATTTTGCACCTGGCTCTAATAATAACGCTACTCCTGTTTCATCGCCGTTTGCATCTTTGCTACTGAACCATTGTTTGCAAAATTCTTCTTTGGTATAAGTAAGCAACCCTTTGGCGGGGTCAGCCACTGTAATTTTTTTATGATTGGCCTTTGGAGTGATGACAATAAAGTGGTTTTGCTTCCAGTGAATAATGGCTGGCAACGCAGTTTCACTAATAAGTTGATAAAAACTGAGTTGTACACCTTTTGCTTTAAAGCCAATGTTTTCCGCTGCTTCTGCTATCCCAAGTAATGAAACGCCTTCTTTGCTGAAACCTGAGCTTTGGCGCAGCTTTTCCAGGCTGGCATTTTTGCCGTAATGCTTTGCTATCATGCGCAGGCAGGTCGGTCCGCAATCTCTGGTGTTGGGTTGACGGTATGCTATAAATTTTTTCAAAATTTTCTATTCAGAATTTGTAATTGGATTTATTCTATAGAAAATAAGCTAAGGACTTTTAGAAGCCTGTGGCAGTGATACTTTCTGGCATTGTTCATCCTTAAGTATTGTTGTTATAAAGAAAGCAATTTATCTATTGCTACTTTAATTTTGGGGTCGCTGGGACGAGGTGCATTGCGATTTATAATTTCTCCTTTTTTGTCAATAAGAATATATCTTGGGATACTTCCGATTTTTAGCTGTTTTACAAAGTTTGATTTCTTTGCATTTAACAATAAATAACTGTTTGTATAGCTATGTAAACTTTCATCCTTATTCGCTTTCTTCCATGTAGCCATGTTCTCATCAATTGACAGATATATAAATACAACTTTCTTATTCTTGTATTTTTCTCTTATTACAAGTGAATTGGGCATTTCCTCTCTACAGGGAGCACACCAGCTTGCCCAGGTGTCTATATAAATGACATAGCCCCTAAGAGACCGGACAATAGAATCATATTTTAGTGTATGATTATTTATATCAATTAAAATATTATTCTTTCCCGCCGAGTAATTAAGCTTACTGCTTTCTAATAAATCAGCTACATAGCTTTTAAAATCAGTGTTTTTGCTCGTTTCAATAAAATCTTTAATAAACCATTTTGTTGAATTCCCATTATTTTGAATTTCATCCTTTACAATAGTTAGCAGCATTTCATCTTTCATTTCTTCATGTATTTCTCTTTTACAGGCAGCATACAAAGAATCCGCATACAAAGAAGAATGTAATAATTCTTTATACGTGTATCTTATATAACAGTATTCTAATCTTCGGTAAATGGACTTCTCAGGTGCTGAAACCATAACCTGTATCTCTTCTTTTAAAGAAGTCAAATAGTTAGAATACTCCTGATCAATTTTGTCCTTAGTGGCAGAGCCAAGCCACAGTTCACTTGCATATAACTGTGATTTCAAATATATTTTAATCCTTTGTTCATAAGTTCCGGAAATAGGGTACTCTTTTTTATAACTGTTAATAAAATTGATTTTTTCCGTATAATCAGCAATGTAAATACTGTCCAGCTTTTTATACGACTTGTCGAAATAATCCACCCTGTATTTCGCTATTTTCCAAAAATTGAGCTGTGTTCCTTCGTTCATCCTCCACGAAAGGTTTAACTCGTTGTTTCTTGTAGTATTATTGGCTATAGACAGAATGGCATTTCCAGAAGAGTTTTCGCTGCATGCAAAGTATCACCCGGATATAATAAATAGAAATTTTGATTTTCGTTTGTTTGAGTTAATAAAAGATCTGAATCTGCCGGAATCACAGAACTGTCTTTAGGCAATAAGCGTACCTGGATCAGATTAAGATATTTATCCTCGTAACAAAACCCCAGTCTTTTATCCGTTTTATTTATCAGCAATATTGAATTGTTCACCGGTTTCTGTTCAAGCACTTTTTCATTTTTTACATTGCCGTGCAGAAAACAACCACTTAGAATAAGACTTAAAGGAAACAATAACTTCGCACTGTACATAGCTGGGTATCGTATTTGAATTGCCATTTTTAAAAATAAACATGTGGACAACTGCTACACTAAACGGAGATTTAGGGTGGTTTTGAAACATCTTCTTTGCTGAAACCCGAACTTTGGCGCAGCTTTTTCAGGCTGATGTTTTTGCCGTAATGCTTTGCTCTCATGCGCAGGCAGGTTGGACCACAGTCCATTGTGTTGACTTGTTTATACAAAGTAAACTTCATTTTTTAATGCGTAGATGCAAATTAAGTCGTTATAGTAAACACTTTGGGTAAGCAGATCCCGAAATTTAATTTTTAATATTGCGTAAAGCAGAATCAATAGCATTTTCAAAACTTTTGCTTTGAATTGGCATAGGCATGTTTTTATTTTCTACCTTTTCCATTCCCGTTGCGATAAGTATATACCGTGGAATAGTCAATAAATTAAAATATTTTGCGAAATCGCTTTTAAAGCCTCCTTTCAACAGATAGTGATTTTTACTATCAGATTTTTTATTGCTAACAGTCTTATGCCAATCCTCTTTTTTTTCATCAAATGATAAATAAATAAACTCAATTCTGTCATTGTATTTTTTTTCAAATTTTTTTAAAAAGGGAAGCTGTTTTTTACAAGGCGTACACCATGATGCCCAACAATCAATAAGTATTAATTTTTTTGAAGTTGGAATTGCATCAAATGAAATAGATTTATTACTTACATCTGTAATAATAGTATTTTGAAGAACGTTTTTAAAAGGAGGTTTGTTTTGTTCACTTAATTTATATAATTCAACCTCTCTCGTTACTTCCTTTTTTATTCTGCTATTTTTACATGTTGCGAGGAAATACTGGTAAAGCGAATCAAACGAAGCAAAACCTTTGTCTTTATAATCTGTAATTGTCCATCCCATTAATCTATCTCTAAGTATCCCATTAAAATAAGTTGAGGCAGAATGAAACTCTTGGTCGAGGTTAGAATACCATAGTTGAGGGTTGAAATCATTTAGAACATACATATTGTAAATGGATGCTGCAGTAACATAACTGTCTGTTCTAATAAGAAGGTCATAATCTTCGAAAGAAAAATCTTTTATCTTATCAAAATAGGAAGGAGGAATACTTTTTTTTTCCACATATGTAAGCGGCGTGCACAACCATAATAAATATTGTGCCTTTAATTCTCCCTGCGCATATCTGTAAAAAGTATCTGAAACCGCTTTCTTTGAATAATATTTTTTTAAAAGTGTTAATGCGGCGTTTAAAGAGGAGTCACATGTCAATTTAAATTTCTTTGCGTTAAAATTTTGTTTGTCAAAGCCATTTACACTTGGTCCGAAAAAGTTATATATTTCATCAAAAAATGTATAATTAGCCGGATGTTTAGCCTCAACGTACATTTTATGAAATACCGGTATTATCACGGGAATTCCTTGTTCATCTAATTTGGGCTTAATTTTTTCAAACCTGATTTGAACTGTATCCCCGGGTGTAATAAATATTCGATGTCCAACCCAACCATCTCCAATGCGATACATACCTTTTTCACTTAAAGAAATGGTGCCAATAAATTTTTTGGATTTCGTAATGGGAAGTTCGAAAGCGATATTCTTTGGCAAGTAGCTATTAACTCCAAGCTTGGTAAAAGAAATACTTTGGAGTTCATTTGAATTTATGCTTCCGGAAATAAGTGTGTTCTGGGATTTTATCAGGGGAAAATTCAAAAATCCAATGAGCGTAAGTATTATTTTATGTTTCACTAATATTTTTTTAGTTGTTCGTATGTTTCACTTTCCAACTGTCCTGTTGGATTTCTTTTAATTATAAGTCTGTATTGGAATTGTGGTATATTGTTTTCATCCAACTGGCGATCACTAAAATATACTTAAGAAGGACTGTCAATTTTTTTTGACAGCTCTTCATTTTTCTTAGCTACAGGTGCAACTCTTACAATGGTTGGCCTCAGTGCACCAGTTATCGCATGCTGTTTGGCAGGCAGACTGTGACCCTGTACAAGATCCCGGTGATTCTACATGATATCCAGGTGTAGCCGTGGCATTACATGTGTAAGTGCCACAACTATCCCCTCCTTTAATCTGTTTCATCTCAGTTCTTGATAATTTTTTCATTTTTTAAATTTTAACGCTGCCTTCCGGCAGACCGGTATAAAAATCGGCCCGGGTTAAGGTACCAGGCTCTTTTACCCCCACCTCCGGCGGGTAGGTTTATTGCGCAATAAGAAGTTCGGTCGTCTTGCAGTATTTATTTATAGACCCGTGAAGGCGCTGATTCTTCAAAATTATTTTGCAAAAAGCGAAACTTGTTCATGTCATCCTGGGTGTCAATATCCATAAACGGGGCCTCATTTTCAACGCAGGTAAATTTTCCTTTCCAGAATATTTCATTGGTATTTTCTGCATTCATCACCGTTTCCAAAAAAGAAGTCCTTATTAAATAAAGTGCTCCATCAATCATGTATTCCGTATTGCAATCACATCCTTTCCTGGTTTTACTTTCATGCCTGAAAAGATATTCTGTTTTGATTTTTTTAATAAAGTATAAACCCCTGTCCTGTACGCTAGAAACCGTAGTAATAAAATCCCAGTGTTCACCTTCCCGGGTAAACATATCTTTCATTTGCTGTAGTAATTTACTGCTCCTGAATGGTTGCGTAACGGGGCACAGATAAAATAGTTCTATACTATTTTGTCGAGCAAAATTCCAGCAGGAAGTAAGCTCATCCTGGCCGGCTTTCCTTATTTCTAAATGTGATTTTAAACTTAAAGATCCAGCCATTTCCATCAAACCAGGCGAATCCGTTATAACACAGGCCGCATCTGCCAAATCCTGTGCATGAAGCCATTTTGCCGTATAGGGCAACAGCGCATAGTTCTCCTTATTGCAGCGTTCGCTATATTCTTTTACAGGTATTA
>CAYLVR010000176.1:1107-8125 GCA_964387165.1 uncultured Chitinophagaceae bacterium | reverse complement strand
CCATTAAACAAATACAAGATGGAAAATCAATTTAAACAAATCACAATTCAGAATACGGTTAGTGCTCCTGTAGAAAAAGTCTGGAATGACTGGAATGCTCCGGACCATATAACTAAATGGGCAACCGCGTCAGAGGATTGGCACACGCCAAGAGCCGAAAACGATCTTCGTACAGGCGGTAAGTTTTCATCACGCATGGAAGCTAAGGACGGAAGCATGGGCTTCGATTTCGCTGGTATATACGATGAAGTGAAAACCAACGAGTCTATTGCTTATACAATGAATGATGGAAGAAAAGTGAACATCAAATTCACTCCATCCGGTAATTCAACCGAAATCGTTCAAACATTCGAGGCTGAAAATGAAAATCCGGTCGAAATGCAACAATTCGGCTGGCAATCTATTCTTGACAATTTCAAAAAATATGTTGAATCAAATTAATAATTATTAAACCTTAATATTATGAGCGCACATAGCATTGCTCCGTGCCTTTGGTTCGATAAAGAGGCAGAAGAAGCGGTAAAACTTTATACCTCTGTTTTTAAAAATTCAAAAACTATTCAAACTACATATTATGGTAAGGAGGGTTTTGAATTTCATGGCCAGCCCGAAGGAACGGTAATGACGGTGACCTTTGAATTAAACGGAACAAAATTCACGGCACTGAACGGCGGACCAATTTTTAAATTCAATGAAGCTGTTTCTTTCCAGATCATGTGTGATACACAGGAAGAAATAGATCATTACTGGAACAGTTTAACTAAAGATGGCGGGCAGGAAAGCCAATGCGGCTGGCTAAAAGATAAATTCGGGGTTTCGTGGCAGGTAACGCCTACGGTATTGCCTACATTATTAAGCGACCCTCAAAAAGTCCCGCGTGTTACAAATGCTTTTATGCAAATGAAAAAGTTTGATATTGAAGCATTACTGAATGCTTAATATTCCGGTACAAGTATTCCCGGCTTTTGGCCAGGTTACTTGTACCAAAATCTATTAAACTAAAAACATCCGTTTTGTGTTATTCTTTTTTGAATAATTACTGCGAACTCCTATTTCTTAATTATTCTAATGACCCCTTTCATCATGTTCCAGTGGCCGGGAAATGAGCAGATAAATATATATTCTCCTTCTGCAGGAGTTGTAAAATCCAGGTCATACGATTTTCCCGGTTCAACAAGGGGTGTTGCGTACAATACTTCCGATAAATTAGGAACGAAGTTTTTTTCAAAGCCATCTTTCATCGTAGCCATTGCATCGGCAGCTTCACCCACTTTCTTTAATGAGCCAGGTTTAATAATTACAAAGTTATGTGGCATTTCATCCGTGTTATTGAACCTTATAGTTAAGCCTGTATTTGCTGGTAAAGTAATCTCTTCTTTATCAAACAACATTTTCGCCGGTAAAGCAGATATCTCAAAAATATTCTTACCCCCAACTTCCTGTTTGACGAGTGTTTTCGCAGCTATTGAATCATCGACCCTCTGCAAACTATCCAGCCACAATATTGCAGGGCCCCCTTCTTTAAGCGATGGTCTTAAATACTTCAATGCTTCACGCGAAGCATAAGTGAGATAATAATCCCTGGGCATTAATAATATTTCCTCTGCCGCATTAGCTGCTTTTTCGCCTTTATAAAAACTCAACGCCGTTAATGCTTCAATCCTCACTCTTTGTGATGGATCCTTTGCGCGTTCTATTACCAGGTCAAGTGAATTATTTACACGATCCCTCCAATAAAATAATACTCTTGTTGCAGCAGCCCTTGCACGATGATCTTTAGCATTTAGCAGTTCTTTAAGCAGTTTCTCATTTACCACATCAAAATCCTGATATATCCATAACCCCTCTAATAAATTATGCTCATACGCGCTATCGTTTTTATTCAATTCATTTATCCAGTTCTCCAAAGCAGGAATTACATCCTTACTATTCTTTGTTCTTAAATATTCTCTTGTGCGATATCTAAATCTATCCTCGTATTCTTTCAAATTATCCAGCATTTGCGGAATAGTTTGTTTTGAAATATCAGGCTGTTTTAATAATGGTTTAGCAGGATATGTTATTCTCCATATTCTTCC
This sequence comes from uncultured Chitinophagaceae bacterium, assembly GCA_964387165.1. Classification (GTDB taxonomy): domain Bacteria; phylum Bacteroidota; class Bacteroidia; order Chitinophagales; family Chitinophagaceae; genus Flavitalea. Next base: position 6,047 of record CAYLVR010000176.1, on the reverse strand, counting down.
ATGTGCTTTATCTCTTCCCGGATCGCGCATGGAATGTTGCATATGCCCGATCAAAGGATTGAACCAATCCACAACATATAAAGCGCCATCAGGGCCAAACTTCAAATCAACTGGCCTGAAATTGGGGTCAGAAGACTGTAATAAATTTTCTGTTTCTTTTCCTTCAATTCCCGATCCTGTATATGTGATCTTATGTTGTTTAATTCCCTGGAAACCTATTGTGTTATTCACCAAAAAATTACCCTGTACATTATCGGGGAAGTGCCTGCTCGAAATAAGTTCTATTCCTGCTGTGGGTCTCACCTTGGTGGCTGTAAACATATCCATATGAGGATGCGAAGCAGGGTAGTCGATTTTAACAGTCATTGGTGTTGCATAATAATTTTTGCCATCCGATGCATCACCAATTAAATGCATTCCCCATTTGTCAAACAAATTACCCCATGGATTACTATACGGATAAGAAATATAATTACTCAACTTGCCGGTGCGCGGTTCGTAACGAAATGTGGCGCCGTAAGAGGCTCTGGTTGGCCCATAAGGCGTTTCCACCTGTGAGTGATGAAATGTTCCTTCATGAAAATAAATAGCGCCGTCCTGTCCCCAGGTAAACGCATGTGTAGCATGGTGACTATCCTCTGAACCAAATCCCTGTAATACAATTTCTTTTTTGTCCATTTTTCCATCACCATCAGTATCCTTTAGAAAAACCAGGTTAGGCTCTTCTGCTACATATACTCCTCCATTTCCAAAGACAAACCCTAATGGCAGATATAAACTATCTGCAAAAACGGTGTATTTATCTGCTTTACCGTCATTATCTGTGTCTTCAAGAATTACAATTTTATCGCGAGCAGGATAGCCAGGTAAATATTGAGGATACGCGGGCATTGTTGCCACCCATAAGCGGCCACGTTCGTCAAAATTCATTGCTACTGGTTTCTCGATAGGAAAGTCTTTTTCTGAAGCGAACAAATTAATTACATAGCCTTTGGGAAGTGTGAATTGTGATGTTGTTGCGGGATATTGCGGTTGTTCTGCGTGTTCTTCTGAGGTTTTTTTACCAGATTCATCAATAACTTTCAGTGATTCCTCATAATATTTTTCCTGGTTCGATTTGTCTGCCGCAGCCATCCATGTTAAACTATCCAGTGCGCTGACCATCTGATCCAGCTTATTCATTTCCGGTGGATAGGATATTATACCAAAAGGTTTTTGTCTTCTCCCATAAATATATTCACCATTTACTGCCCGCCATTTGTAAAAGAAGTGCTGGTTCTTTATTTCTGCTAATCTTTTTACTACTGAAGAATTACCGATTTTATACTTTAATCCCAACGCATCACACATCCATTTGGCAGCGTGATCATAGCCTTTATCATTCAGATGGATGCCGTTAATCGTGAGATCAGTAGAATTTAAAGAAGGGTGATACAAATCAATGAACCCTATCTTATTTACATCAGCAACCTCTTTCATTGCAGCTGTATATAATTCTAAATTCTTATTATGCTCTGCCGGATCTGGATAATTACCGCCAATATTTTCATGGGCGATAGGAGATACCAGTATCAGTTGTGGAAGTGTTGTATCATTAAACTTACTTGTGGCTAATTCTTTTAAATATTTATCCAGGGAAGCTTTATATGCATTCAAACTATCGGGCCCTTTAAAAGATTCGTTCATACCGAAGCAAACAAATATGATATCCGCTTTCTGATCAGCAAGGTGATCTTTTGTACTTCCGAAATTTAATGGTCTTGGTTGTAGCCCTGGTTCATCAGCGCTCCACCCAAGGTTTCTAATCACTAAATTTTGTGAGGGGAAATTGTGGTGCAGTGCTGCTTCGAAATATCCATAATACTGCATTCTATCGGCAAATGTGTTGCCGATAAATACAATATGCGCATTCTTCGCAGGATTGAATTTAACCTCACCGGATTTGCAACCAAATAAAACTGTGACAAATACTAAAGCCGTTACTAAATATTTCATCTTGTTTTTTTCTGACTGTTCTCCCTTTCGTAAAGGGGTTGTAAGAATTTACATATAATGAATAGGAAGATCTCCTACACCAATGCTTCGTAAAGGACTTCGATAGTATGTAACGCTTTCCGTCCCGTTCCATCCTTAATTTGGTGTCTGCAGCTCGTACCTGGCGCTGCAATAATCGTTTCTTCAGGCTGTTTCTCTACGGCAGGAAATAATACCAGCCCACCTATTTGCATGGAAATATCAAAATGTTCCTTCTCGAATCCAAAAGATCCCGCCATGCCACAACATCCCGAAGGTATTGTTTCTACAGAATAATTCTGTGGCAATGATAATATTTTTACCGATGGTTCAACACTGGACAATGCTTTCTGCTGGCAATGACCATGCAACACAACTTTCTTCTTCTCTGTGGTGAAACTATCCCGGCTTATATTACCCAGTTCAATTTCTCTCGCAATAAATTCATCCATCATAAAAGTGTTCCTTTTCAGGTAATATGCTTTTTCTAAATTCTCATCTGTTGCAAGATCAGGATATTCATCCCTGAATGTTAATATAGCAGAGGGTTCTACACCAAGCAAAGGCGTTTCGTCACTAACCAATGGAAATAATAATTCTATATTTTTATTAGCTATTTTTTTCGCCACCCGTACAAGACCTTTTGATAACCAGGCCCTGCCACTTTCCCCATGTTCAGGAATAATTACCTCGTATCCCAGTTTCTCGAGTAATAAAATAGCTTTTATCCCTATTTCTGTATCGTTATAATTAGTGAACTCATCACAGAATAAATACACTCTTCTTTTAAACACATCACGCCTGGCTGAAGTTCTGTGTTTTTTATACCACGCCCTTAATGTTGTTTTATACAACGTAGGCATCGATCTTTTTTTTGCAAAGCCCGAAAACTTTTTTATCAAACTACTGATGCCGGCACCTTCCATAAAATAATTATATATAGAAGGCGCTATAGCACCCAGGCTCGAAAACTTGGTGAAATTGGCAATTAATATAGAACGAAACGGTACACCATTACTATCGTAATAATGCTGTAAAAATTCGGCCTTTAATTTAGCCATATCAACATTAGAGGGGCATTCAGATTTACAGGCTTTACAACTTAAGCACAGGTCCATCACTTCATAAATCTCCTTATGGTCGAATCGATTTATTTTATCTGACCGGGTTAAAAACTCTCTTAAAATATTCGCTCTCGCACGAGTTGTATCTTTTTCATTCCTTGTTGCCATGAATGATGGGCACATTGTTCCCCCGGATACATGTGTTTTCCGGCAGTCTCCAGATCCATTACACTGCTCCGCATGCTGCAACACGTTCTGGTTTGTATATCTGAAAACAGAATTGAATACAGGTGTTTTTTGCCCCGGTGTGTACCTGAGCATTGTATTCATCGGTGGGGTATCAACGATCTTATCCGGATTAAAAATATTTTCCGGGTCCCAGGCGCGCTTCACATTTTTCAGCAGTTCATAGTTTTTTTCGCCCACCATTTGCCTGATAAATTCTCCCCTTAATCTACCATCACCATGTTCGCCACTTAATGATCCATTATATTTTTTTACCAGCGTCGCTATTTCCTCAGCAATTATCCTGAATAATTTATTTCCTTCTTCTGTTTTTAAATTAATAATGGGGCGCAGATGTATTTCCCCGGAACCAGCGTGTGCATAATGCACAGAAAATAAATTATGTTTTTTAAGTATTTCGTTAAAATCCCTGATAAAAGAAGGAAGGTCATTTACATCTACGGCAGTATCCTCAATAACCGGAACAGCCTTTTCATCACCAGGAAGATTACTTAATAATCCGAGACCCGCTTTTCTTAATGTCCATATTTTTTTTGTGTCGCCACCATATAATACCGGGAAATGATATCCCAGGCCATTCATCCGCATTTCTTCTTCTGTTCGTGCGGCAGCTTCCTGAACTTCTTCTTTAGTGGCTCTCGCAAATTCTATAACAAGTATTGCTGCCGGATCGCCTTGTACAAAGAACCTGTTCTTGGCCTGCTCTATATTTTCCTTTGTGCATTCCAGTATATAATGATCTATTAGCTCACTGGCAGAGGGGCGGTATTTCAGCGCAATTAAATTAGCGCGTAACGCCTCGTCAATAGAATTAAAATGTACACATAACAAACCCGTTTCTTTCGGTGGAAGTGGAACAACATTCAATTTAATTTCTGTAATAAAAGCCAGCGTTCCTTCAGAGCCCGCTATCAGTTTACAAAAATTAAACTCCTCGCCTCCGGCCGTAAATGGAGCAGACTCCAGTAATATATCAATTGCATAACCGGTATTTCTTCTTTCGACGGTTTTTTTCGGAAATTCTTTTCTTATTTCAACCTGGTTATTATAATCGCTTAATAAACTCCTGGTAGTTTTATATATTTTGGATTCCAGGCCCGAACCTTCACATTTCTTATGAAACTCATCAATATTAATTGTTTTAAATTCTGTTTCTGTTCCATCACTTAATATTGCTTTTATTTCAAGTAAATGTTCGCGTGTACTCCTGTAAACAATTGAATTAGATCCGCAGGAATTATTTCCTACCATTCCCCCGATCATTGCGCGATTAGCGGTAGATGTTTCCGGGCCAAAAAATAATCCATGGGGTTTTAAGAATACATTTAATTCATCTCTTATCACTCCCGGTTGCACTCTTATCCAACCTTCTTCTTTATTTAATTCGATTATTTTTGTGAAGTTCCGGGATACATCTACAATTATTCCATTTCCAACAACCTGTCCGGCAAGTGATGTTCCCGCGGTTCTCGGAATTAACCCGATTTTATTTTTGCGCGCATATTTAATGAGCGTTTTAATATCATTTGTATTTTTTGGAATAGCAACAGCAAGCGGTAGCTCACGATATGCGGAAGCATCCGTTGCATATAATATGCGCATTGCGTTATCATAAAA
>CAYLVR010000176.1:0-1097 GCA_964387165.1 uncultured Chitinophagaceae bacterium | reverse complement strand
AAAAAATCTCCGTCCAGTTCGGAAGCTAACTGCTCAAGACTGGGGTTTTTCTCCATCATTTTATCCATTCAATTTTGTCCTGTAAAGGAATTATTCTCTTTCCTTCTCTGAATGGTTCATCGGTATAGCCTAAATATAATATTGCGATAATAATATCTTCTTCTCCTAAATTAAACTCTTTGTGTAATGCCGGGTGGTGGGTAAGTCCCCCTGTGCTCCAGAATGTAGCAATTCCTTTTTCTGTAGCGGCCAATAAAATATTTTGTATCGCTGCAGAAACCGCGGCGATTTCTTCTACCTCTGGAATTTTATGTGTAGGCGCTCGTTTCATCCAGACTACAATAATATTCGACACATTATACCCTAATTTTTGCAGGCTGTCGTATTTCAATTGGTTAAAGCTCGCTTCCGGCGTATTTAATTTATACAGATCGGCGTGCCTTGTGGTAAACTCGTTTACTTTTTCATTGCCAAAAACGATAAACCTCCAGGGTTCTGTTTTAGCATGGGTTGGTGCGGCATCAGCCAGTTGCAGCAATTCCATGATCTCTTCATCAGGAATTTTTTTCCCGTTCATTTTATCCGGCTTAATCGTTCGTCTTGTTTTTATGATGTGTGAGATGCCCGTCACTGATTCCGTGGTATTCATTCCTGCAATTTACCGCAAGGCATGCGATTTGTAAAGTATCAGGTACAACAAAATGAATAACCATGAAAAAGTTAAGTATGATTGCTGCAGCATGTGTGGCGTTTTCTGTTTTCCAGGCTTGTAATGATGCTTCTCCTGATGCAATCGAAAGCGCAAATGAGTCTAACGAAATAAAGCAGGATTCTGCCGAAAATACAGGGATAATGAACGCCCCGGTTGATGAAAAAGATTCAAAATTTGCCGTAGAAGCGGCAAGCGGGGGTATGATGGAAGTTCAACTAGGGGAATTGGCCCAACAGAAAGCTACTAACCAGCGTGTGAAGGATTTCGGAGCTATGATGGTACGCGACCATTCAAAAGCTAACAATGAGCTGAGAAGTCTTGCAGGAATGAAAAATGTAACACTTCCACCAGCTCCCGGCGAAGACCATATGGATCATATTAAGAA
>CAYLVR010000175.1:0-8137 GCA_964387165.1 uncultured Chitinophagaceae bacterium | reverse complement strand
ATCATTTTACCTCCCAGTCTTAAAAGATCCAGGGCAATTATTTTTCCAGGATAAGGGGAGGCAAAACTTACTTTTTTCTTTCCATTTCCTTCATTTGTAAATGCGGTCATAAATAAACTTTCGCCTGTAAGAATTCTTTTCCCGGCAGACACCAGTTTTCCTAAAAATCCCTGTTGTGGTTTTGAGCCATCACCGAAAATAGTTTGCATTCCTATCCCATCTTCCATCATCATAAATGCACCACTTTCGGCAACAGCTGTTTCCGTAGGGTCCAATTCTATTTCCACATACTGCATCTCTTCACCGTAGATGTGATAATCGATTTGATGATTAGTTATCATAAATTCATTTTTAAAAAAATCTCCGTTTTACTTTATGAACGTGCCGAGGCTTCGTTCTACGTCGTATGTTTTAGCCGAGGGATCAAGCAGTGTACGGCAAATCTTCCTTTTTTTCAAAGGGGCAGACTTAAAACCAGCTTCCGATAAATGCTTCATTATATGTTGCTGTTTCTCCTACTGGTGTTCTTCCGGCTAGTTTTCCCGCACGTCTTCTCCTCTTGAATCCCTGCCTGATTGAGGCAGCTATCATTAAAAATAAAAATAAAATTGACAAGGGTGGAATTCCGATCATTGATATCCATTTGCCTCCAAACATTTTCCTCATTGGTCTGCGTAAACGTTCAGCAATTAAATACATTGCCGGAACAATCAGTAACGTCATAAAGAATGCAGATATCAATCCGAATATAATTGTCCACGCCAGTGGCTTCCAGAATCTCGCACTATCGCCGCCAATAAAAACCTGGGGGTCAAGATTCTCGAACATTGAAATGAAGTTGATATTAAATCCGATGCCTAACGGAATTAATCCGAATATAGCAGCAAGCGCGGTTAATAATACAGGTATAATACGAGTTTTACCTGCCTGGACTACAGCTTCGCGGGTTTTCATTCCACGTGCACGTAATTCATCCGCAAACTCAACTACCAATATACCGTTCTTCACCACTATACCGGCAAGCCCCACAATACCTAATCCTGTAAATGCAATAGAAACATCCATTCCGGTTAATGCAAATCCAAGGAACACACCAATTAAACTGAATATAATTTCTGTAAGAATAATTACCGATTTACTTACGGAATTAAACTGGAGAACAAGGATAAACAATATCAACGCAAGCGCTATCATCATGGCATTTCCAAGAAACTGTCCTGTTTCAGCTTGTTGTTTTCCTTCACCTGTCTGCTTTATTGTTACACCTGGCTGCGTACCCTGGAACCTGTTGAGATAACTTTTAATTTCAGCATTTACAGATGTTGGAGTATATCCGCCAGAAGTAACAACATTGGAGCGAAGAATAATTGAACGTTTATTATCCTTTCTTTTTACACTTCCCAGTGTGGTGGTATAGTCAACTTTCACTAATGAGCTGAGTGGAACACGCTTGGTCAACCCCGATGCCATATCCCGGAATATGATATTCATATTTAAGATATCACTCAGGCTCTTGCGTTGTAGTTCCTCGTTGCGTAACTGAATCTTATATTCGTCCTCGCCGTCTTTAATTTTAGATACTTCTCTTCCAAATAATGCCGTTCTTATCTGCATACCGATCTGAGCAGAAGAAACACCTTCAATTAATGCGCGCTCACGGTCCACAGTAAGCGAAACTTCAGGATTAGTCAGGTCAACATCCATTTTTAGCTCTTCAACACCTGGTACACGAATGGAATCGAGATAATTTTTCAAACTAACTGCAGTCTTAATTAAATTGTCGAAGTCCTCGCTCGCTATTTCAATATTAATTGGAGGATCTGTTGGAGGCCCACTGCTTTCCTGGTCCACTGATATTTCTGCACCGGGTATTCCTCTCACAGCTGCGCGAACAGAATCAAGAATGGCTGCAGTAGATACACCGTTTCTATATTTAAATTCAACAAATGATACCTGCACACGTCCAAGCTCTGCTCTTGTACTTCTGTCGCCACTTGATGGATCAGCAGCACCCACACCCACATTCGCAATAATACTTTCAACAATGGGGTTCTGTTTTCCATTCTCCATATCCAGCACCTTGTACACTCTTTGCTCAAGTACACGGGTAATTGAATCGGTGTACTCAACAGAAGTACCTACTGGCTCTTTTAAATATACATAAACGAAATTGGGATCTGATTTAGGAAAGAATACTACCGATACACGATTTGTAGCAACAGATCCGATAAATATTAGCAGACTTACAAAGAAGAACGCAATTGTACCTATTAATAAATAGACAGGTTTCCATCCACTCAACGACCAGCGTAATAATTTTTCATACCTGCGCATCAATGCAGGTAACACACGATTCTGGAAGCCATGTACTAAATCAGTTAATACATATTTGTTTAATATAACGAGTAATACAATTGTGATCAAAAGGTTACCCATGAACCTCAACCCAACCAAATCGAGTAAAATACCAAATCCAAGACCTATCCATAAACCAGGCTTTTTGAAAATGGCCGACTTAGGTTCTTTACCATGATCAGGATGATTCATGAAATCCACTGCAAAAACAGGATTCATAATAAAGGCCACTATCAGCGATGCTGTCAGCGTAAATATCAGCATGACCGGTAAATAGATCATGAATTTACCAATGATGCCCGGCCAGAACAATAATGGAAAGAATGGGGCAAGTGTTGTTAATGTACCTGCCAGTACAGGAATAAATACTTCTCCTGCGGCCATCATTGCCGATTTCTCCGAGTTTATCCTTCCTTTTCCTTCAACAAATATTCTATGCGTATTTTCAATTACCACAATCGCATCGTCCACGATAATTCCCAACCCGAATAATAATGCAAACAACACAATGAAGTTAAGCGTCACATTCGCGCCCACCATTAAATCGGCTGCGGGTAAAAACATAAACGCGACGAACATACTCAACGGTACACTTAGCGCCACAAAAAACGCATTGGTTACACCCATGAAAAACATGAGGGTAATTAATACAAGAACAAATCCGATTACGATTGTATTTACCAGTTCATCGAAAGAATGGCGCGCATTTTTTGATAAATCGCCGGTCATTACGATTTTTAAATCAGGCGGGAATTCATCCTTCTGCATTGTTTGCACAGCATGCTTTACCTCATCAGCAGTTTCAATCAGGTTCTCTCCTGCACGCTTGATGATATTTAGCGTAATTACGTTCTTGCCATCAAGTCGCGCAAAGCTCTCACGATCCTTCGTTGTATCTTTAATAACTGCAATATCTTTCAGGTAAATTGGCTGACCCGCAGTATTTCTTACAACAACTTTCTCAATATCAGCAGCAGTTTTAAATTGACCCTTCAACTGCATGCTCCTTTTCATATTTCCTACTTCCAGTAAACCACCCGATATATCGAGGTTTTCACGGGCAACAGCGTTAGCAATATCATCGAAAGTGATATTGGCGCCCTGCATACGGTAATTATCTACGTTTATCTGGAACTCTCTTTCGGGAGCGCCTACAATATCAACACGATTAATCTGCGATAATTCTTCAAGACGGTCCTGCAGGTCATCAGCATATTCTTTTAATCTTACGGGATCATAATCGCCGCTGATATTTACATACATTATCGGGAGATCCGATAAGTTCACATCCATTACACTTGGTTCCTCGGTAAGATCTGTTGGCAAATCTGGTTTTGCCTTATCCACCGCATCTTTTACTTTCTGCAGTGCAACATCAATATTTTCCGAGGCGTCAAACTCAACAATAATTGCTGAATAATCCTGCTGTGATGTGCTTGTAATTTTTTCGACCTTAACACCGCTGATAGACTTTAATTGTTTTTCTATCGGCTGTGTAATAAGGTTTTCGATATCCTTTGGTGAATTACCAACATTTATTGTTTGAATATAAATAGTAGGAATTACAAGATCAGGAAATTGTTCCTTAGGTAAGGTAATAAATTGAACAACGCCCACGATGCTGATAAATATCATCATCAGGTAGATGGATGTTCTATTTTTTATACTCCAGGTAGTAGGGCCGAATTGCTTGAATTTTCCCTGGAAGTTTTCTAATACACTCATACAGTAGTTTTGATATTATGAATTTTCACCTGTAGTCACCGTCTGTCCATCATATAATCCCTGGAAACCCTCAGTGATCAATGCATCATTTGCCTGCAAACCAGATTTCACTTCAAGGTCGTTTCCATATAATGAACCCACTTCGATCTGGCGCTTTTTAGCTACTTTTTTTCCATTCTCCTCTGCAACAACCATTACAAATTTTCCTTTTTCGTCATTCTGTAATGTATTCATCGGGATGGTGATAGCATTAGGTACGGAATAATCCTGGATCCTTACCAGAGCCAGTTGATTCGGACGAACATCTTTTGATTCCGGAATTTTTGCCTCAATATAAAATGATCGTGAAGAAGGATCAATTGTACTTCCCTTTACACTTACTTTAGCGGTAATATTCTTGCTGATATCTGGTAAATTAACCTGGAGAGTTGATCCAACCTTTACCTGGTCAAGATAGTTTTCAGGGACCTGGGTTGTTACCTTTAAATTACTTCTGTTTACAATATAGATTCCCTTTTGGGTAGCGGAGGCCGGAGTAAATGTTTCCCCAATTTTTATTGTAACCGATTCTGCCACTCCCGAAATGCCGGCATAAACATTCGACATATCTGCCTGTTCCTGTGCAAGTGCCACACTTTTTTTCAGGTTTTCTACATTTGATTTTGCCTGGATAAGTTCCACTTCGGTACCTATTTGTTTATCCCAGAGATTTTTGCGACGGTTATACAGGTCTTCTGCGAGATTAAGCTGAATTTTTGCCTGTTCAACCTGCTGGTTGGCCACTACATTATCCAGTTTCATCAGCAACTGTCCTTTCCTTATATTATCTCCCTGTTTAACATATAGTGCTGTAACCTGTCCGCCCATTCCACGCGGTGTTACATAAGCAATATCAACAGCATCAATTTTTCCCTGCAGTTCAATGTAATGACTAAATGGTTTTGTCGCTATCGGGGTAACAACTACCAGCTTTGCATTTAATTTATTGGCATAAGCAGTATCTGTATTCGCAAGCTCCTCCTCAAGTGCACGAACCTGCTCCCCAATTTTCGATTGTTCCGCTTTTAACTTTTCAAGCTGGGCTTTTTTATCGCCAGCAGGTTTTTTTTCGCCGCTACCACCGCAGGCCACTATAAAGAAAATAATCAGTGCCGGAGCGATTAATTTATACATAGTATTAATTTTGAAATATTCTGATATCATAAAAGGTTTATTATAATTTTCCTGTCGCACGTAAATAATCGATCCTGGCTATAATTGCATCATAAAGCCCACCGTAATAATTATTCTGCGCAGTAGTTAATTCTGATTGTGCTGTAGTGATCTCAAGATTTGAACCAAGTCCCTGTTCAAATTTTAATTTAGTTTGATTATATACTTTCTCTGCCAGTTCCATATTTTTTTTCTGGTAATCCATTGAGGCAACTGCCGTGCGCAGATTTATTCGTGCTTCCTCTACTTCTTTATCAATTTGCAATTGGAGATTTTCTCTTAGATTCTGTGTTTGCTGTAATTCAAATCTTGCTTTTTTAATTCTTGCATCTTTCGCAAAACCATCGAATATTGGAACGGCTATTTTTAATCCAACAAATGTAGTGTTGAACCACTGCTCATTACCTTTAAAGAAACTGAAAGACTGGCGTTGTGCGTTCCTGCTGAAATTACCATTAATAGAAACTGTTGGGATATAAGTAAGCTTATACCTGCGAACGTTAAATTCATTCAGTTTTTCCTGCAGTTGTATCTGTTGAAATTCTTTCCTGTCATCATAACTATATACTTCATCAAGTACATCCTGTTTAAATGTTTCTTCAGGTAAAGAATCCTTTAATATTAATTCATTTTTAGCAGGCATTCCCATTAACAGCTTTAATCCCTGTAACGCGACGATTAATTTATTTTCCGCCTTTAATTTTTCTGTCCGCAGATTAGTAAGAGTAACTTCTGTTTTATCTATATCCAGTTTTTCTATGAACCCATTCTTATACATTTCCTTTGAATCGCTGTCCAGTTTTTCTATTCGTTCGATATTGGCATTAATTGTTTGGACCTGCTGGCGGCCTGCAAGGATCTGGTAATATATTTTTAATACATTAGCCTTAATCTGTTCTTTTGTTACTTCAGCGTTTTTCTCAGCAAACTCCATCGTTGTTTTACGTGCCTGCAAACCAACGAATACCTGGCCGTCAAATAATAACTGCTGAATATCCACCCCATAATTAAGGTTGTGTTTAACTCCAAACTGAACGGGTATATATGTACCGGGCTGACCAAAAAATTCTCCTGGTAACAAGCTGGTGGGTATATCAAGATAATTCGTGTAGTTCAGGCTGCCGCTTATTTGTGGTAAGGCAGCGGAAGTTACTTCACGGTTTGTCTGGTTTTGTATTCCCACACCAAGCAATGCATTTTTTACCTGCACGGTATTTTTTAATGCATAATCAACCGCCTCCTGTGCAGTAAAAGCATTTTGGGCTGAGACCATTGCTGAAATTGCAACAGCAAATGTTAACAGAACAAGCCTGGGTACTATTTTCATTGAATAAAATCTCATGTTCTTAACTTTTAATGCTTTCCTTTTTATATTTTAAAATAAGATTGTACCCTTTTAATGAGGCAACCCCAAAGAGAAAATGTTCTATTATTAATTTCTGAGCTTCCGCAAGGCTGAATTTTGACGGTGAGAAAATATCAGTGTTAAACCCCATCATTAATCCTTCGAGCCTGATCTTTGCCATTACTTCTATATTAATATCGGGCCGAAAAAGTCCTTCTTCAATCCCTCTTTTCAGGTTCGAAATAATCAGATCGTATAAATACTTGTTACGGAAATCAACAAATACCCTGAAAGCTTTGGGATGCGACCGCTCAAGGTCATACATCATTGTCGGGTTCATATCGGCAAGCACCTGTTGTGTTACATCCATAGCCAGGAAAAGTTCATGTATCGCATCTTTGCTGGCTCCGATATTTTTATCACAAAGGGATTTTGAAAAAGAAGTAACGTCTCCCACAACCACATCTACCAACTCATCTTTATCAGAGAAATACTGGTAGATCGTTTTTTTAGATACCCCAAGTTGAGAAGCGATCTCATCCATAGTAACAGATTTGAAACCATACCGGTGAAAAAGATCCTTTGCCTTGAGTTGTATACGTTCTTTCATATCCATAGTCAGCTATCTATCAGGCAGCAAAACTACGGAAACTTTTTACGTAACCAAAGTTTCCATTAATTTTTTTCTGTGTTTTCACCAGAAATGACAGTTAAAATACCTGTTTCGTTACGCGACAGGCTACTTATTTTTGAGTAGGAAATCCCCGGCAGTCAGATTTAGATTGTAAATCCCAAAGCCCTCTTTTCAAAGGGGAGGGGCAGACGAGCTTCTCAAAAACTAAATGAATAACGATGAAAAACCGACAGGTTCTAAAAAAGCTTTTTCAATACTTTCTCCAGGGGCTGATAATACTGGCGCCCATCATTATAACGGTATATGCAGTAACCGCGCTGTTTAATTTTATCGATAATATTTTGCCGGATATCTTGGGAAGGTTATTTCCGCACTGGGCAGATGCTGATGGCCACCCCAGCAGGATACCAGGGATAGGATTCGTTATTGTGATCTTAACGGTGATAATAGTGGGGTACGTTTCCTCCTCGTTTATTGTTGGTCGCATGGTGGACCTGTTTGATAAAATCCTGGAAAGGACCCCCGGTGTCAAGATCATTTATTCAACAGTAAAAGATTTTTTCGAAGCTTTTGCCGGCAACAAAAGGAAGTTTGATAAAGCTGTACTGGTGAGTGTTCAGGACAGGGATGTATGGCAGATAGGATTTATTACCCAGGAAGAATTAAAACAATTCGAACTGGAAGAATATGTGGCGGTTTACGTTCCAAAATCCTACGCTTTAGCCGGGCAGCTATATTTTGTAAAACGTGAGCGTGTTAAACCCCTGACTGATATCGGCTCTGCCGACGCCATGAAATTCGCGATTTCAGGCGGTGTCACAGAGATAGATGAATAGATAAATCCGGTCCCCTTCAAGTGGAAGGGC